>JAJDEV010000254.1 GCA_029259605.1 Planctomycetota bacterium | reverse complement strand
GGGAACGAAAGGCTCCTGCGGCGAGTCCATCGCGAGCTCGACCCCTAGGAAGTCCCCCGCATCGTCCTCGAAGCTTGAGTCCCAAGTTTCGGCTTCATAGGACGCGGATTCTTCTTCGGGGTCTTCGGTTTGACTGAGGTTCATAAATCGCCACGCGGCGAACGCCAACGCGAAGACGCCGACGATCGACGCGCTCGCCGCGAGCGGCGTGCTCTTCACCCACGCCTTCGCGCCGATGTCGCGCTGCCGTCCGGCCCAGGCCTCGCTCCTCACCGGCGAGTGGCCGCATCAGAACGGCGTCTACTTCAACGTCGCGGCCGACCACATCGATCCGGACACGGCGCTCGCGAACCGGCTGGGCGAGGCGGGCTACCTCTCCTTCGGCGAGGGCAAGTTCTGGGAGTACAGCCCGCGGCTGATGGGCTTCGAGAACTACAGCATCCTCAACTACGAGACGTTCGCGCGCCTCGGGCAGGAGCACCTCTTCGAGTGGCTCGGCGCGCTCGATCGCGATCAACCGTTCTTCGTTTGGTGGGCTCCGATGCTGCCCCACGTGCCGCACGATCCCCCCGCGCGCTACCTCGAGCGCTTCGACCCGGCCGAGATCGAGATCCCCGCGTGGCTCACGACCGACCCCGAGGTCTATCGGCACGAGGAGCATCTGAGCCTCGCGATGGAGTCGTGGCTCGACGACTCGATCCAAGAGTTGCGCAACGAACTCGAGCGTCTGGGCGAGCTCGACGACACGCTGTTCCTGTTCGTGATCGACAACGGCTACGCGAACGGGTTGCCGTCGAAGGGCACGGCGTTCGACAAGGGCTTGCGCACGCCGGCGATCCTGTCGTGGGCGAACGGGATTCCGGCCGGCAAGGAGTTCGGCGACCTCGTCTCGTTCGTCGATCTCTACGCGACGATGCTCGATTACTGCGGCGCGACGCCGACGGACACCTGCCAGGGCGAGAGCCTGCGCCCGCGGATCGAAGGCGACGCGTTCGTCGGACGCGACGCGCTCTTCGGCGCGGCGTATCCGAAGCAGCCAACGAGCGAGCGCGCGAATCCGGCACGCGATGCCTACGCGCTGTGGGCGCGGACCGAGCGCTACAAGTACATCCTCTACCTCGACGATGTCCGGCGCTCGAACGACGCCAGCCTCAAGATCCAATCCAACTCGAGCCCGTATCCCGAACGCGCGCGCGGCGACGAGGATCTGTTCGACCTCGATGCGGATCCCTACGAGCTGAACAACCTCGCGGCAGATCCCGCGCTCGCCGGCACGATGGCGGAGCTGAAGCAGCGCGCGCTCGCGTGGTGGAGCGAAACGGGCGGCGGCGAACTCGCGTTGCCGTAGGCCCGAGCGGTCGCTACTCGCCGCGCCGCGGCGGCGGTTCTTCCGGCGGCAGCCCCGCGAACGGATCCACTTCCTCGACGACCGGCGCGTCGGCCCGTTCGGCGGCCCGGTTCTGCGCTTTCGCGCCGAAGAAGACGTACGCCGCGCCGGCCGCGGCGACGAACAGCACGACGAGCATCAGCGCGAACACTTGCGGTGACGCGCCGCCACTCGCACGCACACGGCGCTCGACCTCGGGTTCCGGTTCCTGTCGTCGCTGCGCCATGGGAACAGGATAGCCGCCGGACGCGTCAGGGTTTCGATGCGCGTCGGAGACGGGCCGCGTACCCGCCGTCCCAGGGACCGTGCTCCCCGTCCGGGATCGAGGTGTGATCTTCCTCGAGCTCCCAGTCCTCGTGTTCGGCGAGGAAGTTCGCGACGCGCCGCCCGTTCTCCTCGGGCTCGACGCTGCACGTGGACCACACGAGCCGCCCGCCGGGGCGCACGAGCTCGGCGCCCTCCGCGAGCAAACGCGTCTGCAGCTCGGCGAGCGACGCCATCGAGCGTGGTCCGAAACGCCAGCGCGCCTCGGGTCGCGCACCGAGCACGCCGGTGTTCGAGCAGGGCGCGTCGAGCAGGACGCCGTCGAACAGCTGGCCGCCGAACGCGCGCCCGCCGTCGGACACGACGAACTCGACGCGCTCCTCGACGCCCATGCGCTCGCACGTCTGGCGCGCGCGGTCGAGGCGCGTATCGTCGACATCGGCTGCGACGACATCGGCGCCGCTGCTCGCGAGCACGGCGGTCTTGCCGCCCGGCGCCGCGCACAGATCGAGCAAGCGCTCGCCCGGCTGTGCCTGCATCAGGAACGCGGCGCGCGTCGCCGTCTCGCCCTGCACCGTGAGCCGACCCTGCGTGAACGCTTCGGTGGACGTCACGGCGCCCGTCATGGCCGCGGAGCAGACGATCGACGTGTCGAGCGATCCGGGGCGTGCCTCGACGTCGGCCGCTGCGAGCTCGGCGATCATCGCGTCGCGGTCGGCGACGGCGCGCAGGACGAGCGGCGGCTCCGTGAGGAAGTAGCGCGCGAGCCGTTCGGCGCGCTCGCGGCGCAGGCGTCGCGTCCAGCGCTTCATCAAGGCCGACGGAATCGACAGCGCGTCCTCCGCCCAAAGCAGCGGGTGCTTGACCGGATCGCGGAACACGTCGCGGTCGACGTGCAGGTCGCGACCGACGAGATCACGCCGCGGATCGCCGGAGACGCCTTCGACGCGCGCGCGCAGGACGCTCTGCAGCACGCCGTGAATGAACGCGACCTTCGACTGCCCGCACGTGTACGAAACGGAACGGCAGGTCTCCGACACGGCGGCGTGGTCCGGGATCTTGTCCATGAACAGGATCTGGACGAGCCCGATGTGGAGGTGCGCGATCAGGTCGGGCTTGGGCTTGCGCGTCGCGAACGTGTCGACGATCGCACGCAGCGTCGCGCGCCGACGAATCTCGGTGCCGACGATCGCGCGCACGAGCCCGCGGTCGCGCGCGTCGAGCTGATGGCGCGCGCACACGCGATCGACGTCGCGCGACGGCGCCTCGCTCCCCGACCGCAGAATCTCCCAAGCCGCTTGCCGTGTCATGCGATCGTCCCGTTGCTCGTGACCGATGGGTCGCCGCCGAAGTGCGCGCCAGCGTCGATGCGTGCGCCGCGCAGGAAGTCCGGGGCGGGCAGGGCGCGCTTGCCGGGCGCCTGGAGCAGCGTGATTTCGTACGCGCCCACGCCGCACGCGACGACGAGTCGGTCGCGGCTCGCGAGCAGCGTACCCGGCGCGCTCGCGCGGGCATCCGACGGCGTCGCGAGCGGCGCTCCGCTGTGGATCGCGATCTTGACCGCACCTCCGCCGAGGCCGTGCAGGTGCGAGAACGCGAGCGGCCACGGGTTCATCGCGCGCACGCGGCGGTCGACGTCGGCGGCGGAGCCCGCCCAATCGACCTCGCCGTCCTGCTTCGTGAGGCGCGTGCAGAACGTGATCGCGGACTCGTCCTGCGGCGTGTACGTCGCGTCGCCGGCCGCGACGAGGTCGAGCGCGTCGATCACCAGCTCGCCCGACAGCGTGGCCAGGCGTCCGGCGAGCTCGCCCGCCGTTTCGCCCGGCAGGATGTCGGCCTCGCGCGCGACGAGGATGTCGCCGGCGTCGAGCTCGAGCACGACACGCTGGATCGACACACCGGTCGTGCGGTCGCCGGCGAGGAGCGCAGCGGGGATCGGAGTCGCTCCGCGGTGACGCGGCAGGAGCGAGGGGTGCACGTTGAGGCAGACGTCCTTCGGCAGGTCGAGGAAGCTCTGCCGCAGGAGCTCGCCGTAGCTGACCACGAGGAACACGTCGGCGTCGACGGCGCGCAGCGCGTCGAGGAAGGCCTCGTCGCGCACCGATCCCGGCTCCAATACGGAGACGCCGGCCTCACGCGCGAGCGTGGCGACCGGCGAGGGTTCGAGTCCGCGGCCGCGACCGCGCGGGCGGGCGGGCGGCGTGACGACGAGCGCGGGAACGTGCGGCGAATCGAGCAGCCGTTCCAGGACCGGCGTCGCGAACGGGGGAGATCCGAGAAAGACGAATCGCACGCCGTGGCGCCGGCCCGAAGGCCGAGACCTTTAGAGGTTGGCCTCGACGACGTTCTTCAGCTCGTCGTACTTCTGGCTGCCGACCATCTGCTTCACGACCTCGCCCCCCTTGATGAGGAGGAAGGTCGGGATGGCGGTGATGCCGTACTTGGCCGGCACTTCGGGGTTGTCCTGGGTGTTGATCTTCAGGACCTTCAGCTTGCCCTCGTACTCTTCGGCGAGCTTGTCCACGTACGGCCCCATCGCACGACAGGGCGCGCACCATTCGGCCCAAAAATCGACGAGAACGGGCACATCGCTCTCCAGAACGGCGCTTTCCCACTGGTTATCGGTGACTTCGGCTGCGTTGCTCATGGGGATCGGATCGGGGGCGTGGGCTCTTCGAAAGGGAAGGCCGGGAATGATGCGGTCGGGTCTCGTTGGCGTCCAGGGTCGAACGCCGTTTCGCGCTCAGCGAGGCGCCTCGTTCGACGAGGGCTCCTCTTCTGGGACCGAGACCTCGGAATCCAAAGGTGATTCGTCGTCGGCATCCGCGTGCCCGCCGGACTTGAGGTCCTCCTCGTCGAACACGGAGTCGCCGACGACGGTCTCGAGATCCCGGTCGTGCTCCGGACGGATGCGGATGTGGATGTCGTCGACGTCCTCGGCCTGCCGGACCTCGATCAGCTCGAGGCGGACGAGCTCGAGGAGCGCGCAGAACGACCCGATGAGCGCCTCCTTGGGCGGCAGCTCGTCGAAACTGCCCATCAGGCCGCGGAGGCTGAGGTGCTCGCCCGTCCGCAGGCGATGCACGACCTGATCGACGTAGTAGCGCAGCGGGCGCGGGTCCGACTGGACGTGGTGGGGTCGATCGGCGAGCGTCTCGCGCATCAGGCGCGAGAAGGTGGCGAGCAGGTCCCAGACGGTCAGCTCGCCGAGCTCGAACTCGCGCTCGGGCTGCTTCGCCTTCTCGCGGTAACCGCGCTCGACCTGGCGCGCGCGCTGCTTCATGCCGTCCTCGAGCGAGTCGGCGGCGTTGCGGAAGCGGCGGTATTCGATCAGGCGCTGGATCAGCTCGTCCTTCGGGTCGAGGTCGTCCTCGAGATCGATCTCCTCGTTCGGCAGGAGCGAGCGGCTCTTGATCGCCATCAGCGTGGCCGCCATCACGAGGAAATCGCCCGCCACCTCGATGTCGAGCGCCTCGAGCTGCTCGAGGTAGCCGAGGTAGTCGTCGATGATGCGCGCGATCTCGATCTCGTGGATCTCGACCTCCTGCTCGCGCACGAGGTGCAGGAGCAGGTCCATCGGGCCTTGGAACACCCGGGCGAGGCGGACCGTGTAGTCCTTCTTCTGAGTCACCATGCTCCCCCCAGGGTGGCGATGAACACCACCGCGCGCTCCATCGTGGTCACGGTGTCGAAGACGAAGCCCCGAACCTGGGGCACCTGCGTGATGACGATCACGACGATCAGGAGGCCGAACGGCTCGAGCCGAACGTAGCTCGCGCGCAGCTGGCTCGGCAGCATCCACGCCATCACCCGCGACCCGTCGAGCGGCGGGATCGGCAGCAGGTTGAACGCCGCCAGGACCAGGTTCAGCGTGACCGTGACGTGCAACACGCTGTCCCCGAGGGATCCGATCGGCCAGAACCCCTGCTCGTAGGCGACCTTCCGGAACACGTAGAACAGGATCGCGAGCAGGAAGTTCGAGGCCGGCCCCGCGATCGCGACGATCGCCATGTCCCGCACCGGGTTCTTCAGGTTGTGGAAGGCGACCGGCACCGGCTTGGCTCCCCCGAACGGGAACCCCATCGCGAAGAACGTCATCAGCGGCAGCACGATCGTCATGAACAGATCGATGTGCGCGAAGGGGTTCAGCGTGATGCGCCCGAGGTCGCGCGCGGTCGTGTCTCCGCACTTCAGCGCCGTCCAGCCGTGGGCCGCCTCGTGGATCCCGAGGGAGACCACGAGGAAGGCGATGATCAGGCCGACTTTGATCGGCTCGAGCGCCGAGGAATCGAGCGCCGGGAGGAGAAACGCGAACATGGGAACGCGCGTTATAGCACGGCATCCGTCGCGGTCCCCACGCCGCAGGCTCGCTGGCGCGTGAAATGCGCGTCATCGACGTCGAGCCCCACGCGACGCGCGGCGGTTCGGCTCCAGACGCTCTCGGTCCGCATGCCGTTTCACCTACAATCGGCGACGAGACACGCCGTGCGCGACGCTCTCCGCACGACCCCCATGACGACGCCGAGCAAGAAACGCCCCCCCCAAGGCAAGAACGCGCGCGACCACCTCGCCCAGGCAGCCGAGGTCATCAGGCTCGAGGCGCGCACGATCGAAGCGCTCGTCGACCACCTCGATGCGGGCTTTCACGAGGCCGTCGAGCGCATCGCGAGCTGTGACGGACAGCTCATCGTCACCGGGGTCGGCAAGGCGCGGCTCGTCGGCGCCAAGCTGTCCGCGACCTTCGCGTCGACCGGCACGCCGTCCATCGCGCTCCACCCCACCGAGGCGCTGCACGGCGACCTCGGTCGCATCCGGGCGAACGACGTCGTGCTCGTCCTTTCGAATTCGGGGGAGACGGAAGAGGTGAAGAGCCTCCTGCCGCACGTGCGCCGCATCGGCGCCTGCATCGTCGGCATGACCGGCGTGCCGTCGTCGTCGCTCGGGCGGCTGGCGGACGTCGTGCTCGACATCGGACGCGTCGACGAGGCGTGTCCGCTGGGCCTCGCCCCCACCGCCAGCACGTCGGCCATGATGGCGCTCGGCGATGCGCTCGCGATGGTCGTCCTGTCCGAGCGCGGGTTCAGCCGCGAGGACTACGCGCGCTATCACCCGGGCGGCGCGCTCGGGCGCAAGCTGCTGCGCGTGGACGAGTTGATGCGCAAGAACAAGGAGCTCCCGCTCGTCACGCCGCGCATGCGCGTCGTCGACGTCATCCTGACCATGTCGCGCACGCCGGGTCGCCCGGGCGCGGCGCTCGTCGTCGACGAGAAGGGCGCGCTGCTCGGGATCTTCACCGACGGCGACCTGCGCCGCTTGCTCGAGAGCGGCGAGACCGCGCGCATCGAGGCGAGCGTCGAGGAGTTCATGGGCCGCTCGCCGAAATCGATCCCGCCGGGAGCGCTCGTCGACGACGCCGAGCGTGTCATGCGCGAGAACAAGATCGACCAGATCGCCGTCGTCGACGACGACGGACGCGCGGTCGGCCTACTCGACGTCCAGGACCTCTTGGACACGCGCGTCTGAACGAGCATGAACGGTGAATCGATTCCCGCAGCGGTTCAGAACGCGCTCGCGCGCGCGCGCCTCCTGGTGCTCGACGTCGACGGAACGCTGACCGACGGGCGCGTCACGTACGTCGGCGACGAGGAGCTGCAGAGCTTCTGCGTGCGCGACGGACAGGGGCTCGTCTGGCTCGCACGCGCGGGCGTCGAGCTCGCGTGGATCACGGGTCGCGGTTGCCGCGCCACCGAACGGCGCGCGGCCGAGCTCGGCGTCGACGAACTGCACATGCGCGCGGGTCCGAAGGCCGAGGTGCTCGCCGGCGTTCAGGCGCGGCTCGATGTCGCTCCCGACGAAACGATCGCGATGGGCGACGACGTACCCGACCTCGCGCTCGCGACGCGCGCCGCGGTGTTCGTCGCTCCCGCGGATGCATGCGCCGAGGTGCGCGAACGCGCGCACTTGGTCACGAGCGCGCGCGCGGGCAACGGTGCGGTGCGCGAGCTCGTCGAGACGATCCTGCGCGCCAAAGCGGTCTGGGACGACGTCGTCACGCGCCACACGCGTTCGGCCGAGTGAAGAAGCTCCTCGCCTTTCTCGTCCTCTTCGCCGGCGGGCTCGCGATCGTGTACTGGCTCGACCGCCGCTACGCGACCGAGGACACTCCGCTCGCGCAGAACGCGGGCGACATCCAACCGCTCTCGACTCCCGAGGGCTCCAGCTCCGGGATCAACATGCGCGGAGCGTTCCGCGCGGACCTGTACGACGAAGCGACGGGCAACGTCACGCTGCAGGTCGAGAGCGAGGACAGCCGCACCGCCGATTCGGCCGACGAACTGACGCGCGTCACGATCATCGTGAAGGACCCGAGCGCCGACGAGTCCGTGACGCTCGGAACGATCAACGCGCAGACGGCCCGGTTGCCGCGCCGCGAGGGCGGAGGCATCCATCCCTCGTACCTGAACAAGGTGTACCTCACCGAAGTGGTCGGGCACTTCGACAAGGGCCTGCCCGTGTCGCCGCTCGACTTCACGACTCCGGCCGCGACGATCGACGCGTCGCTCACGACACACTTCGTGCTGACGGAAGAGGCGCCGATCCGCATCGAGTCGCCCGAGTTCGACGCCGGCGCCGACAGCTACCGCATCGACATCGTGCGCCCCAACCATGAAGCAGCGGACGACGCGGATGCAGTCGCGGCGTCGGGCGGGAAAGCCGAGGTGATCGACCTGCGCACGAACCCCTGGCTCGAGTTTCGCCGCACGGCGGAGCGGGGTTCGAACAGCGCGGACCTGCGCTCCGCGCGCATCGAATCGCTCGACGGCGGTTCGATCCAGGTCCGCCGTCAGGGAAGCGACAATCCGCAGTCGATCGAGTTCGAGGTGGATCGACGCGGGCGCTTGCAGCTCTTCGGCGTGGAGACGTCGACACTCGAGGGCGACCACCTGTTCATGATCGGCAGCGCGCTCGACGCCGCCGAGGTCATCGAGCCGGAGCGCGTCGAGCTCGAGGGCGACGTCGTGTGGACGTCGGGCAACAACGTGTTCACGGCGAAGGAGTGCGAGATCGACTTCAAGGCCGGCGAGTTCGCGCACGCGCGCCTCACCGACGGGTTGCCGACGCTGCGCGTCGCGCTCGACCTCGACGCCGAGCAACTCGCGAACCTCACCGCGAACTCCGATGCCGACGCCGCGTCGTTCGAGACGCTGCGCATCGTCAGCCAGAAGGAGATCGAACTCTCGCGCGAACCGGGCCTGTGGAACTACCGCATCGCCGGCCCCGGAACGCTCGACACCGGCGGCTTCAACCTGCGCTCGAACGGCGAACTCGCGGGCTATCGCACGGACGCGGGGAACGAGCTGTCCTTCTCGGGAACGGGCGGCGTGTTCATCGAAGCGACCAACGCGACCGTCGAAGCGGCGGACTTCGAGGTCACGCTCGTCATCGACGACGCCGGCGAGCAGACGCTCAGCGGCGTCGCCTCCGGTGGCGCGCGCCTCGCGGGGCAGCTCGAGGACGGCCGCGCGTTCACCGTAACGACACCCGATCGCCTGGCCTTCGAACGCATCGGCGGGAAGCTGCGCATCGTCGAGGGCTTCGGCGTCGAAGTCTCGGTCGAGGGGGACAACGGCTTCTTCGCGCGCTGCAACCATCTGGTCGATCTGCGCGTCGACGCGATGTCGTTCTTCGCCGAGGGCGACGTCGTGTTCCGGTCGAAGGACGACGAGGCGTTCTGCGAGCGGCTCGAGTCGAAGGGCGAGGGGCGCTACACGCTTTGGGGCACCGACGAGACGCGCGCGGTGTTCGTTTCTCCGCTCGGCCGCGGCGAAGCCCTGTTCGTCGAAATCGACGGGGAGCGCTTGCACGCGCGCGGCCGCGTCGACGCCAAGCTGTTCAGCCTCCCAGATGGCGCGACGTTCGGCAACTCGAACTTCGAAGCGTCGGACCTCTCGTGCGGAGACTTGGTCTTCACGCGCGCGTTCGAAATCCGCGACGACAAGTCGGTCGTGCGCCGCTTCCATCTCGAGGCCAAGGACGGCGTCCGCATGCGCCTGGGGGCGGACGAGAAGACGATCGAGCTGCGCAGCGCGGACGCGGTGACCGCGGACCGTTTCGACCATCGCTCGAGCAAGGCGACCGACGCGTCGCGCATCGCGTCGAACACCGACATGCTCGCGCGCGGGAACGTCGTCGCGCACCTCGCGCTCGGCGCCACGAAGACGACCAGCGACATCGACGTCTTCTGCGACTCGCTCGACGTGACGCACGCGGCGCAAGGTCGGGCGCGCGGCGAACAGTCGATGCTGGCCCGCGGGAACGTGCGCTTCGAGGGCACGGGACAGATCGATTTCGCGGGAGCGGGTGACCGGCTGCGCGTCGACGCCGACGAGACGGCGCACCTCGAGGCCAACGACGGCGAGCGCATCCAGCTCTCGGGCTCGTTGCCCTCGCAGAAGCTGCCGTTCCGAATGACGGCGCTGCGCGCGGACTTCACTTCGGAGCGCATCGACGCGCTCGACCCCGACATCCACGTCACGAAGCGCAGCAAGGCCAAGGGCGAGGACGACACGAAGTATCGCGCGACCGCGAGGAGCCTGGTCGCGACGAATCGTTCGCTCGAGCTGATCCAAGACGTGCACTTCAACGGCGCGAACAAGGCCGGCGTGCCGTGGACGATGGACGCGCGGCGCGTCGTTCTCGAGGGACGCGGCACCGACGACGGAGCGGCGACCGAGCTCTCGCGTATCAACGCGACCGGTGGCGTCACGTTCCGGCTCGGCGACACGATCTCCGCGAAGGCGCAGTCGCTCTTCGGCGTCGGCCCTTCGGGCGTGCTGCGCTTGACCGGCAACCCGACGACGATCGAGTCGCCGACCGGCAGCCTGGACGCGGACTGGGTCGACATCGATCCCGAGCTCCAGATCATTCTCGAGACCGGGCGCGGGCGTTTCCGGCGCCAGCCGCCGAAGCTGCCACAGGGCAAGCGCGAAGGAGACGGTGCGCAGTCCGGCCCCGGTGCGGCACAGGACGGAGCGCAGGTCGAAGACGACTGGAGCCTCGACTTCCTCTGGACGACGATGCGAGTCGACCGCGACTCACACGTGTTCTTCATGCAGGAACCCGTGTTCCGTCACAACAGCACGCAGACCACGCTGCGCGCGAGCTGGGCCGTGCTGTGGCTCGACCGGAGCCGGTACGATCAGCTGACGAGCGGGAATCAAATCACGCCGCCCGACGCGCTCAAGGGTGCGGATCAGAACGCGGTCGGTCCGCTCGGTGTGTTCTTCGAGTTCATCAAGAACAACGCCGTGGCGGGCGTGGTCTCGGAGGCGTACTTCGAGGGCCCGGTGCAGGTCTTCCAGAACGACGTCCGGGTCGCGACCGCCGAGGCGATCTACTTCGACCTGACGTCCGGCCATGGGTGGTTCGCCGATACGACGATCAACCTGTCGAACACGGAAGTCGAGACGCTCAGCGTGCGCGCCAACTGGTTGCGCCACTCCGCGGACGGATCGCTGCGCGCGGACAACGCGACGCTCACGTCGTGCGACTTCGAAGAACCGCACGTCTGCATCGTGACCGGCGACCTGCGTATGACGCCGCTCTCGAACGAACTCGATGGTCGTTATCAGGTGACGATGCGCGACAACCGCATCGAGCTGTACGGCATGGCCCCGATTCCGCTCCCGCCGCTCGACTTCGAAACCGACGAGGAGCTGGTGCCCCAGTTCCCGTCGCTCAGCTTCGGCAACACCGCGCGCGTCGGGCAGTTCTTCGGACTCCGCTTCAGCGGCCCCGCGCGCAACGTCGGGCGATTCGTCAACCGGCTCTGGCCGTTCGGTGGGGACGAGGACGAGGAAGACGAGGCGGACGCGACGCCCTCTCCCGCGACCGACGCGGAAGGCGGCGCGCCCTCACCACTCCCGACGAAACCGAAGAAGAAGCCCAAGAAGAAGCGGCCCTACGACGCCCGCTACGACGTCGACGCGAAGTACCTCGGTTCGCGCGGCGCGCTCGTCGATCTCGGGCTCACCTACAAATCGACGCGCCGCGTCTGGTTCGAATTCATCACGGGCGTTGCCTTCGACAGCGACGAGGACCGCGGGTACATCCGCGTGCCGGAGTCCGAGCGCGACAACCAACGCTTCTGGCTGCGATCACATGGCGAGGTCCTCCTCGGCAGCACGAGCGCGGACTGGGACGCCGCACCGAACCCGCGGCCAAGGCGCGACGAGCGCATCGTCGTCACCTACAGCGACCAGAGCGATCCGGGCGTGCAGAGCGAGTTCTTCGAGTCGGAGTTCGTGCAGTACGAGCGCGACGAGACCTACGTCCAATGGAAGCGCTCGAACGGACACCTCTTCACCGACGTCGCGGTTTCGACGCGCACCGACGAGTTCCGCGCGGCGGTCGAGGAGCTGCCGTCCGCCTCCGCCTTCCGCGGACGCGCGCCCATCGCACGCATCGGCAACGTCTCGATCATTCACACCGGTGACCTCAACGCGGGTTACCTGCGCCGCCGTAGCCCGTCGTTGTTCGACCTCGACGGAGACAACATCAACGACGGAACGCTGACCGGTCCGTTCGCTCCCACCGGCGTCTATCCCGACGGCACGGAGAACCGCGAGGTCGTGCGCGTCGACACGACGCAAACGATCGAAGCGCCGCTCATGCTCGGCGCGGCCGGTCTCAAGTTGACCCCGTTCCTGAGCTTGCGCGGAACCGCGTGGGACGAGGCCTCCGATCAGAACAGCGCGACGCGCGTGGTCGCCGAGGCGGGCGCGCGACTGTCGACGAGCTTCTGGCACCGACGTCCGGGCGGCGAGCTCGATCAGATCGCGCCCTACCTCCAAGTGCGCACCGAGCTCGACAGCGAGTTCGACGGCTCGCCCTATGTCTTCGACGCCGCCGAGACGACGCTGTTCGGCGACTTCCTCGAGATCGGAACGCGCGCGCGCTTCGGGATCACCGACGAGGGTCCCGCGCTCGACCTCGACCTGCGCGGTGTGCACGCCTCCGATCGTTCGGACGGTGCGCGAGACGGGTGGCTACCGCTCGCCGTCTACGGCCGTGCGCGCTTCAAGCAGTTCGGTCGCTCGCTCGACGTGTGGTACGACGGGCGTTACGACTCGGAGGCGAGCGAAGTGGTCTATTCGCTCTTCTCGATCGGCACGCGCTTCGCCGACAAGGCCGGCGTGCAGCTCAGCCACCACTACGGCCGCGACGACACGTTCGTGAAGATCTTCGACGCGGCGACGATCGCCGGGTTCTATCGCTGGACGGAGAAATGGGAGTTCGAGGCGCGTCAGTCGTTCTCGATCCTCGCCGAGACGCGCCTCGGGACCAGCGTCCTCCTGCGCCGCTACGGACACGACATCATCTTCGAGCTCGAGACCCAGGTGCGCGAAGGCGAGGGCAGCTCGGTGAACTTCAGCGTGAGCCCGCGTTTGCAGTTCCGCCCGAGCCGCATCGGATACACGAATTGGTGAGGTAGGATCGTTCGGTGCTCTCGCTCATCGGAAACGTCGCCTTGCCCGAAGTGCTCGTGATCGCGGCCATCGCCGTGATCATCTTCGGTCGCCGCCTGCCCGAGGTCGCCGCTCGCGCTTACGGACAGTTCCACAAGGCACGCGAGTCCCTGAATCAGATGCGACGCGAGTCGGGGATCGATCGCGAGCTGCGCGAAATCCAGCGCAACGTGCAAGACGCTTCGCGGCGCGCGAGCCTGCCTGATTCGCTCGAGCCGCCCCCCGGACTGACGCACGCGCGCGAGACGTCCGCGCAGGTGCTCGAGCAAGCGCCGAAGGACGACGCCGCGCCTTCCAGCCCGCCCGAGACAGAAGCCTCGCCGCACGCAACGGACGCGGTGCGCGAAGCCGGCAAGCACGACGCGGACGGGGACGCGAGCGGCCCGGTCGACCGCCTCGAGCCCTAGCAGCCCGTGGTGAAACTCACGCCATCGTCGGAGGGTGAGGGATGCGTTGCGCCTCCTCCGAGGTTCCAGCGAGTACGCGTCGTCACCGCGCCTTGCCAGCACGAACTCATCTCCCTTCGAGGACGCCGTGACTTCCACCACGGCCTGCGAACTCACTCGCGGAACTCCGACGCGTTCGAGCGCGCGTCGACGAGCACGAACGACGTCAGGAACGAGACGAGTCCGTGTGACAGCGCGAAGTCACGCGCCTCCGCACCCAGGCGCTCGAGTTCGGGCGCATCGTCGCAGTCCTCCATGCGGCGGTAGCGTTCCGCGAGCGAAGTCGCGGCCCAGGCGAGGCGCACGGCGATGTCCGGCGTCTCCACGATCGACGCCGCCACGACGCTTCCTCCGTCGTCGGAGCGCAGCCGGATGGCGCGCGCGTCGCCGCGCAGTCGACCGCACAGAACGCGCTGCGCGGGGGACGTTCCGGCGACCACGACTTCGACCGGCGCGCTCGTTCCCCAGTCGATCGTGAGGTCGGAGGCGGCGACGGTCGACAGCAGGAAGTACGCCTCACGCGTCACCGGGTCGCGGTGCACGAACACCGCCACCGACGGGCGATCGTCGGCGACACGCCAGCGCGCGATGGGTGCGTCCAGCCCGGAGCCTCCGCCTCCGGAGTTCTGCAGCGTGAGCACCGCGCTGGTCGTTGTCGGACGCGCCGTGATCGCCGCGCCGAACCCGACGCACCGTGGTTCCGTCAGCTCGACACCCGCTTCGATCTCGATGCACGCGGTCGTGCTCGCACCTGGCTGACGCGTCGCCGGCAACGGCAACGAGCACGTCTCACCGTCGAAGCGCACGCCCTGCAGGTACTCGAGATCGATCGCGAGGCCGTCGCGCGCCGCGCCGATCGCGCCCGCGCTCAGCCGCTGTCGGAACGCGCCGGACGCGTCGCGCGTGAGCAGCGTCGCGAGCAAGCCCTGCCGGCGCGCGGACGCGTACATGCGCGCCGCCTCGTCGCGTTCGCGAACGACGCCGCGGATACGCCGCTCGCCGATCCGCACGACGAAGTCGGTCACGGCCGCGTCAACGGGCAACGCGATCGTGTACTCGAGACCGATTGGCGGTGAGGCGATCGGTGCGAACGATTGCCGCAAGCGAATGCGCGCGACGCGGCCAAGGACGCGCGCGTCGATGTCGAGCGCGAGGAGCGTCGCCCGCACGTCGTCGCCGACCGAAGCGAGCTCCGGGCCCGAAGCCTCCGCCGCGCCGTGTTCGGCGGCGACGATCCAGAGCTCGTCGTAGCCGTTCGCGATGCCTCCCTCGGCGGACGACCAACTCTCGAGCTCGCCGCTCGGCCGCGGGTCGATCGAATGGGGCACGGCCGCGCAGCCCGTCAGGAGCAGCGCGCCGAGGAACGCCGCGGGGCGATGGATGGTTCGCATCATGAGTCGATCTCCGCCGTCGCTGCGAGGGTCTCTCCGTTCCGGCCGACGGCGGCGCCGAGCTCGACTTCGAAGCGAGGCGTCGCGCCGGCGTCGACGGCGAAGTGCAAGGTCGCGACGCGTGTTCGTCCGTGCGGCAACTCGGCGCCGGTCTGGAACGCGGCGAGGACGACGCGGCCTCCGTTCACCGCGCGCGGATCGAAGCGCGCCGGCTCGGCGAACGCCGGGTGCGCGCCGCCCTCGACGCCGCTCAGCTTGGCGGCGCCCGCCGCGTCGCGCACCTCGAGCTGCCACGCCGCGAGCGCGTGCTCGCCGACGTCGACGAACACGTCGAGCGCCACGAACGACGGTTCGCCCTGCGCCTGCTTCGCGTCGGGCACGCGGGCCAACGAGCTCGCCGCGAGGGCGAGGCCGAGTATCCAACCGGCGACGCGGATCGCGCTCACAGCTGCGTCGCCTCGCTCATCACGAAGTCCACGTCGGCGTCGTCCACGCGACCATCCGCGTTGACGTCCCACTCCGGCGCCGGGCGTTCGCCATCGCGCAGCGCGCGCGCGAGCAGGAACGCATCGCGCACATCCACGCCTCCGTTCCCGTCGAAGTCCGCACGCAATCGCTCGCCGCCGCGGATGGAGAGGTAGAGCACGAGCGCGGCCGCCGCGGCGACGGCGACGAAGCCGAACACCGCGCCGCGCCGCCGCGTCGGAGCGGGCGCGATCCGGGCGCGCGCCGCGGCGCGGATCGCGTCGTCCACGCGCGCCGACGGGCCGCGCGACTCGCCGCCGGCTTCGCGCAACGCGCGCGCCAGGGGCGTCGGAATGTCGGTGGGCGGGTCCGGCGAAGTCGTCATGGGGATGCCTCGAAGGTTGAAGGCTCCTGGCGTGGACTGGGGTTCATCGATTCTGCTCGAAACCCGCGGGTTCGAAGTAGCTGCGCGTGCGCGCGTCTTCGCGCAGCGTCGCGAGCGCCAAGTGCAGGCGCGACTTCACCGTGCCGACGGGGATGTCGAGCGCGGTGGCGATCTCGGCCAACGAGAGCTCGTCGAGCGCGCGCATGAGGAGCACCTCGAGCTGACCCTCCGGAAGCGCGGCGAGGACTTGCGTCAGCTCCTCGCGCTCCCGGCTCCCCGGCTCTGCCGTCGGCGTCACGGCGCCGGCGAGGGACTCGAGCATCGCGTCGCCCTCGCCCTGGTGTCGCCCGCGCCGGTCCCGCGCCGCGCGTGCGGCGTGCTTGATGACCGGATAGAGCAGCGTCGAGAGGCGCCCCGCGAGCTCGAGCCGCGGCAGTTTGCCGATCACGTACGTGAACGCCTCCTGCACGATGTCGTCCGCATCGTCGGTGTGCCCGGTGAAGCGCAACGCGAGCCCGAACGCCCAACGACGGTACAGGCCGTAGAGCTCGTCGAAGGCGTCGAAGCTGCCGGCGTTCGCGGCTGCCACGAGCCGCCGATCGCGTTCCGCCATGGTCTCGGTCGTCGACACAGCGCTCGCAGCATGCGATTCGCGCGCGGACCGCACCAGTCCCCGCGGTTTCTCGCAGGTCGAGTGAACCTTCGGGGGCGACGCCGACCTTCACCCGACCGAAGCCGCGCGATTCGCGCGCGGCGCAACCACGAAAGGTCGCACGATGAAACTCGCCCTACGGAACCTGATCGCCCTCACCACGCTCGTTTCGAGCTGCGCATCCCTCGGTTCGTCGCCGGTCTCCATGGACGAGCTACGCCAGGGGCTCGACCGGGAGTCGCTCACCTTCACCGATCGCACCGTCGAAGAGATCGCGGGGCTGCAAGCCGAACTGCCGCGTCCGTTCCGGCTCGCGATCGCGCCGCCGCGCGAGGTCGTCTCATCGCAGTTCAACTTCTACACGGGACAGGGCGGCACAGGGAGCGGGTCGGCGGACGTGTGGACCTCGAAGGAACGCGAGGTGATCCAGGCGTGGAACGAGCGCTTCCGCGAGCGCGGTTGGCTGGTCGATCTCGTCATCCTGCCGTACTCGCTCGTCGTCCCGGGCGTTGCGGACGCCGACCTGCGCGAGGGCTCGACCTATCTCGAGCGCGTTCGCGTCGCCGCCGCGCGCGAACGCGCGGACGCCGTGCTCGTGATCCAGTCGAACAGCGCCGCGTACAGCGAGTTCACGCCGTGGGCCGTCCTCGATCTGACGCTCGTCGGCGCGATGATCTTCGACGCGCATCGCGTCCACGCCGCGACGGTCATGGAAGGGCTGCTCTTCGACACGCGCAACGAGTACCTCTACCTGTCCGCGTCGGGCGAGGCGTCCATGAAGGACCGAACCCCCGCGTTCATGATCTCGCAGACCGAGCGGCGCCTGCTCGAGCGGTCACGCCTGGCCGCGCTGAGGTCGCTCGCCGAGCGGCTGAACGAGCGTGTGATCGCGCTCGACTCCTAGCAGGCTGTGGCGAAAGTGCTTCGCCCGCAGAGCGTCGGCATCCGCTCCGGGTTGGTCTCCGGAAACGTAGGCGAATCGGTGGATTCGGCGAGGCTTTCGGGGGCCAAGTCGGAGTGGAGGACGGCGTTCTGCGGGTGAATGACTTCTGCCACAGTCTGCTAGCCCGTCGATTCATGACGCGGCACTGCACAAGCCACAACCGAGCCGCTTGGCTGCTCCCTCGGCTCTGGGGCTAGCAGCCCGTGGTAAAACTCACGCCATCGTCGGAGGGTGATGGATCCGTGCTGGCAAGGCGCGCTGACGACGCGTGTTGGTGGAACCTCGGAGGAAGCGGAACGCAGGCAGCGCGGATCCAGCGCCCTTCGAGGGTGGCGTGAGTTTCACCACGGGCTGCTAGTCGCCGGACAACGCGTCGAGCGCGCTGTCGAGCCCGTCGAGCCCGCTGTCCAAGTCGATCTCGCCCGCATCGACCTCAGCCGATTCCGCCTCGGCCGAATCCACTTCGATCACGTCGGCGAAGTCATTCGTGTCGAGCCCCTCGAGGTCGAGCGCGCCGTCGCCGAGGTCGTCTCCCCCGCCCAGGTCGAGCTTGACCGCGTTGTCCGCGTCGTCGAACAGGTTGGTCCACGACGAGTCGTCATCGGGCAGCGCGGCACCGAACGCTTCGAGCGTCGTCCCGGACCCCGCCATGTGTTCGTTGAGCCAGCGGCGGTTCGTTTCGACCGACCCGACGACCGGCTGGATGCTGAGGCTCGTGTTGCCCTTCAGGTTGTCGATCACCGACGTCGGGACGACACCGGGAATCGAGAGAGTGAGCAGGTCGCCGAAGCGGTCGAGCGGAACGAGCGCGTACTGGCGCAGGTAGTCGGGGTCGAGACCCTCCGCCGCGTCGGGCGACGGCTCGTAGTTGGTGACCGGCAGGTACGGCAGGTGGAAGAGCTCGGCGCACACGCGCGAGACCTCCCAGTCGCTGATCAGGCCCTCGCTCACCAGCAACTCGGGGAAGAGCGCTCCCGTCGAAACACACTGTTGCAGCACGTGCTGGATCGTCGCGCGATCGACGATTCCGACGTCGACCAAGTGGTCGGCAAGGCGCGTGTAGTCGAGGTTGGGCGTCTTCACAGGTGATCTTCTCCTCGGTCGTCGACACGCGACGACCGCGTGACGAGAACGGGTTGCAGGGCTCCGGGAACTCGCTGGCTATCGGCCAACCGGTCGTTTCGGCTCGACCCAAAGCCGCCGGAAGTCCCGGGGTCGGCCCCGACATCGGGACCGCACCGAGCGCCCAGCCGCGCTCGCAACCGATTGGCGCCGCGGCAGTTGCGGCAGTTGCGGCAACGGAGCCGTCCGCCGGCGGGAATTCGCCCGGCCCGAACGACGGCGTGCGTTCCTTTCCCCGTCCTCGCGGGCCGTGGTGAGACTAGACGTCGAGGTTCGTGGCTTCGAGCGCGTGGCGCTCGATGTACTCTCGACGCGCCTCGACGCTGGTGCTCATCAGGATCGAGAAGATCTCGTCCGCGCGCAGGTCGTCCTCGAGCTTGACCTGGAACATGCTGCGCGTCTCGGGGTCCATGGTCGACTCCCAGAGCTGGTCGGGGTTCATCTCGCCGAGACCCTTGTAGCGCTGGACGTCCACCTCGGCCGATGCGCAACCGCGCACCGCAGCGCCGAGTTCGAGCAGACCCTTCACGCTCTCCTTGCCCTTGCTCGAGCGCACTTCCCAAGAACCGCCGCCGCGGAACTTCAGGCCCTTCTCCTCGATCGACCTGAGCACGCGCTCGAGATCCGCACGGCGTGACAGATGGCAGGTCAGAACGTCGGCGCCATCGCGCGCCACTTGACTCTCCGGTCCGCTGTGGATGAGCAGCTCGCGTCCGTCGTTGAGCGTCGCCTTCTGCAGCTCGAGGAACTCGCGCAACTTCGTGCCCGTCTCGAAGTAGTGATCGACGCCTTCGAGTTGCGCCCAGTGCTCCGGGATCGCCGTTCCGTCCCAGGAGTCGAGCACGTCCGACGGATCCGCTCCGGTCCATGCCGGCAGCAGGTTCTCGGCGAGGTCCTCGAGTTGACGCAGGTCGTCCGCGAGTTGGCGCACGGACACGCCGTCCCACTGGTGACCATCGGGTACGCCGGAGTCGTCGAGCTGCTCGATCTCCAAGCTTCCGAGTCCGTGCTCGACGAGGAACTCGCGCAGCTCGGCGTCCGAGTTCAGATAGCGCGAGAGCTTCTTCGTCTTGACCTTGTAGAGCGGCGGCTGCGCGATGAAGAGGCGCCCGTTCTCGATGATCGGACGCATGTGGCGGAAGAAGAACGTCAGGAGCAACGTGCGGATGTGCGATCCGTCGACGTCGGCGTCCGTCATGATGATCGTCTTGCCGTAGCGCAGCTTCGACAGGTCGAACTCTTCGGCGATGCCACAACCGAGCGCGGAGATGATCGTCTGGATCTCGGAGTGGCCGAGCATCTTGTCGAGGCGCGCCTTCTCGACGTTGAGGATCTTGCCCTTCAGCGGGAGGATCGCCTGGAAGCGCCGGTTGCGCCCTTCCTTCGCGGAGCCACCGGCGGAGTCACCCTCGACCAGGAAGACCTCGGACTCTTCGAAGTCCTTGCTCTGGCAGTCGGCCAACTTGCCCGGCATCGCGCCGCTGGCGAGCGCGGACTTGCGTCGCACGAGGTCGCGCGCCTTGCGCGCCGCTTCACGCGCTTGCTGCGCGTTGATCGCCTTCTGGACGATCGACTTCGCCTGCGCCGGATTCTCCTCGAGGTACGTCGACAGACACTCGGCGACGACCGACTCGACCAGGCCTTGCGCTTCGCGGTTGCCGAGCTTGTCCTTCGTCTGACCCTCGAACTGCGGCTCGGGAACGGCGAGCGAAAGGACGGCGCTCAAGCCTTCGCGGAAGTCATCACCGCTCGGTGCGGTCTTGCCTTCTTTGACCAGCTTCCCTTGCTTGATGTAGTTGTTCATCGTCCGCGTCACGGCCGACCGGAAGCCGGCGAGGTGCGTTCCACCTCCGTGCGTGTTGATGTTGTTCGCGAACGTGAGGACGGTCTCTTGGTAGCCGTCGGTGTATTGCAGCGCGCACTCGATGACGTACTCGGAGGCGGGGTTCTCCGTCGACGGCACGGTCTTGATGAAGTGGATGACGTCGCTGTGGAGCGCGTCCTTGTTCTTGTTGATGTGCGCGACGAACGTGCGCAAACCCTCGGGGTAGGAGAACGACTCGGACTGACCGGTGCGTTCGTCCTCGAGGTTGATCGCGACACCGCGTGACCCCATCAGGTACGCCGTCTCGCGCATGCGCTTGCTGATGATCTCGTACTCGTACTCCGTGGTCGTGAAGATCTTGGAGTCGGGAAAGAAGCGCACCGTCGTGCCCGTGACATCGGAGTCGCCGGTGACGTTCAGACCGCCCTGCGGCACGCCGCGCTCGAAGCGCATCTCGTGCACCTTGCCATCGCGCCGGACGCTGACCTCGAGCCACTCCGAGAGCGCGTTCACGCACGACACACCGACGCCGTGCAGACCGCCGGAGACCTTGTAGCTGTCCTTGTCGAACTTGCCGCCGGCGTGGATGCGCGTGAGCACGACCTCGACCGCGGGGATGCCCTCTTGCTTGTGGATGTCGACCGGAATGCCGCGACCGTCGTCGGCGACTTCGATCGAACCGTCGACGCCGATCTTGACGTTGATGATCGATGCGTAGCCGGCGAGCGCTTCGTCGATCGAGTTGTCCACGACCTCCCAGATCAGGTGGTGCAGGCCGCGCACATCGGTGTCGCCGATGTACATCGCCGGACGCACGCGCACCGCCTCCAGTCCCTCGAGGATCTGAATTGCGTCCGCGCCGTAGCTGCCCGGCTTCTTCGTCTCGATCGTCTCTTCCGTCTCTGCACTCATTCGTCAGCCTCTCAGCTTGAAACCGACTCGGCGGATCGTGTCCTTGCCCAATCGATCGTTCGCTTTCTTGCGGTAGCTCTCGCCGGTGAAGTTCTTCAGCTCTTGCATGTGCGTCGCGGAGTCGACCTCGACGGTCAGCTCCCCTCCTCGAAATCGAACCGGCTGCGCGTGTGGTCGAAGCGGCGCGGGCAGCGCTTCGTTCCAGGCCCGGAACACTTGGGTGTATCCCCCGCCGGAACGAAGTCCGTGGTCGCGAACGAAACTCTTGATCAACTCGTCGATCGGACTCGGGCCGCGCTTCTTCCTGGGTTCCACGCGTACGAGTCCTCGACGACTCAGGCGTCGATCGTGATCGGCATCACGATGTACACGTAGTTCTCGCCGAGCGTGAATTTGCCCGGACTCGTCTTCTCGTTGAACTCGAGGCGCACCGTGTCGCTCTCGCAGTTCTTCAGCCCGTCGATCAGGTAGTCCGGGTTGAACGCGATCGTCCCGGGCTTGCCGTCGAAGTCCACCGGCATGTGCGCCGTGGCCTCGCCGGTCGACGCGGAGCGACCGAAGATCGTCAGCGCGCCTTTCTCCATCGAGAGACGCACCGCGCGCGTGTCCGAGCTCGTCACGTTGGCGACCAGCTTGAGCTTCTGCGTCAGCGTCGTGGCGTCCGCCTCGAGCCGGTTCTCCGTCGAGGGCGGAATCACCGCGCTGTAGCGCGGGAACTCGCCGTCGATCAGGCGCGCGAAGACCTCGGCCTTGGTCGTCTTGAGGCAGAACTGACTCTCGCCGAAGTGGACCGCCACGAGTTCGGTCGGGTCGTCCATCACGCGGCAGAAGAGCTGCATGCCCTTCGTGGGAACGATCGCGGACTTGGAGCCCGCGTCCGCGTCCTCGAGCGCCGCCGACGCCATCGCCAGACGGCGACCGTCCGTGGCGATCATCTTGAGCTCGTCCCCCTCGGTCTGGGTCAGGATCCCGTGCATCGCGTAGCGGCCCGCCTCGCGCGCCGCCGCGAAGCTCGTTCGCGAAACGAGTCGGGTCAGCGTAGCGGCCATGACACGCACCGAGTCCGACTCCTCGAAGCGCGCGACGACCGGGTACTCGTCGGGATCGATCGTGGTCAGCTCGCAGCAGTCGTCGCCGCTCTCGATCAGGAGATTGTCGCCCTTGGTCCGGAGCGTGACCGTGTCCCCCGCGAGGTCGCGCACGAAGTCCGCCGCGACGCGCGCCGGGATGAGTGCTGTTCCCGGTTCTTCGACTTTCACGTCTTCGATGCGGAACCGAACGGCGACGTCGAGGTCTGTACCGACGAGCTCGAGCGCGTCGTCGGTCGCGACGAGGTAGACGTTCTCGACCGCGGGTCGAGTGCTCTTCATCGGGATCACGCTGGTGGCGACGGTCAGTCCTTCGCGCAGCTTCTCACGTTCACAGAGAACCTTCATCGGGCGCACTCCGGCCGGTTGCTGTTCTGGATGTTCATCTCTAAAGAAGATTTAAGTAGTCTTCTTAATAGAGGGGGGTTCGAAACGTGGACAACTCGGAAAGCGACTGACGCAAACGCGCCGCTGCAAACGGAGTTAGGTCGCACGATGGGTGTGGGGATCGAGGCGTTCACGTCGTGGAGAAGACGACACCCGAGGGGAGGTTGTCCGCAGGTTTCCAGAGAGGCGTTCGCGATGTCCGAGCGGGTGCGTGGACGAGCGTGGATAGATGGTGTGCTTTGCACAATCGCTCCCCCAATCGTCCAAGTTCACTCCCCCGCTGCATCGATGCTTTCCAGACGTGTGTGTGTAGAGTTGTGAATTGGATCCGAGTCCGAACGCGGCGTTCGGAGGGCGCTCCGGGGACGGTCAGAATCGGCGGGTAGCCGTCGAACGGCCGCGTTTCCGGCCGATTCGCAGGGCCCCGGACACGGCGGAGATCGTACCAAGAAACGGGGGTGCGGGCACGCTCCCGGACGTCTCCAATCACGCCTTCTGACGCTCGATCGGACGGTGGTTCCCCGGCGCCGATCGGACCGCTGAGCCGAGCCCGAAGCTCAGAGGGGCGGATTGCCCTGCAGCTCGAATCCGAGCTCGGCCAGGAGCGACTGGCAGCCCGGATCTTCCTTGGACATGCGCGTGATCTTGCGCACGGCGTGGAGGACCGTCGAGTGGTCGCGACCCCCGAAGTAGCCGCCGATCTCGGCCAGGGACATCTGCGTGATGCGTCGCGCCAGGTACATCCCGATCTGGCGCGGGTAGGCGATCGCGTTCGTGCGTCGACGGGACTGCAGGTCCGCCAGCTTCACACCGAAGCGCTCGGTGACGATGCCCATGATGTCTTCGATCGAGGGCTGGTTCGAACGCGTGGAGAAGAGCTCACGCAGGCACTGACGCACGAGCTGGAGCGTCACGTCCTGTCCGGACAGGGCGGCGAAGCCGTGGAGCTTGGTGACGGCGCCCTCGAGCTCGCGGATGTTCGTGTCGATGCGCTCGGCCAGGAAGCTGGCGACGTCCTCGGGCAGCTCGCGGCCGCGCTCGCGGCTCTTGCGCAGCAGGATCGCCATGCGCGTCTCGTAGCAGGGCTGCTCGATCTCGGTGACGAGGCCCCACTTGAAGCGTGAGACGAGGCGCTCCTGGAGCGTCGGGATCTCGACCGGCGGACTGTCCGACGAGAGGACGATCTGCTTGCCCGCGTTGTAGAGCGTGTTGAACGTGTGGAAGAACTCTTCCTGCGTCCGCTCCTTGTTCGCGAGCAGGTGGATGTCGTCGACGACGAGCAGGTCCACGTTGCGGTACTTGTTCCGGAACTTCGCCAGGTCGCCGTTCTCGAGCGCCCCGATGAAGTGGTTCACGAACGTCTCGCACGAGAGGTAGAGGATGCGGGACGACGAGTCGCGCTCGAGGATCGTGCGGCACAGGCTCTGCAACAGGTGCGTCTTGCCGAGCCCCACGCTGCCGTGCAGGAACAACGGGTTGTAGATCTTGCCCGGGTTCTCCGCGACGCCGACCGACGCCGCGTGCGCGAAGCGGTTGCACGGTCCGACGACGTAGCTGTCGAAGCGGTACGTCGGGTTGAGCGAGACGTCGCTCGACTCGAGCAGGCCGCGCACGTGGAGTTCGGCCGGCTGCGCCTGCTTTCCGCGGCGTCCGCGCCCGCCGGAAGAGGACCGGCGCGTGTCGGTTAGCACGCCGGGGTTCGCGCGCGGCGCGGGTTGCAGGACGTAGTCGGGTTCTTCTTCGGCGGCGTCGGCTCCCGCTTCGCCCACGCGCGCATCGGTCGTGCGTTCGGGATCGACGACGAACTCGATCGTTCGTTTCGCGCCGAGCACGGTCGCCACCGTCTCGGTCAAGACGTCGAAGTAGTAGCGCGTCAGCCAGTCGCGCGTGAAGCCGTTGTGGACCGCGATCGTGACGACCTTGTCGTCGAGCGCGGTGAGCGCCGTGCGCCGGAACCACGTCTCGAACTGTTCGCGCCGGATCGAGTCGCGCAACGCGGCCTGGATGCGTTGCCAAACGTCGGTCAGCGCGTCGGCGTCGGGTGCGTCGGCCGTGTCGGCCGTCGCACGCGGCGCGGCCTCTTGTCCCGAAGCTCGCTCCTCATGCCGCGCAGCGGAACCCGTTGGTGCCGGCTCGGGGGTCGGGGCGAAGGCGCGTTTCTCCATGACGTTCGGCGGCGGTTCGGGGGTCGGCGAGGAAGACGCGGGACGGTCGGCGTAGAGACAACGGTAGCCCGGAAAGGCGACCTGATACGGTCAGACGGAACGGCCTCGAACGACAGAAAGAACCCGGTGCGGACGGAGCGAGGACAAGGTGTGAGGAGCGCGCTGTTCGAGATCAGCGGCCATGACTCATTTGGGTGGTTCGCTCGTAGCCTCGTGCGCCGGCAAGTTCTGTCGATGATCTTGCGGTGTGCGTCGCGGAGGCAGTGCGGTCACCGGCGCGTGTCACGACGGTCAAAGCCGTTGCACTTGCCGTTGCAGGTGACGCGCGTTCGCACCGCCTGCGAGACTTTCGTCCCCCCCCGAAGCGCGCGCATTACAGCGTCGAATGTCGCGCACCGTCAACGACGGACTTAGCAAACTCTTAGAGGTTCTGCACAACCGCCCGACGTGCACTCATGTTGCGCGCGACGCGACGAACAGATTTTTCAACACGGCCGCCGCGCGCTTGCATTCGTCACGCGACGTGGTGCGTCCGAGGGAGAGCCGAAGACCTGCGCGCGCCGCGTCGTCGTCGTATCCCATCGCGCGCAACACGTGCGACGGTTCGAGCGATCCGCTCGCGCACGCGGAACCCGCACTCGCCTCGACGCCGGCGAGGTCGAGGCGCGTCACGAGCATCCGGCCGTCCGCGTGCGGAAGACGCACGCACAAGGTGTTGGGCAAGCGCCGTGCGTCGAGCGCGGGCCCGATCAACTCGACGCCGGGAATCGCGTCCGCGAGTTCGCTCCACAGCGCGCGCGTTCCCGCTTCCGTTCGGCGGACGAACGCTTCCTGTTCGCGCACCGCGCTCTCGATCGCAGTTGCCGCGGCCGCGATGCCCGCGGCATCTTCCGTGCCGGGCCGCAACTCGCCCTCCTGTCCCCCTCCATGAAAGAGCGCGTTGAGGCGCGTGCCGCGACGCTTCCAAAGCACGCCGACGCCGGGCGGCCCGCCCACTTTGTGCGCCGAGAACGACGCGAGGCTGACGCCCCACGCGTCGAACGCGATCGGCATGCGGCCGAGGGCTTGAACGGCGTCGGTGTGGAGCGTTGCGGACGGCGCGAGGGCCTCGAAATCGGCCCTGAGGGCCTCGAGATCCGGGGTCGCGCCCGTTTCGTTGTTCGCGACGCCGATCGAAACGAGATCGCAGCCGGGGAGCGCGCGCGCGAGGCTGGCGGGGTCCGGCAAGCCCGTGCGGTCGACGTCGATCAGACGCAGCTCGGCGCCGTCCCGTGCGAGCGCGCGCGCCGGTTCGAGCACGGACGAGTGCTCCGTGCCGAGCGTTGCCAGGCACTTCGGACGCGAGCCCATGAGCGCGAGGTTGTTCGACTCCGTCCCGCCGGACGTGAAGACGAGCTCCTCTTCGTGCGCGCCGAGCGCCGCGGCGACCTGCTCGCGTGCGTTGTCGAGGATGGCGCGCGCCGCGCGCCCGCCGGCGTGCACGCTCGACGGGTTGCCGCGCAACGTTTCGTGGACCTCGAGCCAGCGCGCGCGCGCGTCGTCGCGCAACGGTGACGTGGCGTTGTGATCCAGGTAGATCGACATGAGGGAAAAACCCCTACGCGGACGGTGCCCGGAGCGCGCGTGCGTCGCTCGGCGCGGCGTGCGCCGCGAGCACGCGTCGGTACAGGTTCTCGTAGAGCGACACGACGCCGTCGCGCGAGAAGCGGCGCTCGACATCCGCGCGCGCACGCTCCCCCATGGCACGCGCTGCGTCGCGGTTCGAAAGCGCACCGCGCACGAGGTCGGCGAACGCGTCCTGGTCGTCGGCCGGCGCGAGCCAGCCGGTCTTGCCGGACTCGATGACCTCGGGCACGCCGCCGACCGCGGTGGCGACGACCGGGACGCCGCAGGACATCGCCTCGAGCGCCGACAGCCCGAACGATTCCTCGCTGCTGGCGAGCAGGAACACGTCGGCCGGCGCGAGCAGCTCGGGCAGCGCGTCGCGCATGCCGAGGAAGCGCACGCGGTCCGAGAGGCCGAGCTCGCCGGCGCGCCGCACGCTCGCGGCGTGGTCGGGCCCGTCTCCGACGAGGGTGAGCTGGGCGGAGGTGCCTGCGGTGGCCTTGGCGAAGGCCTCGATGAGCCACGGCACCCGCTTGACCGCGCGGAAGTTCGACACGTGGACCGCGAGCGGCGGCCGATCGCCCTCGGGACGCCCGCCCGCGCCGGGGTGGAAGAGCTCGGTGTCGACGAAGTTGGGGATGACCTCGATCGCGCACCCGGTGCCGGTTTGGATGCAGAAGTGGCGCTCGGTGTCGCGCGCCAGTGACTGCGAAACGGCCGTGGCGGCGTCGCTGGCCGAGATCAGCCACTGGGTCAGGGGCGCGTAGGACGGGTCGCTGCCGACGATCGTGATGTCCGTGCCGTGCAGCGTGGTGACGACGCGCGGCGCCTTGCGCGTGTGGTCCGTCTCCGCCGCGGAGCGCGCCACGAGGGCCGAGAGCGCGTGCGGCAGGGCGTAGTGGGCGTGCAGCACGTCGAGCCCGACCGCCCGGTGGACGCTCAGGATGGCCGACGTGATCGCGAGGTCGTGCGGCGTGGCCGAGAAGAGCGGGTAGGGCAAGCCCTGGGACACGTGGACCTCGACCGGCCCCGGCGAGCGCGCGAGGCGCGGCGGCACACGGTGCGAGAAGAGGTGGATCGAGTGCCCGCGCTCGGCGAGCGACAGGGCCAGCTCGCTCGCCACGACGCCCGAGCCGCCGTAGGTCGGGTGGCAGAGGATGCCGATGGAGAGTCGGGGGTCCATGGGGAGAGGCGGCGCTCGCGTGCGCCGCGGCTCAGGCGTCGGCGGGCGCGCGGCGCGGGGCGGGTTGCAGCTCGCCGTTCGTCGCGGTGGCGGGCGCGTCGACGCGGGGCTTTTCGACCGCCGCTGCGGCCGAACCGTCCGCTTCGGGCGCGGGGGCCGCCTCGTCCTGGGGCTCCTGCGCGATCACGAGCTGCGCGAGTCCGCGGTAGTCGCGCGCCCCGGGGGAGCTCGGCGCGTACTCGAGGATCGTCTTCCCGAAGCTCGGCGCCTCGGCCAGCTTCACGTTCGTCCCGATCGTTTGCGCGAACACGAGCCCGGGGAAGAACTCGCGCACCTCGGCCAGCACTTCGCGCGCGAGGCGCAGGCGGCTGTCGTACAGGCACGGCACGATGCCGGTGATCTCGAGTTCGGGGTGCAGGCGGCTCTTCACGAGCTCGACGATGTCCATGAGCTTCGTCAGGCCCTGCAGCGCGAAGAACTCGGTCTGCACGGCGAGGAAGACCTCGCGCACGGCGGCGAGGCCGTTCACGGCGAGCAGCCCGAGGCTCGGTGGACAATCGAGGATCAGGTAGTCCGCCGGATCCTCGCCGTGCGCTTCCTGGTGCGCGTCGACCCACTTCTTGACCGCGTCGCGCAGGAGCGTCTCGCGCCCGAAGGCGCTCGCCAGCTCGAGCTCGGCCCCCGAAAGGTCGATGTCGGTCGGCACGATCGACAGGCGCTCGACGCCGGTCGGGTACACGGCGTCGGCGAAGGGCGCCTCGCCGACGAGCACGCGATAGCTCGTCGCCGCACCGACGCCGTCGAGTTGCACCCCGAGGTGCAGCGTCAGGTTGCCCTGGGGATCCAGGTCGACGAGCACGACGCGCCGGCCTGCTTCCGCGAGCGCCGCGCCCAGGTTGGCGGCGGTCGTCGTCTTCCCGACGCCACCCTTTTGGTTGATGAGCGCGATCGTGCGCATGGCGGCGCATTGTAGCGTGGTTGCCCGATTCCCCACGAACGAACACGCGCACGTTTTCCACCGCGGCGACTTCGGGGGGTCGAGCGTTCGACATGCCTCTCAACACGCGTGCGCCTCGTTTGCGGCTCTTTTCCGAGTCCGATCCACAGCGCGAGCCGCGTGGCTCCACAGGTTATCCACAGGTTGCCGGTGGGCGCGCCGAGGACGCGCCGAGCGAAACGAAGGGAACCCCTGCGCGCGTGGCGCCGGAGCGACACGACGTCGGTCGGGCAGCGAGGGAGATCGAGTCCGCGACCGAAACCCGAGGGTTCGCAGGGGTTCAGCCCTCCCCCAGGGTGTCCGCGGTTGAAGAAGAGGCCGCTTTCCCCCCGGCGAAGGACCAGGTGCCTGGTAGGGGCGCGGCACGCGGCCGGTCACACCTGCCTACGAAACCCGATCGGGCTAGCCCGGATCCTTCATGAGCCTTCACCGAGATCGACGCAGCTACGCGCCATCTCAGCACTTCCCTCCCTCACCGGGTTCGACGACCCGTCCAGGTCGCCTCCACGCGCTTCGGTCGCGAAGCGCTGATCTGACGCGCATCCGCGTCGATGTCGGCAAAGCCTCATGAAGAACCCGGGCTAGCGCGTCGGGTCGGTGGTCGCGAGCGGGCCCTCTTGCCAGAGCGGCTCGCCGTAGCGCACGCCGATCTTCTCGCCGAAGAAACGCGCTTTCGTTTCGGCGCGCTGCAGGATGTCGGCGCCGAACAGGAAGTGCTCGCCGCGATCGTCGGGAGCGGCCGCTTGGATCTGCGAAGTGTAGGCGCGGATGACCTCGAGCTTGCGCTCCCACACCGCGTCGACGTCGACGACCACGGTCGGCTCGAAGGCGATGTGCCCCATGAAGTGCGCGAGGCGCGCCGGGCGCTTGGCGGGCGGACCGCCGTCGAGCTCGGCGAGTCGCTTGAGGCCCGAGAGGTACCAGGCCTCCTTCGCGATGCGCCCGCACGCGGAGTGGTCGGGGTGCAGGTCGTGCTCGTGGTGCGCGAGGACGAAGTCGGGTTGCGTCTCGCGCAGGATGCGCGCCACCGCTTCGCGCGCCTCGACGTTCGCTTCCACGCGACCGTCGGGCAAACCGACGTTGCCTCGGTAGTGGAGCCCGAGCAACTCCGAGGCGCGCTGCGTTTCGCGATCGCGATCCTCGGCCGTGCCGCGCGTTCCCATCTCGCCGCGCGTGAGGTCGAGCACACCGACCGTTCGGCCCGCGTCGATCATGCGCAGGATCGTTCCGCCGACCGAGATTTCTGCATCGTCCGGGTGGGCGCCAATGACGAGGGCGTCGAGTTTCACGATGCGTCTCCTTCTTCGAGTTGAACGACGAGGTGTTCGGTGGGGAGCGGTTCGATCTCATCGCCGAGCGCGTCGATCCACGCGCGACCGTAGCGCGAAACGAGTTCGAGCATCCCGATCACGCGCTCCTGCGGTTTGTCGCGCGGATAGAGGTCCGTCGCGATGCGGCGCACGTGGCGCCGGCTCGTTCCCGAGGCGTTCTGCTCGCTGCGCTCGGCGCGCTCGGCGAGTCGGTCGACGAGACCCGTGACCTGGCTCGCGACCTTCTTGAGCTGTTGCCCGAGTCCCTTGTCGACGGCGACGAGTTCGGGGCGCGCGGCGAGCAAGGCCGCGCGCGCGTCCTCGGCGATCGCGCGCAGGCGTGCGGCGATCTTCGAGTCGACGGGCGCGCTCGACGCTTCGTCCTCGACCTTGCCGCGTGCGGCCAAAACGCCGCGCACGTCGGTGCCGACCTTCTCGAGCGACGCGCGCGTCGACGGTTCGACGATCGTCGCGGAGAGGCGCGGAACGAACGCGGTGCGCGCGACATTCGCGCGCTCGCGCAACGGAACGAGCTGCGTGTGATACGCGAGCTCGCCCCAGCCGCCGACGTACGCGACGGTCGGCAAGGCGTGGTCTTGCACGAGCGGACGCAGCAGCGCGCCGGGCGACCAGTCGAACGGCGCTTGCACGATCTCGGCCGCGAGCTCGGTGGGCGTGCGCGATCCCGCCTCACCGTCGTACGAGAAGCCGCCGTCGGCGAAGCGCAGCGCGTTGCGCTTGCCGTCCGCGAGGTGGAACACGATCGCCGCGGTCTCGGGATCGATCGCGGGCTCGCGACCGAGCTCGCGCAGTCGCTCGGAGCCGGCGCGCAAGGACTCGCGCACGTCGCACGTGACGATGCTCGCGAGCGAACGCGACATGCGCGGCCGAATCCACTGTGGCTCGACGACGACGAGACCGTGCGCGCCGAAGAGCTCGAGCATGACGCGCGAGAACGAACCGGAGAATGTCTCGCCATCGCGCGGCATGAAGAGCTCGATCGCTCCTGCGCGCTCGTCGCTGCGCCACAGGTTCTGCTCGAGCAACTCGAGCGTCGCGCCGAGCCGATTCTCCTCGGCGTCGTAGCGCACTTCGTAGAGCGGCGCTCGTCCGGACGACACACCCGCGAGCCCGACCTTGCGCAGATCGAGGTTCGAGTCGCGCAGCCACAGGTGATGCACTTCGCCGATGTCGTGGTCGTCGGCGTGGTTCCAGAACGCGGGCACGACCGGCGTTCCCCACGCTTCCGACAGCGCGCGCGCGAGGCGGATGGCGTGCAGCGCCTTGTAGATGTTGTAGAGCGGACCGCCGAGGAAGCCGGGTTGCTGACCGGCGAACACGATCGCCGCTTCGGGATGCCGGAGCGCGCGCACGGATTCGACGACCTTCACGTGCGGCTCGAACGGTGCGAGGTTCGCTTCGAGCAGCGCCGCGATCTCCTTGCGATCGTCGTCGTCGAACGTCGCGGCGTCGAGTCGCGGAACGTCGTCGATCGTCGCCGGCAGCGTCACACCGGCGAGCGTCTTCGGTTGCGGCCGATGCGCGAGCGCGACGCGCGCCCAATCCGGCAACCCGAACACGTCGGCGGGCAGATGCTGCAGCGAGATGCGCGTCATGCGAGGGATCAGTTCGCGGGAATGCCGAGGGCGCCTTGCAGGTCGGTGATCATCGCGTCGAGCGCGCGGCTCGACGCATCTTTCCACGACGTTCCCGGCGCGGCCTTGCGCCACGCGAAGGCGATGCCGCGCGAGGAGTTCACGAGTCCGCCGCGCCAGCGGTGACGCTCGTCCGTGAAGGCCGCGACGATGTCGCTCGCTCCCGCCCCTTGCGCGCCGTAACCGGGCAAGAGGAAGGGCGTGCGCGGCATCGCGGCGCGCAGCTCGGCGAGCTCCTTCGGATGGGTCGCGCCGACGACCGCGCCGACCGCGGAGAAGCCGCGCTCGCCGACGAACTCACGGCCGCGCTCGTCGACGACCTGCGCGATCGTTCTCCACAGCGGCGGTGTCCCGTGCAGTTGGAACGAGCCGCTGCCGGGGTTCGAGGTGCGCACCAACACATAGACGCCCGCGCCCGTGTCGCGGCACGCGTCGAGGAACGGCTCGAGCGTGTCCGCGCCGAGGTAGGGATTGATCGTGATCGCGTCGCAGCTCGCGTCGCCGGCGTTCAGGAAGGACTTCGCGTACGCCGCCGCGGTGCTGGCGATGTCGCTGCGCTTCACGTCGCCGATGACGAGCAGGCCGCGCGAGCGCGCGTGTGCGACGACGTGCTCGAACGCGCGCACGCCGTCGGCCCCGAGCACTTCGAAGAACGCGGACTGCGGTTTGACGACGGCGACGCGTTCGGCGACCAGGTCGAGGAGCTCGATGCAGAAGCGTTCGACGGCGTCGGCGCGCTCGGCGCGCGGTGCGTTCTCGTCGCGCGCGACCGCGAACTCGTCGGGCAGGAGATCCAGGTGCGGGTCGATGCCCACCAGGCACGGGTTGCGGACTTCTTCCAACGCGCCGTCGAGTCGGTCGGCGTAGCTCATGTCGCTCGGTTCAGTCGTCGTCTTGATCGGAGTCGTCCGCGTCGCGCTCGGAGTCGAGCGGATCCACGTTCATCAGCGGCGCCTTCGGCAGGACGAACTCGCCCCCGTCCTTGACGAGTTCGCTCGGCGGAACGATGACGCCACCGGTCATCGTAACGCGCAGCGCTTCGTCGACGCTGATGGAAAGCGGGATCACGCGGCTCGCCTCGACGAAGATCGTGTAGCCCGTCATCGGCATCGGCGACGACGGAACGAAGCACGTGATGTACTCCTTCGACGTCTGTTCGCGCAGCGACCGGATCGAGTTGCCGGTGACGAAGCCGAGCGACCAAAGTCCCGGGCTCGGATAGGGAACGCAAACGACCGAGTCGAACTCGAGCTTCTTCTCGGCGAAGAAGAACTCGACCAGCTGTTTGCTGTAGGGGTAGACCGACTTGACGATCGGGATCAGGTGCATCGTCTTGTCGAGCCGCGCGACGAGCCTGCGTCCGACAAAGCTTCCGACGAGCCAACCGAGCCAGAGCACGACGAGCAACGAGCTCAGGATGCCGAAGATCGGATGCACGACGCGCGCGACGTCCGTGCGCAACTTGCTCGAGTGGATCGCGAGCTTGTCGAGGTCGCGCACGACGTCGAGGTACCCCTCGCGATAGCCCGCGATCTGTTCCTGCACGTACTTGTCGCCGAGTCCGCGCTGCTTCGCCATCTCGCGCAGGTCGGCGGGCAGGAGATCTTCCTGCACGTAGTCGCGCGCGAGCGGATCGATGCCGAGCTTCTCGAGCGCTTGCCAGCCGACCGCGTTGCGTTCGAGCGACCAGTAGATGACGTCGTTGATCGGACCGGTGACGTACCGGTCGATCATCTGGAACAGGAGCCCGAAGACGACGAGCGTCAGGACGACGGGCAGCAGCGTGATCAGGCCGCGGAGGAAGAACCCGCCCAGACCGCGCGGTCCGCGTCCGGCCTTCCGCGGCCGCTTGCTCTTCCTTTGGATCGGCCCTTGGTCGTCGCTCATGGAGTCTCCTCGTCCGGCCCGCGCACGGCCCATGCGGCGCAGTCAGCGCGCTCGAGAAGGCCGAGGATCTTACCGCCCGGGCGCCGCGTCCCGCGCCGGGAACCGAAACGCGTCGAGGTTCAGGAAGCGTCGAGCGACCGCATCGGCGAGCGGCAGGCCGCGCGGCGTGAGGCGCCAGCGGCCCGCGACGTGCTCGAGCAGACCCTGATCCTCGAGGGTGCGTGCCTCGCGCTCGGCCGAGTCGGGTTCGCCGGGCGTCTCCTCGATGCCCGCCACGGCGCGCGCGTGCGACGGGTCGACGCCGTCGAGCGTGCGCAGGCCGAGCCACCAGGTCTCCCCGATCCGCTCGGCGGCGTCCGGCTGCTCCTCCCAGGTGGCGGCGAAGCCGTCGGCGAGGGTGGCCCGCTTCCACTCGCCCACCGAGCGCGGGTTCCCGAAGCGCACGTCCCCCACCTTGCTGACCGCGCCGGGCCCCAGTCCGACGTAGGGCGCGTTGCGCCAATACCCCTCGTTGTGCCTACATCGCTGGTCGGTTGTCGCGAAGTTGGAGATCTCGTAGGGCTCGAAGCCGGCGGCGATGAGCTGCGCGCGCGTGCGCTCGAAGAAGGCGAGCTCGGTGTCCTCGTCCAGCCGTTCGAGGTCGCCGCGTTCGACGGCCAGCGTCAGGGGCGTGCCGTCCTCGAAGGCGAGCGAGTAGGCGCTGACGTGATCGGGGCCGAGCTCGAGAACACGCGCCAGATCGCGCTCCCATTCGTCGAGCGTCTGGCCCGGCACGCCGTAGATCAGATCGACGCTGACGCGCTCGAAGCCGGCGTCACGCGCGGCGCGAAACGCCGCGAAGCTGTCGTCGACCGAGTGCACGCGACCGAACGTGGCGAGGAGGCTCGGGTCCAGCGATTGGAACCCGATCGACAGGCGGTCGACGCCGAGTTCGCGCAGCGCGCGCGCCTTGTGCAGGTCGAGGCTCTCCGGATTGCACTCGAGCGTGACCTCCTGCGCCGACGCGCGGAACCCGGTGTGTTCGTCGAGTCCGTCGAGCAAGCGCGTCAGCTCGTCGATCGACAGGAGCGAAGGCGTTCCGCCGCCGAAGAACACGGTGCGCGGAGCCGTCGGACCGCGGCGCTGCGCCTCGCGCAGGATCGCCGTGACCGTCCCATCGACGTCGCGGCTCGTGTCGCCCGCGACCACGGAGAAGAAGTCGCAGTAGGTGCAGAGCGCGACGCAGTACGGCAGGTGCACGTACAGCGCCGTGCCGTCCGCGGCGCGCAGCGTCGGTGCGACCGAAGGCGCGCACGCGTCGTCCTCCAACCCCGAATCCGATCGACGCTTGCCCGACTTCACGCACGCGAGCGTACGTGGCCGCGCGAGCCCACCGCAACGGGATGCTCGCCTAGCCCGGATCCTTCATGAGCCTTCACCGAGATCGACGCAGCTGCGCGCCATCTCAATGCTTCCCTCCCTCACCGGGTTCGACGACCCGTCCAGGTCGCCTCCACGCGCTTCGGTCGCGAAGCGCTGATCTGACGCACATCCGCGTCGATCTCGGCAAAGCCTCATGAAGAACCCGGGCTAGCTGTCGCCCATCACGCGGTTCAGCTTGTCGAGCGTGTCCCGCTCGATCTGCCGCACCCGCTCGCGCGTCAGCCCGACGATCTTGCCGATGTCCTTGAGCGTCATGGGCTCCTGTCCCTCGGACAGGCCGTAGCGCAGCCGCAGGATCGTCGCTTCGCGTTCGTCGATCGAGTCGAGCAGGTCGCGCAGGCGCTCGAGCAGGTCGGCGCGCTGGATCTCCTCGTGGGGCGCGCTCGCCTTCTCGTCTTCCACCGTTTCTTGCGACTTTGTTATGACGTCAAGGGATACTTGATTGCCAGATCCGGTGCTTTGGATCGTCTGCTTCAGCAGCTTCCAGCTCTCCGGCGGGATGCCGAGCTCGCGCGCGACCTCCTCGACGTTCGGCGGGCGGCCGAGCTTGTAGGCGAGCTCGGCGGCGACGACGCGCCACTTCGAGATGAGCTCGGCCATGTAGCCCGGCACGCGCACGGCCTGGACGGTGTTCGTCAGCGCACGCCGGATGGACTGCTTGATCCACCACGATCCGTAGGTCGAGAATCGGCAGCCCGCGGCGGGGTCGAACTTCTCGGCCGCCTTGAGCAACCCGATGTTGCCCTCGGCGATCAGGTCCTGGAGGGTCAGCCCCCGCTCGGAGTAGATCTTCGCGATCGAGACGACCAGCCGCAGGTTCGCACGGATGAGGTGCTCACGCGCAGCGAGGTCGCCCGCTTGGATCCGGGAGCCGAGCTCCTTCTCCTCGTCCGCCGTCAGCAGGGGGACTTCGTTGATTTCCTGGAGGTAGGTTTCCAGGCAGCGCTCGGCAGAAATGGCAGGCCTCTCTGGGACGGGGAACTCAGGGTGCTGGTCGCGGTGTCCATGGGATCCCAGGGTGGGGGCCATGGCCGTTGGCGCACCCATCGGACTCCGCCGAACCGCGTCTTGAGCACCGATGCCGGTTCCGGCTGAAAACGCGGTGACCGCGGGCGATTGGTTGGAGAGAAGTTGTTAAGTTGGGGTTCACGCGCGGGAGTGGGATGTCCGATTCCACTCTCCACGCCCCGTTCCGCGGCGTTTTCGTCGCGCGAGGGGATCGCGACAGCGGACGGAACAGCGGGGGGAGACAGGCGACGCGCATCGAGCGCGGATTCGAGCACACGCATGGCGGAAATCAGGTTGGAAGAGCTCGTCGAAGAGCGTCAGTTCGCGGGGCTCCTGCAAACCCAGGCCGAGGTCTTCTTCCGTCTGTCCAACGCGCTCCTCGCGGAAGGCTCGGAGGGCGGCGAGTGGACCAAGAAGCACTACTTCCAGCTGATCAACGAGTCGGACGCGCTCGAGACCTTCCTCGACGACTACGGCGCGCGCTACAACCGCACCTACGCCTACTTCACCGCGCTGGTCGCGTCGCTGCGCTGGTTCGCCTACTCGGGCTACAGCGTCGCGCACATGCTGACGCGCATGAAGACCTACGGCGACTCGCTCTGGAACGGCGGAGGCGACGCGGAGGAAGCGGTCGCCTCCCTGCGCGACGGCCAGACGTTCCTGCGCCGCATGGCGGTCCGTCTCCTCGAAGGCGTGCACAGCGAGGCGCAGAGCCTCGGCGTCGAGATCACGCCCGAGACCTTCCCCGAGCAGAACTTCGTCCCTGTCACGTCGCGCCGGTTGCTGCCGCGCAACGTCGGCCAGGCCGAGCTCGAGGACGAGGAGCAGAAGATCGCGGAGGTCGCCACCAAGTACCTGCAGGCGGCCGAGATGGTGGCCGAGACCGGCGTCCGGCGCATCCAGGACCCGGAGGACCGCCACCGCTTCTTCGCGAAGGTCTGCACGGAGGCGGCGGCGCGCGTCTACGAGGCGACCGTCCACAACCTGCAGTCGACCTACGACACGCACATCCGCAACTCGGTGCTCGAGGGCACGGACGATCGCCTGGCGCGCCTGCGCGGGCACACGTCGGCGGCGCTGCACCTGCTCGAGGCGGTGACCCATCTGGCGCACTTCATCGAGCGCCACGAGACCGAGGTGCGCAGCGAGGATGCGAAGCGGCGGATCTCCGACCTCATCGACCGGAGCGAGGTCGAGCGCGTCGCGCTGAACGCGTTCTTCTACTGGGCCGCGCGCATCCTGGAGAACGGGGTCCCCGTCGCGGAGGATCTCCTCCCCGAGTACACGACGTTGCAGGAGCTCGCGGTCGAGCTCGCCGATGACCTCGCGTTGCACGCGCGACCCGCAGCGCTCGTGGTCGGCATCGTGAACCACTACGGCACGCCGGTGCAGATGGAGCTCGCGGGCAAGCGTTGCAACGCCGGCTCGATCCTCGAGCTGCTCGTCACGGTGGGCTCGAACCCCCACCACCAACGCTTCGTCTTCACCGGGGACAAGCGGCCCCTGGCCGACATCCGCCTGCTCTTCGAGAACGGGCTCGGTGAGGGTGGACTGGACCGCCTGCCCGAGCAGCTCGACTACCTGCGACAGCAGTAGGGCGTCACACGCCGAGGCGCAGGCGTTCGCCGAGCACGTCGGGCAACCCCGCGGCGGCGATGCGCTCGACCTCGCGCTCGATGTCGTAGGGGACGCGCCGCAGGGACGCCAAGTTCGCGTCGCTGTCGAACACGAGGTACGCGGACATCGGGTTGTCGTCGCGCGGCTGACCGACGCTGCCGACGTTGACGAGCGCCCGGTCGACGTCCGAGAGGTCGACGTCGGCGTCGTAGGTGTACGCGGTCTGGTTCGGTTCGCCGGTGAAGCGCATCACCGCGATCGGGATGTGCGTGTGGCCGACGAAGCACACCTGGCGCTCGAGCGCGTCGAGCGAGGGCTCGGCGTCCGTGGCGCTCAGCATGTAGTTGAACAGCTCGGGACGATGCAGCGTGCCGTGGGCGACCTGGCAGTGTTCGAGCGTCGCGACGAGCGGCAGCTGGCGCAGCCAGTCGCGCTCGTCCTCGTCGAGGGTCGCCTGCGTCCACGCGACCGCCGCACGCGCGTAGGGGTTGAAGTGCACGTCGTCGAGGATCTCGGACACCGCGGCGTCGTGGTTGCCGAGGACGACGGTGACGCCGCGCTCGCGCAGGATCGCGACGCACTCCTTGGGAGCGGCGCCATAGCCGACGACGTCGCCGACGCTGAGGATCGTCTCGACGCCGTCCCGGTCCATGGCGGCCAGGACGGTTTCGAGGGCCGAGAGGTTCGAGTGGATGTCTCCGAGAACGCCGTACTTCATCGGGGGCCGGTCGCGAAGCGGCGGGCTGGGGGGCGCGGTGGGGGCAGGAAGCGACCGACGACGAGGAGACCGGCGGTGGACAGGAGCAGGGTAGCGAACTCTTGCGGACTCGCGGAGGACGAGTCTCCCCCACCGAGGCCGATGGTCCAGGGCTGGGACGCATCGATCCCGCCGGCGAGACCCAACCCGTGGAGCATCGCGGGCGCGAGTCCGACGCTGAGCCAGAGTCCGGCGACGCGCACGGCGGCCGATGCCGGGACGCGCAGCCACAGGATGGCCACGGCTGCGACGTACAGGTCGAGGCGTGCGCACCCGAGCCCGAACGGCACGGCGCCGGCGCGGTCGCCCGCGCCGACCCAGGCGCCGGTGGCGAGCGCGGCGCACAGGAGCGCGGGGACCAGGAGCAGGGTGCCGAGCTCCCCGCCCCATCGCGTTTGCGGCGCGAGGTGCGTCAGCAGCGCGGCGTGGCGGGTCAGGAACGCGACGCCGGCGCTGGCTCCAGCGAGGGTCACCGGAAGGGCCCAACCGCGCGCGAGAGCCCAGGTCGGGTCGACGTCGATCGCCGGAAACGGGCTCAGGGCACGCGCGAGGGGGATCCAGAGCACGAGCCCGAGGGCGAGGAGCCAGGTTGCGGGGTGACGGATCGAGCGCCGAAGCCACCATCGCCAGAGAGCGGATGCCTGCACAGCGACGCTTGTAGAGATTCCCGGCCGGGGATGCCAGGTTCGCGCCCGAGATCCGGTGCCTACCGGGGGGGGGCCTACCCGATCTAGTCGTAGACCCCTCTCCATCCTCGACATCTTGTGGTGGTCTGCCTAGTCTGTGTTCCACGTGGAACACATCCGGCGGCGAGCGCTCGACCGGATCGCGTGTTCCACGTGGAACACCACCAGCACCCCACACCTCAGCACGCGATGGAACGACGACTCGGCCGCGGACTCGGCTCCCTGCTCTCGAAACCCGCCCCCACGGACCGCCAGCTGGAGATCGAGCTCGATCGCATCGTGGCGAACCCGTTCCAGCCCCGCCGCACGTTCGATGAGGAAGGGCTCGACGAATTGCGCGCGAGCATCGAGGCCCACGGCGTCCTGCAGCCCATCGTGGTGCGCGTTGGTCCCCCCGGCAGCGACGGCGACGCGTACGAGCTCGTGTCCGGCGAACGCCGCTGCCGCGCGTCGCGTTTGGCCGGCAAGACGCACATCCCCGCGGTCGTGCGCACCGGGATCCGCGACGACGAGATGCTCGAGTTGGCCCTGGTCGAAAACGTCCAACGGCGGGATCTGGATCCGATCGAGCGTGCGCGCGGCTTCGGGCAGCTCCTCACGGCGCTGAGCCTGACCCAGGAAGAGGTGGCGAAGCGCGTCGGGCTGAAGCGCTCGACGGTCGCGAACCACCTGCGCCTGCTCGAGCTCTCGGAAACCATCCAGGATGCCGTCAGCCAGGGACTGCTGACCATGGGTCACGCCCGCGCCATCCTGGGCGCCGAGGAGGAGAAGCGAGACGCCCTCGTCGAGGACATCGTCCGCGGCGATCTGTCGGTCCGCGAGGTCGAGCGACGCGTCCGCGACCGGCAGGCCACCCCGGAAGCCCCCGCAGCGGGGGGCGCGTCCGGCGAGATCACCCCGCAGCCGCGCGCGACCGCGACGACCGCCGTCCCGAGCGAAGCGCCGGAGCCCTGGGTCACGGAGCTCGAAGCGCGCCTGCGCGACAGCCTCGGGACGAAAGTCCGTCTGCAGAACGGGCCGAACTTCCGCGGCCAGATCCTGATCGACTACTACGACCAGGCGAGCTTGGACGCGCTGATCACGCGCCTGGCTCCGCGCCGAACGGTCTGAGCGACGCCGCCGATTGCCGCAAAGCCTTGCCTAGAAGGCGTTTGCGGCGTCGAGCGCCGCGCGAGCGCTACTCCGAGAGGACCTCGGTCGACTCGATCGTGACCGGCTCCTGGGGCTTGTCCCCGAGCACCGCGCCGCCCTCGATCGTCGCCGCGACGTCCTCGCCCTCGAGGAGCATCCCGAAGACCGTGTAGTCGCCGTCGAGCTCGTGGCGGCCGTCGGCGCCCGTCACGATGTAGAACTGGCTCCCGCTCGTCGGACCCCCCGCCATGGTGGCGGCGGCGGCCAAGGCGCCCTTGAAGTGCCACACCGAGCCGACTTCGGGTTCGAGCGTGAAGCCGGGGCCACCCTGGCCCCAGGTGTTCTCGTCCGACTCCTCGGTCTTCGAGTTCGGATCGCCGGCCTGGATCATGAAGTCGGCGATCACGCGATGGAACTTGGTCCCGTCGTAAAAGCCTTCCTTGCAGAGCTTTAGGAAGTTCGCCGCGTGCTCGGGAGCGTACTCCTCATAGAGCCCGACGACCATCGAACCGGCGCTCGTGTTCAGCCGCACGCGCGGCGCGTCGGCGGGCAGCGCGGGCTGCTGGAACAGGAACGGGTGGGCTTCCTTCCAGGCTTCGAGCGCCGCGACGGTGGAATTGACGTGGTTCGCCAGGCTGCGTGCGGGTCCGTCCTCGCCCTTGCGCGCGAAGAGCGGATCGCGCACGAGCGCATGGTCGGGCCAGTTGGTCTTGAGCTCGTCCAGGGCCGCCCGTGCGCCGGCGAGGTCGTCGTCGCGGAGGCGCTTGCCGACCTCGAGCGCCTTCGCCCACGGTCCGGCGCTCGAATCACTGACCTGGTTCGCGACGTCCCCGATGATGCTGGCCGAGGGGACGGAGACGCTGCCGAAGCCTTCGTCGAAGCTGGCGTTCAGGCCGAGCTGGCCCCACGCCTCGAGCTCGTGCGACTCGGCCGACGCGGCGCTGTTCTGTCGGAAGAGGATCACGCCGGTGATCACCACGGCGAGGCCGGCCGCGTGGGGCCAGTAGCGCGTGACGAAGTCGCGCAGGTCGGACTCCGCTTCGGTGGATGCGATCGAGACTTGGGTGGGTGCCTTGTGCGCTTTGGCCATGATAAGGTGGCTGCAAATGGACGCTAAACGACCTGCAACTTCCGTTTGTGTTGGTTCGGGCGAGCGGAGCAGGTCGGCGGAGGCCGCGCCGCGCCGCAACGGCGAACGGGTCGATCCGGTGCCCGGGGTCGCGGCGCTGCGCGACGATCGTGCGCAGAGGCGCGTCGGGCCCGCCCAATCGACCGATCCGCGGCGGGCGCCAAGGGTTACACGCGCGCGGCTTCGAGCGCAAGGGGTGGAGCCCGAGTGTTCTGACGGACGCGGTTCTCGGACGCCCCTTCCCAGCCGCAGGGCGGTGCGTTCTGATGTGGGGTCCGACCCAGGCGTGCGCTTCTTTTTCGGAGGCGAGCGCCGCGCACCGACGACGGATGCGTAGGACGTCGTGTGCCCCTTGCCTAGCCGCACCGTCGCCTCCGCGCGCGTCCAACGTCGACCGGCGATCCCGATCCGCTCGCGCGCCGTCCGTCCAACTCCGACGATCTCGATGAGTTCCCTCCTCTTCACGCTCCTTGTCCTCGGACAGCAGTCCCCCGCTCACGCGGAGCTCCACCCACGCGACGCCGATCTGTTCGTCGAAGCGAGCGACGTCGCCGGTGCGCTCGACGCGTATCGCGCCGCGCCGCTGCTCCGTTTCCTGCGTGACGAACAGGTCGAGGACCTCGCCGCGCAGCTCGGCGTCTCTCGCGAAGCGCAGTCCGAAACCCCGGTGCGCGACGCGATCGTTCGCCTGACGCGCGGCTTCGTTGCGCCCGAGCTCGTCCCTTCGCTCGTGCGCTTCTCGTTCTCGGTCACGCGACCGGCGACGGACGACGGTGGCTATGCGGGCATGTTGTTGGTGCTCGACATGGCGAGCGAAGACGCGGCGACGATCGTGCTCGAACGCGTGCTCGCCAACACGTCCGAGCAACAGGGTGTGGAGGCTTCGCTCGAGTCTGCGGCGGTGTTTCGCATGGAGCCCGTCACGATCCCGCTGTGGACCGGACGCGATGGCGCGCGCGTCTTCGTCGGTGGCGGCGCGATGTCGCCGACCGATCTCGCCGCGTTGCGGAGTGACGCGTCGACGAGCTTCGCGAGCAACGCGAACATGACGCGCGCCGCGGCGACGTTCGATGCGCCCGTCGGTGCGACGCTGTTCTGGCTCGCGCAAACGCAGAACGCCGCGCGGACCCTGCGCGAACTCGACGCGAACGTGTCGTTGTTCGGTGGCACGCTCGAACCGCTCGACACGTTGCCGCCCTTGCCGTTCGATCCGCTGGGCGGACCGCGCGTCGTCCGCATGCAGCTGTTCGAATCGCAGTTCGTCTCCGAAGTCTTCACGCCGCGCACGGCTGACGCGACCGCGCACGCGGGCGTCGACGCGAAGTCGCTCGATCGCGCGCCGCAGGGTGCGATGGTCGTGTGGGCCGCGAACTCGATCGACGGCTTCGTCGAAGCGTTCGTCGCATCGCTCGCGACGTCCGGCGCGTCCGAAGCGAACCTCGCCGCGATGCGTCGGGTCGGGACGATGCTCGGTCCGAACGCCCAGGGCTACGCGCTCCCGATTTCAGGTCTCGGATTGCCGAAGCTCTTCGCGTGGTTTGACGTCACGGGAGATGCGAGCGCCATGCAGGCGCAGCTCATCGACGCATGCAACGCGCTCGGCGAGGCGCTGCCCGGTGTCAGTGCGCGAACGCGCGCGTACAACGTGCGCAATCGCGAGAGCGGTGACCGGCGCGAGTTCGAGGTCACGACGATCACCGTGCCGACCGAGCTGCTGGTGTTCGGGCCGTTGTTCTCGATCAGCCCCGCGTTCGCGGTGGTCGACGACAAGCTGCTCGTCGGGCTGCGGTCGACCGAGCTCAAGGCCGAACTCAAGCGGCTGTTCGGCGGACGGGACGACGGCGGCCAGCCGACGGCGCTGCTCGAAGCGTTCGAAGCGCAGAACGCCAAGGTGGCGGAGGGCGCGGCCGCGCCGTCCATGGTCGTGCTCGTCGATTGGAACGCGCAGGTGCGCGCCGCGCTGGGGCTCGTCGAAACGTTCGGTCCCTTGCTCGGCGACTCCGCCGCCGCGCTGAAGAACGTGCCGCCGGCCTCGGTGTTCGAGCGGTACTTCGGGCCGACGGTTCACATCGCGCGCCCCGCCGCCGGCGGTTCGTACGCGCGCCACACGGCGTCGTTCGGTCCGGAGACGTGGCTCGCGCTCGCGCGCGGGTTGCTCGCGTTCTTCGACCCTTCCACGGTCGCACTTCCGACACCGGCGGCTGCGGTGCCGACCGACGACGAGGGATGACGCGCGAGGATCGGCGCCGCCGCATGCGTATCGCGCGCCGTGCCGTCGGCGCCGCGGTGCTTCCGATCGCCGCGCCGGCGACGTTGCGCGCGCTGTCCGGAAGCTGGCGCATCGAGAAACTCGGGCGCGAGCACTACGACGCTGCTGCGCGCTCGCACGGCTGGATCGCGACGATGTGGCACGGTCGCATGTTGCTGCCGTTGCGCGAGCACGCGCACACGGGAATGAGCGTGCTCGTGTCGCCGTCCGACGACGGCTCGCTCGTGCAGTCGCTCCTGACGCGCTTCGGCTATCGAACGATCCGCGGTTCGTCGAACAAGAGTCCCGCCAAGGCGATTCGTCGCATGCTCGCGCGGCTCGAGGAAGGCGGCGGGATCGTCATCACGCCGGACGGACCGCGCGGACCACGTCACCGCATGAATCCGGGTCCGGTTTGGATGGCGCGCGAGACGGGTTATCCGATCCTGCCGGTCGGCTTCGGGTTCGACCGCGCGTGGAGCCTGCACAGCTGGGATCGGTTCACGATTCCCAAGCCGCGCGCGCGCGTCGTGATCGCGTACGCCGAGCCCATTCACGTCGACGCGAACGCCGACGACGACGAGATCGAGCGTCTCACCGAACACCTGTCCGCGTGCATGCTCGATGCGGAACGAAGCGCCTTCGAGCACATCGGTGCGGAGCGCGACTGGTGATCCGCGTCGGCACGGCGGGTTGGTCGTACGCGGATTGGGAGGGCATCGTGTATCCGCGCCAGAAGCCACGCGGGTTCCATCCGCTCGCGTACCTGACGCGCTACATCGAGCTCATGGAGATCAACTCGACGTTCTACGCGACGCCGCGCGCCGACTACGCCGCGCGCTGGGTCGAAGAGGTCGCGGACGCGGAGCGCTTCCGTTTCAGCGCCAAGCTGCAGGACGTGTTCACGCATCGCGAGTTGCCCAGCGAGTCCGAGTTCCAGGCGCATGCGCATGCATGGCTCGAGGGCATCGAGCCGCTGCGCGCGTCGGGGAAGCTGGCCGCTGTGCTCGTGCAATTTCACGCGGGCTTCCGTCGGACGCGTGCGGGAGTCGAGCGACTCGAGCGCATCGAAGGCGCGTTCGGCCACTTGCCGCTCGTGCTCGAAGTGCGCCACCGCTCGTGGTTCGAAGCGGACGCGCTGCGACGCATCCGCACGCTCGGCTACTCGCTCGCGAACATCGACCTGCCACACGCGACGGATCACCCGCCGTCCGACGCGCCCCAGGTCGGCGCCATCGGCTACTTGCGCGTCCACGGCCGCAACGCGACCACGTGGTTCGACCCGCGCGCCGGTCGCGACGATCGCTACGACTACCTCTACACACCGAAGGAGGTCGAGGAACTCGCGCGCATCGCGCGCAGACTCGACGCGGAGGTCGACGAGACGCTCGTCGTCACGAACAATCACTTCGCCGGACAAGCCGTGACGAACGCGCTCGAGATCCTCGGCCACGTGCACGGCGTGCCACCGCTCGCGCCGACCGAACTCGTGGCGGCCTACCCTCGTCTGCGCGCAGCGACGCGCCCGGACGGACAAGACATCCTCTTCTAGCAGCCCAGGTGCATCGGCATGGACTCGATCGACGTTCAGGACTTTCAGCTCACGTACGAGGACGAACTCGGACGCGAGATCCACGGACTCATCACGCGCCCGGGTGACGCCGAAGGTCTGCTTCCGACCGTGATCGTCGTGCACGGCTTCAAGGGCTTCCTGAAGTGGGGCTTCTTCCCGGAGTTGCAGAAGCGGCTCGCGCTGTCGGGGTTCGTGTCGGTCGCGTTCAACCTGTCGGGCAGCGGCGTCGGCGAGGACATGGAAAACTTCACGGACGACGACGGATTCTTCGCGAGCACGCCGAGTCGCGACGTCGAAGACCTCGAGTGCGTGCGCCTCTTCCTCGAGAACGCCGAGCTCCCGAACGTCGACCCGACGCGGCTCGCGCTCCTCGGCCACAGCCGCGGCGGCGGGACGGTGCTGCTCCACGCCGAGCGCGACGGTCGCTACTTCGGCGTCGTGACCTGGTCGTCCGTGGGAGCGACGTTGCGCTTCCCGGACGAGGTGCTCGCGAACTGGCGGCGCGACGGACAGGTCGAGGTTCCCAACGCGCGCACGGGCCAGGTGCACCGCATCGGAGTGGGGTGGCTCGACGACGCCGAGGAGAACGCGGACGAGCTCGACATCGAGGCGGCCTGCTCGCGCTCGACGACCCCGACCCTGGTCGTCCACGGAACGGAGGACGGGACGGTGCCGTTCGACGACGCCGAGCGCCTGGTCGCCGCTTTTTCGCCGGGCGTGGCGCGCCTCGAACGGATCGAGGGCGCCGGCCACACGTTCGGCGCGGTGCATCCGTTCCAGGGCACGACCGAGGCGCTCGAGCGCGCGTTCGCCGCGACGCTCGGCTTTCTCGGCGCGTGCGCCGGCGCGCCCGAGCGCGATTAGGGGCCCTTCGAGGGGGTCAAGCGACCCTCAACAGCCCATTAGTCGGACAGTCCGAGCTCGCGCAGGAAGGCATCCGGGGTCGGCTCGCGGCCCAGGAAGTCGATGACGAGGTCGAGTTCGTCCCGCGTGCCGCCGCGCGAGAGGACCTTGTCGCGGTACTCGCGGCCGGTGGCCGGGTCCATGGGGTCGGCCTCGAAGCGGCTGAACATGTCGGCGGCGTAGACGAGCGACCAGAGGTAGCCATAGTACCCCGCCTGGTAGCCGACGAGGTGCCCGAACGAGGCCTGGGACAGGCTGTTCTCGAGCGGCTCGAACAGCCGCGCCTCGCGGTAGACCTGGCGTCGGATCGCGCTCGTGTCGACCTCGGGCGTGGTCTGGGTGTGGTAGGTGAAGTCCATCATGCCGAGGTAGACCTGGCCCTCGGTGTTGAGCCCCGACCCGAGGTTCTTGGCCGCGATCATCCGCTCGATCAGGTCGGCGGGGAGCGGTGCGCCGGTCTCGTAGTGGCGCGCGAAGCCGCCGAGCACGTCCGCGTTCCACACCCAGTTCTCGAACATCTGCGACGGCGCCTCGACGAAGTCGCGCGCGACACTCGTGCCCGCGAGCGACATGAAGCGCGCCGTCGTGAAGATGCTGTGCAGGCAGTGACCGAACTCGTGGAAGAACGTCTCGACTTCGGAGTGTGTGAGCAGCGACGGCTTCGTCGCCGTGGGCTTGGTGAAGTTGCAGACGAGCGCGACGAGCGGACGGTCGAGCGTGCCGTTCGACCACTCCTTGCGCAGCACGAGCGGGAACTGCGCGGCGTGGTTGTACTTGCCGGGTCGCGGATGAAGGTCGAGGTAGAACTCGCCGAGCAGCTCGTCCGCCTGCGTGTCGCGCACCTCGAAGAGCCGCACGTCCTCGTGCCACATCGGACGCCCTTCCGCGCGCGCGCGTTCCGACACGTCCACATACTCGACGCCGTAGATGTGCTGCGTGATGTCGAACAAGCCCCGCATGACGGCGTCGATGGGGAAGTACTGCACGACCTCTTCGGAGTCGACGGCGTACTTCTCGCGCAGGAGCCAGTTCTTGTAGAAGTTCACGTCCCACGCGTTCAGCTGCGCGTCGGGATCGGCGAGGTGTTCGCGCTTCGCCGCCTCGAACTCGGCGAAGTCCAGCTCGGCCTTCTTGCGCAGCTTGGGACGCAGCTCCGCGTAGAACTCCCACACGGTCTCCGCGTTCTTCGCCATGCGCGGTTCGGTCTCGTAGTCGGCCGTCGTCGTGTATCCGAGCAGTTGCGCCTTCTCGAGCCGCAGCGCGATCAAGCGCTCGAGCACGTCGACGTTCTTCTGTCCCGCGCGCAGCCCCGTCGCGGCCGCCATCTTCAGACGCGTCGTCTCGTTGGTGCAGTAGGTTCCGATGTGGCGGATGTTCGGTCCCGTCGTGCGGATCATGTACAGCTCGTCGGCGCGCGGCAACGCGGCGAGGAACTCCGGATCGCAGCCGTCGAGTTCGTCGGGCGCGACGAGCAGCGTCGTCTCGTCGTCCGCGATGTTCTTGCGAAACTCGATGCCGATCTCGTTGAGCTCGAGATCGAGCGCCGCGAGCCGCGCGCTGTCCGCATCGTTCAACTCCATGCCCTCGCGCCGGAAGTCGCGCAGGAACGTCTCGAGCAACTTCGCCTGCTCGGGATCGAGATCGAGCGCCATCGCGTCGACGGCGTTCAGCGCGGCGAACAGATCGCGGCGCTTGTTGAACGCCGAGAACCACTCGCCGACGGCCGCGGAGACCGCGCGCCCGCGATCGCGCTCGTCCGTATCGGTCGAGACGTTCGCGAGGAAACTGCGGATGCGCGTCGTCGTGAAGAACTCCGCGATGACGTCATCGAGCGCTTCGACCGTGTTCTCGAACGTGCGACGCGCGTCGTCGATCGCGGCCACGCGGTCGAGCTGTGCGTTCGCGTGCGCGACCTCGGCGGCGATCGGGTTCGAGGCGTCGTCCGCGACATCGGCCGCGTGGGAAGGAGCGCTCGCAGCCGGCGAGGCGCAGCCCGTGAGCGGAGCGAGGAGGGCGAGGCCGGTGAAGAATCGTGCGTGCATGGCGTGCGGTCGCGGTGTTCGGGGAGCGATGGGGGCGGAGAGTGTAGCTCCGCTCCGGCGCTGACCGAGGCTTGACCGTATCGAGACGCGCGGCGCGGACGGCACCGCTTACGGTAGTCGCTGCCCAAGACCATCCCCCCGAGAGCCACCATGCCTTCTCTCTCGCTCGCTGCATCCTCCGTGGTCCTGACCCTCACCGTGCTACCGCTCACCACGCCGTTCGACGACGACGCCATCGCGCCCGACACCTTCGCGCTCTTCGACTACGACGCCGAGCGACCGCTCGACATCCAAGAGGTCGGCTCCGAGCCGTTCGACGGCTACGACATCATCGACCTGACGTACGCGAGTCCGATGGGCGGCCGCGTGCCCGCGTACCTCTACATGCCGCACGACGAGGGGCCGAAGGCGGGCATGCTCTTGATGCACGGCATGCCGGGCGACCGTTCGAACGGCGCGCCGCTCGCGCGGCAGTACGTCGAAGCCGGCGCCGTCGTGCTCGCGATCAGCGCGCCGTGGGCGCGCAGCGCGTCGCCCGTGCCGATCTCGTTCACACCGCAGGACCGCGCGAACCAGATCCAACTCATCCAAGATCTGCGCCGCGGAGTCGACCTGCTCTTGACGTTCCCGTGGGTGGACAAGGAGCGGCTCGGCTACGTCGGCATCAGCTACGGCGGCGCGATGGGCGGCTTGCTCGCGGGTGTCGAGCATCGCATCAAGGCCTACGTGCTCGGCGTCGGCGACGGTGGACTGCTCGCGCACATGACGAGTCCCGGCGACGTGGTTCCGCCCGCGGGTGTGTCGGAGGAACAATGGAATCGGTGGGTGTCCGACATGGATCCGATCGAGCCGGTGCGCTTCGTCGCGCACGCGGCGCCGTCCGAGCTCCTTCCAGAACGGACGCAAGGACGAACTCGTTCCGGCGGCGGACGCGGAGGTGTACCAGGCCGCGGCCAGCGAGCCGAAGACCGTGCAGTGGTATCCCGATGGGCACGGCATGACGGGCGAGCGCTTGGACGCGCAGGCGCGCTGGCTCTCCGCGCGGATCGGCATCGATCCCAAACCGTTCCGATTGCCCGGCGCGCCTTCGGTCGGCGGCTCCTGAGCCCCGACGCGCGCCCCGCGGGTGAGAATCGCGTCCTCCTTCCGAAACGGCGAGTCCTCGCGGCCGCGCGCGGCATGACTCCTTCCAAGTCATGAAAGGACGTTCCTCGACCCTCAACGCCGAAGCCCTGCTCGAGCACTCGAGATGGATGCGCAACCTCGCCCTGCGGCTGGTCGGCGACGCGCAACGCGCCGACGACCTGACCCAGGACACGTGGGTGCGCGCGCTCGAACAACCGCCGCGCACCGACATGCCGCTGCGCGGGTGGCTCGCGACGGTGATGCGCAACGTCTTGCGTCAGGATCGACGCGCGGACGCGCGGCGGTTCGAGCGCGAGCGACGCGTCGCGAGCGAAACGACGGAGGCGAGCGCTGAACCGGAGGGCTCCGAGTTGCTCGAGCGCATCTCGATGCAGCGCGAGCTCGTCGAAGCGGTCATCGCGCTCGACGAGCCGTATCGCAAGACGCTGCTCCTGCGCTACTTCGAAGAGCTGACGCCGAAGCGCATCGCCCAGCGCGAGGGGATTCCGGTGGCCACCGTGAAGACGCGGCTGTCACGCGGACTCGAACGCGTGCGCGCGCGCTTGGATGCGCGCTGCGGCAACGACGGACGTCAATGGATCGTGGCGCTCCTTCCGGTGGTGCGCGTCCCCGAGGGACTCACGCCGCCACTCCTTCTCACAGAGATCTCTTTGGGAGCCTTGGTCGTGAACGCGAAACTCCTCACCGCTGCTCTTGCGCTGACCGTCGTCGGCGCGGGCTACTTCCTCCTCGCGCCGAACGACGAGCCGCTCGCCAAGACGGCGGATCCGAGCGTGCGTTCGGCGCGCGCGACGGGCGTCGATGACGTCGAGCGCGCCGCCGCGCTCCCGGACGCTCCGAGCGAAGGCGTGCCGCGCGCAGACGAACGCCAAGCGGTTGCGGCCGAACGCGACGAGAGCGTCGCCGTGCCGGAGCGCGCCACGGGTTTCGTCGTGCGCGGTCACGTGATCGACGTCAACGGTCGCCCGCTTGCGGGAATGGTCGTCGCGCCGCAGGCCGCGGATGCGAGCAGGGGAGCGGTCGATGCGACCGCGACCGAGACGCGCAGTGTCGTGAGCGAGTCGGACGGGAGCTTCGCGCTGCACCTCGCGACGACGCGCGAGCTCGTCGTCGAGGACGAGCGCTACATCACGTGCTTCACGGGCCGTGCGATCGACGAGAGTACGGGTGCCGACGTAGTCATCGTCGTGGCGCCGCGCATCCGCATCGCGGGGCACGTCATCGATGCCTACGGTTCGCCGGTCGGTGAGACCGCGGTGACGCTCGCGCATCCGCCGAACCTCCGCGCGAGCATCGGCTGGGTCCTCGATCACTCGAGCGCGGTGTCGTTCCGCACGACGACCGACGCGGCGGGTGCGTTCGAGTTCGAGAGCGCGCCCGCGATCACCGACGGCAGAATCGCGGCGCGCGCGACGGACTACGACGCGCTCGACGTCGCGGCACCGCAGGCGACGCGGCTCGACCTCGTGCTGGTGCTCGAGAGACCGACCCGTGTCGGCGAAGTGGTGACCGGCGTCGTCGTCGACTCGACCGGGCGTCCCGTCGCCGACGCGACCGTGTCGCTCGGGATCGACACCACGACGACGGACGCGGACGGAGGCTTCTCCTTCCGCACCGACGCCCCCGACTCGTTCAACGTCACGATGGGGCGGTTCATCGAGGTGGACGACACGCGGTTGCTCGCGGTCAAGGCCGGGTTCCTGCCCGGCGAAGCGCGCGCTCCCTCGAGCGACTCGGACGGTCGGCCCGTTTGGCCCGAGCACGTGATCGTGCGCCTCGGCGACGAACCGCTGAGCATCGCGGGCACCGTGGTGAACGCGCGTGGCGAGGGCGTCGAGGGCATCCGCGTTTGGGTCGACGATCCGACCTTCTTCGGCGGCATCCGGGACGACGACGGTGGCCGGTTCCCCGAGCTGACCTTCGTCGAGACCGAGCTGGCGGGAAGCGATCGTGCTTGGCCCTACGTCGAGACCGACGCGAGCGGCCGGTTCCGCTTGGACGGCCTGTTGAATCGCGACTACGCGATCGTCGCGATGGACGTGGGGAGCCTGTCGAAGTCGAAGGCGAGCGTGGTTGCGGCGGGCGAGCGGCGCGCGCGCATCGTCCTGACTCTGGACGATTCGTACGAAGTCCTGCGCGGACGCGTGGTCGATCGGCGCGGCGATCCGGTCGCGGGCGTGCACGTGACGCCGATGTGCGACGCGTACGTGAAGCGCATCCACGGGCAGAGGGTGGAGACACAGCACGCGACCGTGCCCGGAGTCGGAACCGACGAGGAGGGACGGTTCACGATCACGAACGTCCCGAAGGACCTCGTCTACCTGCGGCTCGATCACCCGAACACGATCCCGCTCGAGTGGGGGCGCGGCGTCGAAGGCGGTCTTTACAGCTTGGTCGGAGAAGACTTCGACGATGTCGTCGTGCCGATCACGCGGCGCTGTCACTTCCAGGTCGAGCTGCGCACCGCGAACGACGCGACCGCGTTCGAGATCCTCGACGCGAACGGTGACGCTCTACAGGTCAGCGAGTTCCTGGGCAACGGTCGCCGCGAAGGGATTCGCATCGATCTGATCGACGGCGCGTCGAATCAGCTCGCGGTGGGGGACAGCGCGGCGACGCTCGTGCTCTACCTGGGCGAGGAAGAGGTGAAGCGCATGCCGCTGCAGCTCGACTCCGAGGCGCCTACGACGATTCGTCCTTGACGGGTTCGTGCGTGAGCACGACCGAGTTGATGCAGTAGCGCAGCCCGGTCGGGCGCGGACCGTCCGGGAACACGTGTCCGAGGTGCGCTTCGCAGCTCGCGCAACGCACCTCGACGCGCGCCATGCCGTGCGACTCGTCGGAGTGCTCGGTCACCGTGTCGAGGTCAGCGGGCGCGAAGAAGCTCGGCCAACCGCAGTGCGAGTCGAACTTCGCATCCGAGCGGAAGAGCTCGGCGCCGCAACACACACACGAGTAGACGCCCTCGGTTTTCGTGTTCGTGTGCTCGCCCGAGAACGGACGCTCGGTTCCAGCCTCGCGCGCGACGCGGTACTGCTCGGGCGTCAGCTGCGCGCGCCACTCCTCGTCACTCTTCTCGACCTTCGGTGCCATTCCGAAAGCCTATCAGGCGCGCCGCCTCCGCGAAAACGCGCGCATCGCCGTGGCTCATGACTCTTGGTCGTCGATGTGCCCGCGCAACGCGGCGGACATGCGCTCGGTGATCGCGCGCATGTCCGCGCCGTCGCGCTCGATGCCGTAGGCCGTCTTCGGAAAGTCGAGGGGCATCTGCTGGCGCCAGATCTCCTCGTGCTTGTCCGGCGGGAAGACGGTGGCGGGTTCGCCGACCGCGATCCAACCGATCGGGACGGTCATGCCGGCGGGGAGGCGCGAGCGCAGGTGCACGACACCGTGGACGCGCACCTCGCTCCCGCGCTCGAGAACCGCACCGTGGAACACGGCCGCGCCGGTCGCGACGAACACTTCGCGCTCGAGCGTGCATCCGACCAGGTGCGCGTGCGGCCCGACGAGGCAGAAGTCGTCGACCTTCGTCGAGTGTCGCGCCGTGCTTCGGATCACCGCGTTCTCGAGCACGATGCAGCGCTCGCCGAGCACGATGCTGCCGCCCTCCGCGATCACCGCTGCGCCGTGGCAAATGCGTGCGTCCTTACCGATCGTCACGTCGCCACAGACGGTCGCGGTGGGGGCGACCCACGCCGAGGGATCGATGCGCGGGGCTTTGCCCTCGTGGGTGAGAATCACTTCGGGCCGCCGCTACTTCGCGCGCGTGTAGACAATCTCCATCGTCTTCATCTCCGAGCCGTCTGCGAAGACCGAGTAGACCTCGAACGTGTGCCTGTCCGCGCTCTCGACGGTGAAGACCTCACGCGTCTTGCCCAGCGCGCCGGTCATCATGTCGAGCATCTCGCGCTCGAAGACGATCGCGGAACCGTCGCGCTTGCCCGCGCTGATGGGGAGCAGCATCGTGCTCATGCTGTCGGCCCACGTTCCGACGTAAACGCCGAGCGCCTTGTCGTAACCCGTGAGGCACAACCCGTTGAACGGCTGCTCGCCGAACTCACCGGTGTAGTCGCCCTGGATGAAGCGACCGTCGAGGATCCAGCGGTTCACCATCCGGCCCGCGGTAACGGTCGGCTCGGCGCCCGGCGCGAACCACATCTGCATGGACGCATCGAAGGTCCCGATCGTGTCGTTCAGGAACGCGTGCTCGGCGCCGGGCGTTCCCAGCTCCGTGATCGTCGCCATCATCTCCTCCATGCTCGAAGCGTTCGCTTCGTGGGAAGTGGCGGCGTGATCGGTGGTCGTCGTGCAGGCGGTCAGTGCGAGCGAAAGGGCACAGGCGAGTTGGATCTTCACGGCAAGGAGTCTCGTCGGTTGGGGGGGAGCGGCGGCTGGGAAGCGCGCGATCCTAACGCATTCCGCCCTCGCCGGCGCCCGCGAGCGTCGGCGAAGGCGGCGACCGCTAGTTCGCTCCGTGGGACGCGAGCTCTTCGATCCGAATCTGCGTCACCTTGATCTCCTTCATGAGCGCGATGTGATTCTGCATCTGACTGAACCACATCTTCCCGAACCCGATCGTGACCAGGCCGAAGGCGAACAGGAAGGTGTACACGCCGAGCTCGCGCGTCGTCGTTTGGTCGTCGGTGCGAACGAGCAGCGTGATGCCGGCGATGAAGGCCAGCGTCGAGAACGTCAGCATCACCCCCGTCAACCAGCGCACGACGCGCATGCGCGCCTCGAACTTCTTGACCGACCGCTCGAGTTCCTCGCGGCCCTTGTTCGCGATGTACGGCTCGTCGCCGATGAACGCCTCACGCAACATGTCTCCGAATTCACTCATCGTTCCAACCTCTCGATAATCGCGCGGAGTTCTTCCCGCGCATGGTGTAGACGCGATTTGACCGTCCCTTCGGGGAGCTCGAGGATGCGCGCGATCTCGGCGACTTCGAAGCCGTCGACATAGCGCAGCGAGAGCAGTGCCTTGCGTTCGCCGGACACGCGCCGCAGTGCGCGCCGCAGGAGTTCGACCGCGTCGCTCGGCTCGTCCGCCTCGTTCACGGCCACCGCTTCGGCGGTCTCGTCCCACTCGCTCGCCGGCCGTTCGCGACGCATCCGATCGACCGCGCGACGCGTGACAATCGTGTACGCCCAACCGCGAAAGCGGCTCGGCTCGGTGAGCGCCTGGATGCCGTTCGCGATGGCGATCCACGCATCCTGCAGCACGTCCCAGGCGACGTCTTCCCGACCCGTGAGCCGGAAGGCGTGGCGCCACAGCGGCTCCTCGAAGCGTGCGACGAGCGCGCGAAACGCGTCGGCGCGTCCCTCGAGGCAACCGAGGACCAGGAGTTGGTCCCGAAGCTCTTCTGAAGTGCCGGTCATGTCGCCTTCGAGTCGTGTGCCCGGCCGCCGACGTTCACGGGTTCCGGGGAAAACTCGCGCCCCGGGGCATATCCTCTCCGGTCCCCATGCTCCCCATGGAAACCCCGACGCGACCCCCGCACCACCCGATGCAGCGATCCTCGCTCCAGAATCTGCGCGCCCTGGCCCGGACCGCGCTCCCGCTTTTCCTCGCCTCCTGCGCCGCGACGCGCGCCGTCACGGACGACGAGCTCCGCGCGCTCGCGCCGATCGCGTCCGAAGCCAGCGGTTGGCAGCGCACCTCGACGCACGCGGAGGTCGACGCGTTCCTCGGGACGCTCGCCGCGTTCGAGCACGCCGAGCGCCTCGACGTGTCGACGTTCGGCAGCACGAACGAAGGGCGCGAGCTCGCGCAGGTCGTCGTGGCGCGTCCCATGCCGAGCGCGCATACGGCGGCCGCGGCGGGCGAGCGCTTGCGCGTGCTCGTCAACGGCAACATCCACGGCGGCGAAGTCGAGGGTAAGGAGGCGATCCAGATGCTGTTGCGCGAGTTCGCGGCGGGGCGCCATGCGGAGCTGCTCGACGACCTCGTCATCGACTTCGTTCCGATCTACAACGCGGACGGCAACGAGCGCCTCGACGCCGCGAACCGCGTCACCCAGAACGGGCCGAACGGTGGCGTGGGCGAGCGGGCGAACGCGCAAGGGCTCGATCTGAACCGCGACTTCATCAAGGCCGAGTCGCCCGAGTGTCGCGCGCTGCTCGGCGTGCTGCGCACGTTCGATCCGCACGTCTTCATGGACCTGCACACGACGAACGGTTCGTACCACGGGTACCACCTGACGTACTCACCGTCGCTGTCGACGAACGTGGACCCCGCCATCGACCGCTTCGCGCGCGGGACTTGGATCGAGGAGATTCGCGCCGCGATGCTCGCGCGCCACGCGTTGCGCGTCTTCGACTACGGCAACTTCACGGGTGACGAGGGGGACGCGGGTGCGCAGGGCGAGCGCGAGTGGATCACCTACGACCATCGCCCGCGCTTCGGCACGAACTACTACGGCCTCCGCAATCGGTTCAGCCTGTTGTCCGAGGCGTACAGCTACTGCGACTTCGAGACGCGCGTGCTCGCGACGCGGGCGTTCGTGCTCGAGACGCTCGCCGCGTGCGCGAGGCACGCGCAGGAACTGCGCGCCCTGTGCGACGACGCGGACCGGCGCGCGCGCGACGGCGACTTCACGTTCGGTACCGAGAGCACGCTCGCCGATCCGATCCAGCGCGAGATCCTGGTCGGCGCGATCGACGAGCTCGAGCTCCCGGACGAGCTCGGGACGCGACGCATCGCGCGCCCCGAATTCCACACCGAGACGATGGGCGTGCGCTCCGCGTTCGTGTCCGCGCGTCGGAGCGCGGCGCCGCTCGAGTGGATCGTTCCGAGCGACAACACCGCGCTCGTCGACGCCGTCGCCGACCGCCTCGCCTTGCACGGCGTCGCCTTCGAGCGACTCGGCGCTGCGCGCTCCGCGGTCGCCGCGTCCTTCGTTCCGACCGAGGTGCGCGTCGCGCCGCGTCCGTTCCAGGGACACTCGATGGTCACGCTCGTCGGTGCGTGGGGTGACGCGCGGAGCGTCGCCGTGCCCGCCGGCTCGCTCGTCGTGCCCGCACGCCAGGCGCTCGGACGGCTCGCCTCGCAGCTGCTCGATCCCGAGAGCGAAGACTCGCTCGCCACCTGGAACGTCCTCGACGCGGGGATCCGCGCGTCCTCGGCGGACGGACCGGGCGCGTATCCGGTGCTGCGCGTTCCAGGGAGCTAGCAGCCCGTGGTGAAAAACACCCCCGCGCCGGTCGAGGGTGGCGTGAGTTTCACCACCGGCTGCAAGCGTTCGGGGGCGGAAAAAAGGGACGCACGGCGCAACCTGGGACGACGCTCGAGGTTCGAACGTGCTCCTTGCGGCGGGCGCGATGCGCGCACGTCGCTTCTTCGATCCAACGGCAGGGATGAAAGACATGATGAAAACAACGAAGTTCGCGGTGCTCTGCGCCACGCTCGCGCTGACGGCACAGCTGGCGGGCGCGCAACGGCGCGATCGAAACGACGCCGGCGATCGGCGTGCGCCGCGTCCGGAACGCACCGAGCGTCCGGATCGGTCCGAGCGGAAAGCGCCGGACGAGTGCGAGGACTGCGGCAAGCCCAAGCAGGAGGAGCGCGGACGGCGCGCGGACCATCCGCCGCTCGAAGAGCTGCTCGAGCGTTTCGACGCGAACGGGAACGGCAAGCTCGATCCCGAAGAGCGCGACGCGTTGCGCGAGTTCGCCCGGGGCGAGCGACGCGATGGCGAGCGCGAAGGCGAACGCGGGGAACGACGTCGGCGTGGCGAGCGCGATGGCGAACGCGAAGGCGAACGCGAAGGCGAACGCGGGGAACGACGTCGGCGTGGCGAACGCGATCGCGAACGCGACGGCGGGAAGCCCGGACTCGCGGACTTGCTCGAACGCTTCGATACCAACGGCAACGGCAAGCTCGACCCCGAGGAACGCGACCGCATCCGCGAGCTGATCGAGCGCCACCGCGAGAAGCGTGGCGAGGACGGTCGCCGCCCGCGCGAAGAGCGCCGCGAGCGCGCACCGAAGAGCGACGACGATCCGGCCCGTCGCCGCCGCGCCTAGCAGACGGTGGCAAGAGTCCTCCACTCCGGCTCCTCGCCGATTCCACCGATTCGCCTGCGTTTCCGGAGACCAACCCGGAGCGGATGTCGACGGGCTGCGGGCGAAGCACTCGCGCCACAGCCTGCTAGCCGCCCGCAGCAAGGAGTCCCGAGCGCCGCCCCGGTGACCGAGGTCATCGCGGCGGCGTTTTCGTAGGTGCGGGAAAGGACGGTGGGGCCGTCCCACCGTGGGCGTGCGCGCGTAACGCAGTCCTGCACGGGACTGCGGCGCGACGACGGGTGTGCTAGCTTTCCCGACTCCGCCCCGCGCCCCGCACCCGCTACGCCCACCGGCTTCTCCGTGCCGTTCACGACCCTGCTCTCCGACGTCTACGTCGTCGTTCTCGCGCTCCTCGCGATCTACGGCGCGCACCGCATCGCGCTGCTCGTTCGCTTTCGGTGGCCAACCGCCGGGGCGCGCGACGCGGATGCGGAGCCGCGTTCGGAAACCCCGCGCGTGACGGTCCAGCTTCCTCTCTATAACGAGCGCACCGTCGCCGCGCGCCTGATCAAAGCGGTGGGGGAGCTCGATTGGCCGGCCAACCGACTCGAGATCCAGGTGCTCGACGACTCCACGGACGACACGCGCGCGATCGTCGACCACGAGGTGGCCGAGCTGACGCGGCGCGGAATCGACGCGCGCGTGTTGCGCCGGCCTACGCGCGACGGCTTCAAGGCGGGCGCGCTCGCGTTCGGGATGGAGCGGGCGAGCGGCGAGCTGTTCTGTGTCTTCGACGCCGACTTCCTGCCCGAGCGCGACTTCCTACGGCACGTCGTCGGGCGCTTCGACGACCCGAGGATCGGGATGGTCCAAACGCGCTGGGAGCACGTGAACCGCGAGGAGAGCCTGCTGACCCGCGCGCAATCGACGCTGCTCGACGGGCACTTCGTGATCGAGCACACCGTGCGCTCCGACGAGGGGCTCTTCTTCAACTTCAACGGCACCGCGGGCGTGTGGCGGCGTGCGGCGATCGAGGACGCGGGCGGTTGGCAGCACGACACGCTGACGGAGGACCTCGACCTGTCCTACCGCGCGCAGCTCGCCGGCTGGACGTTCGCGTACCTGCCGCTCGTCGCCGCGCCGGCGGAGGTGCCGCCGGACATCACATCGTTCAAGTCGCAGCAGCGGCGCTGGGCCAAGGGGTCGGTGCAGGTGGCGCGCAAGCTCGCCGGCAACATCGCGCGCGCCGACGTCCCGCTGCGCGTGAAGATCGAGGCCGCCGCGCACCTTTCCGGCAACGTCGGCTATCCGATCGTGCTCCTGCTCGCGCTCCTCTTGCCGTTCACGATCGGCACGGAGTCGCGCTTCGGCTCGACGCTGCACTTGCTCACGTTCCTCGCCTGCACGCTGTCCATCGTCTTCTTCTACGACCGGAGTCAGCGCGCACTCGGGCGCCGGTTGCGTTCGCGGCTGCGCGACGTCCCGGCGGCGATGGCGCTCGGCATCGGGATGTGCGTCAGCCAAACGCGCGCGGTGCTCGAGGGTCTGTGGAACAAGCAGGCGGGCGAGTTCGTGCGCACGCCGAAGCGCGGCGACGGTGCCGGCGTGCGCTACGCCGTGTCCATGCGTGGCATGCCGGGCATCGAACTCGTGCTCGCCGCGTGGCTCGCGACGGCGCTCGTCAAGGCGGTGCGCCTCGAGCTGTGGGGCGCGCTCCCGTTCCTCACGCTCTTCTGCGCAGGGTTCGTTTGGGTCGGCGTGCTGTCCGTGCGCGACCGGTTCGGTACGGAGTCGCACACCCATTGAAACGGCAGTACGGAGACTGGTGCGACTCCGATTAGCGCCTACTCGCTGCGGATCGACATGCCGTCCGAGGCGCGCAACTCGACCCAGTAGGTCTTGCCGGGTCGCGTCTCGATGAACGGCGCCTCGCCGTGGATCGCGCGCACGCCGAGCTGCTTCGCGAGCTCGGGATCGTTCGCATAGTCCCAGAAGCGCTTCCACAGCTCGCGGTGCACGGGGTTCGGCGTATCGTCGCCCGCGTAGACGAGCGGCTGCTGGCCCACGGGATCGAGCTCCGGACCGTCGATCGGCTTTTGGTTCTCGCCGAACAGGCGCTTGAAGAGGCAGAGCGACGTGCCGCGCAGCGCGTCCCCTTGCTCGACGAAGCTGTCCTGGAACTTCACGACCAGCGTCTCGACGTACACCGTCTTGCCCTCGACCGTGATCTCGCGCCCCTCGCCGAGCGGTTTGCCGTCGGGACCGAGCTCGGTGAAGCGCAACAACGTGCGCACGCGCTCGGGTTCCTCGCCCGTCGCCCCCTGCGACAGCACTTCGATCTTCGCGATGCGCGTGTCGGTCTTCAGCAGCTGGACGGCGACGTCGAGCGCGTCGATCTGCACCTGCTTCTGGGCGACGTCGGTCTCGAGTGCGCCGATCGTCTCGTCCCGCCGCGTCACCTCCACGCCGAGCTGCGTGATCTCGCGATCGCGGTCTTCGACGCGCATCGAGAGCGCGGTGACCTCCTGCCGCGATTGGTTCAGCTCTTCGTCGCGGTCGGCGAGCTTCTCCTTCAGGAAGAGCGTCCACCAGCCGGCGATGCCGACGAGGCCGGCGAGGACGACGGTCCGCAGGAGCACGTTGACGTTCTTGAACATGGCGTCGACCGGCGCGCGAGCGCGGGGCGGGGATCGTTTGTAGCAAGCGCCGCGAGGCGGAGCGAGCGCAGCACGCCCAAAGCCTCCGCCGAACCCGTCTTCGCACCGCGGCGCGCTCCCATGCGGCGCGGACGATCGGAATCTCGTAACGTACGCCCCCATGACACCGATCGTCGCCGCCCTGCTCGCGTTCGCGGGATACGGCCTCGCGTACCGCTTCTATGCGGGGTTCCTGTCGAAGCGCATCTTCGCGCTCGACCCGGACGCCCGCACGCCGGCGCACGAACTGCGCGACGACGTCGACTACGTTCCGACGCGGCCCGCCGTGCTCTTCGGCCACCACTTCGCGTCGATCACGGGGCTCGCGCCGATGCTCGGACCGGCGATCGCCGTGATCTGGGGTTGGCTGCCGGCGCTGCTGTGGGTCGTGCTCGGCGCGGTCTTCGTCGGCTGCGTGCACGACTTCGCGGCGCTCGTGATCTCGGTGCGCAACCGTGGCATGTCGGTGGGACAGGTGGCCGAAGGCTTGCTCGGACCGCGCGGTCGCACGCTCTTCCACCTGATCATCTTCTTCGGCGTGTCGCTCGCGATGGGCGTGTTCGTGCTCGTGATCGCGAAGCTGTTCGCGAGCGTGCCGGACGCCGCGACGGGAACGCCGGGCTATTCGACCGCGGTGTTGCCGTCTGCGCTGCTCATGGTCGTCGCGCTCGTGTGCGGTTACCTCATGGTTCGCAAGGGAGCCGCGCTCGGGAAGGTCATCGCCGTCGGCTTCGCGATCGAGCTCGTCGGCATCTGGCTCGGCCTACGGCTGCCGACGATGGGGCTCCCGGTCGAAGCGTGGCCGGCGGCGGAGAGCTGGATGGGCATGCTGCTCGTCTACGGCTTCGCGGCGTCGGTGCTGCCGGTGTGGGTGCTCTTGCAGTCGCGCGACTTCCTCAACTCGCTCCTGCTCTACCTCGGACTCGGGCTCGCGTACGTCGGGTTCTTCGTCCTCGGCCCCGAGTTCGCGTCACCCGCGATCGTCGCCAATCCCGAGGGCGCACCGCCGCTGTTGCCGTTCGTGTTCATCACGATCGCATGCGGAGCGGCGAGCGGGTTCCACGGCCTCGTCAGCTCTGGCACGACGGCCAAGCAGCTCGACAAGGAGACGCACGCGAAGCCGATCGGATACGGCGGCATGCTCGGCGAGAGCTTGCTCGGCCTGCTCGCCGTGTTCGCGTGCACCGCCGGCTTCGCGTCGCCCGAGCTGTGGAGCGAGCACTACTCGAGCTGGACCGCGGCGCAGTCGCTCACCGACAAGATCGGCGCGTTCATCGGCGGCACGACGAGCTTCGTGACGACGCTCGGCGTGGCCGAGCCGCTCGCGCGCGCGCTGATTGCGATGGTCGTCGTGTCGTTCGCGCTGACGACGCTCGACTCCGCGACGCGCCTCCTACGCTTCAACATCGAGGAGATCGGCGCGTCGTTCCGCGTGCCCGGCTCGCAGAACCGCTACGTGTCGACGACGCTCGCCTGCGCGTCGATCGCGTTCTTCTCCTTCTACAAGGTCGACGGCAACCCCGCTGGACTCGCGCTGTGGGCGCTCTTTGGCACGACGAACCAGCTGCTCGCCGGGCTCACGCTGACGCTCGTGACGTTGTATCTGCGCGGCAAGGGCAAGCCGACCTGGCCGGTCGCGATCCCCGCCGTGTTCATTCTCATCAGCACGCTGTCGGCGATGGCCGTCAACCTGCGCACGTTCTCGGGCGACACGATCCTGGTCACGGTCGGCGCGGCGCTGCTCGTGCTGGGCGTGTGGCTGCTCGTCGAGGCCTGCCTCGCACTCCGTTCGGCACCGAAGGCATGAAACACAGCATCGAGGGCGTGAGCGCCCTGACGTTCGACTGCTACGGCACGATCATCGACTGGGACGGCGGCATCCTGGCCGCGCTCGCCGCGTTGCCGAGCCTCGGTGGCTGCGACTTCGAGCGCCTGGTGCGCGAGCGCGAGACCGAGGAGTACGCGCTGCTCGAGGGCGAGTTCGCGCTGTACGGCAACGTGCTCGGTGAATCGCTGCGCCGCGCAGCGGCGTTGCAGGGACGCGAGCCGACGGCGGACGAGGTCGAACGCTTCGTGCAGAGCATGGGGGGCTGGCCGGCGTTCGCGGACAGCGCGGGCGCGCTCGCGACGCTCGGCGCGACGTTCCGGCTGGCGCTGCTCTCCAACGTCGAGAACGCGACCCTCGCGCGCAGCGCGCAGCGCCTCGGTATCGCGGACGCGCTGCGCATCACGGCCGAGGACGTGCGCTCCTACAAACCCGCGCGCGGCCACTTCGACGCCGCTCTGCGCGCGCTCGAGCTGCCCGCCGACGCCGTCTTGCACGTGGCCTGCAGCCTGTACCACGACGTGCGGCCGGCGCGGGCGCTCGGTTGGAGGACCGTGTGGATCAACCGCCGCGGGGACCCGGTTCCGGACGATCTGGACGCCGCGGATGTGTATCCGGACCTCGCCGCCTTCGCCCGCGATTGCGGCTGACGCGCGCGCGGGCGAAAGGGTCAAGAAGCGCGGTGAACATCGCCGAGCTTCCCGGGTACGCGCTCGCCGCCGCGCCTCACGTTAGGCTCTGCGCTCGCGCCGCCCCGGCGCACCACCACCCATGCCGTGCTTCGTATTCCTGGTCTTCGTCGTGATCGCGGGGGGGATCCTCCTGACGATCTCGCATTCGAAGAAGGGAGATGTGGCGTGGGGTGAAGCGTCCAAGCGCCTCGGCCTCCGCTACCACAAGGAGGGCACGTTCGGCGTGCGCCAGATGACCGGCAAGGTCGAGACCTTCTCGACGTCGGTGAAGTCGATCCGCGAGCGCAAGGGCAACCACACGTCGACGACCACACGCTTCGCGGTGAAGTGGCCCAAGCGCGTCCACGACTATCGCCTGACGCGCTCGAAGGCGCTGTCCGGCGTCGCGTCGTTCTTCGGCGCCCAGGACATCGAGATCGGTTCCGACGAGTTCGACCGCGGCGTCGTCGTGCAGTCCGAGCATGAGCACGACATCCGCGACTTCCTCACCGCGAACCGCCAGAAGCACATCATGCGCGTGCTGCTCGCCTACCCCGACGCGAGAATCGTGAACGGCAAGGTAGAGTGGAAGCAGAAGGGACTCGCGACGAGCTCGGCGCAGATCGAGGGCGTCATCCGGCGCTTCGTGGCGGTCGCGCACGCGATGTCGAGCGACCGCATCTTCGTTCCGAGCAACGCGCCCGACGTCATGGCTGATCCCGAAGAGTTCCGTGAAGAGGTCGAGCGCTCCGAGTGGCACTGGAAGCGCGGCGCGGTCGAACCCGAACCGGTGGTCGCGTGGGGCGAAGCGCCCGTGCACCGGCTCGAGCCGATCGTCGCCCCGCCCGCGAAGGTCGAGCCGCCCGAACCCGTCGATCGCTTCGAGCCGGTCGACGCCCCCGAGCCGACGGCGACGCCCGTGCCGCTTCCCGTGCCCGTTCCGTTGCAACCCGTCGCGGACGAGGATCGCGCGCACGAACGTCGCCCCGGTTTCGAACGGCACGAACCCGAGCCGCCGCACGCGTTCGCGCAAACCACGCTCGGAACCCAGTCGGCTTCCGAGCGCGAGCGGATGGCCGAGGTGCTCCCGCGCCTCCAGCCGACGGATCCGTCGGATCCGGCTGGGCCCGCGCCGCGCGCGTCCAATCCCGGCGCGGCCACGAACAAGCCCTACGCGTCGACGGGTTTCGTCGCGGCACGCCCGATCCCGACGTTCTCGCTCGGCGGACAGTCGACCGACGAACCCGCGCTCTCGCAAACGTCCCTCGGCGAGTCCGCCGCGCACTCCGACGAGCGCTTCGCCTCGACCACGGACGCCGCCGCGCCGGGCAGCGAAGCGCAATCGGCGCCGAACGACGCCCAGGACCTCGCCGTCGAACACGTCTGCGAAGACCTGTTCACGGGCAACCTGCTCGGCTCGGCGATCAGCGCGAACTTCGCCGAGCACTACGAGGGGCGCAAGATCAGCTGGTCCGGCAAGGTCGACCGCATCGACAACTTCTACACCGACTTCGTCTTCGGCTCGACGCCGGGCGCCAAGGCGCAGATCGACGTCTTCACGATCGACGGCGCGTCGTACAGCACCCTGGTCGTCAAGGCCGTCGTGCACCTCTCCATCGAAGAGGGCGACGAACTACGCGCGCGCATCGGCGAGACGGTGAGCTTCGAAGGCCGGCTCGTGAAGTGCGAGCCGTACATGCGCACGTTGCTCGTGGCGGACGGGCGGCTACGGCGGCCGTCCTAGTCCGTCCCCTCCGGAAGAGTCGAAGCGCGAGCCGATGACCATGGAACCCTCACCGCGGATGCCGGTCGTGTTCGTGGCGCACGGTGCGCCGATCCTCTTGGACGACGCGCTTTGGATGGGGGAGCTCGCCGCCTGGGCCGAGGCGATGCCCAAGCCGAAGAGCATCCTGATGGTCTCGGCGCACTGGGAGCAGCGACCGACGACACTCGGCGCGACGCGCACGGTCCCGCTCGTCTACGACTTCTCCGGGTTCCCCGCGGGGTACTACGAGACGCAGTACCCCGCGCCCGGCGCGCCCGACCTCGCCGCGCGCGTGCGCGAGCTTCTGGGCGAGCGCGGGATCGCGTTCACCGACGACCCGACACGCGGGCTCGACCACGGTGCCTACGTGCCGCTCGTCGCGATGCACCCCGCGGCGGATGTGCCCGTGCTCCAGATCTCGATGCCCGCCCTCGACGCCGATCCACTCTTCGACCTCGGCCGTGCCCTCGCGCCGCTGCGCGACGAAGGCGTGCTCGTCTTCGGCAGCGGGTTCCTGACGCACAACATGAGCTACGCGTTCAAGCCCGGGATTCCGACCTGGGCCCACGAGTTCGACGCGTGGGCCGCCGAGTCGCTCGGGAGGCTCGACGTCGACGCCCTGAAGAACTTCCACACGCGCGCACCGGCAGCGCGCACGGCGCTGCCCACGTGGGAGCACTATGCGCCGGTGCTCGTCGCCGCGGGTGCGGCGGCCGGCGAGACGACGAGCGTCACGTTCCCGATCACGGGCTTCTGGATGGACGGCGCCTTCACGAAGCGTTCGGTCCAGTTCGACTGAGCGAACCTCCGCCGGTTCCTACGCCCCGCAGGTCGGAGGCGCGTCTTCCGGCACGCCGTTCCACGCGTCCATGCCGCCGACCAGGTCGAGCGCGCCGTGGATGCCCGCGCGGTCGAGCAGGGTCGCGGCGGTTGACGAGCGGTAGCCGGTCTTGCAGAGCAGGACGACTTCGCGGTCGCGCGGGATGTCGGCGATGCGTTCGGCCAGGCGGGCGAGTGGCGCGGGCAGCGCGCCCTCGATGTGGCCCGCCTCGTACTCGGTGGGTGTGCGCACGTCGACGAGGAAGGGCGCGGCGTCCGACTCGATGCGCTTCGCGAGCTCGGCCACGTCGATGCGCTCGCGCGTGACGAGCGTGCCCGGTGCGGCGGACTCGATGCCGCCCGACACGAAGCCGGCGACGCGGTCGAAGCCGATGCGCCCGAGGCGTTTGACGGCCTGCTCCTCGTCGCCCGGCGCGGCGACGATCACGAAGTCCTGCTCCGGGTCGAGCAGTGTGCCGACCCAGCTCGCGAACTTGCCGTTCAGGCCGATGTGGATCGAGCCCGGGTAGTGGCCGAGCGCGAAGGTGGCCGAGTCGCGCACGTCGACGACCTGCGCGCCGCTGGCTTGCAGCCGTGCGGCTTCGGCCCAGTCGAGCGCGCGCAGGTTCCGCTCGAGTACGGTGCTGAGCGTCGCGTGCTCCTCGCGGTTCATCTTCACGTCGTAGGGGAAGTACGCGGGCGGGTCGGGCTGGTTCGAGGTGAGCAGCTCGATGAACGCGTCGCGCTCCATGTCCTGCAGCGCGTAGTTGAACTCGCGCTGCTTGCCCATGGTCGAGAACGTGTCGGTGGAGAGGTTCTTGCCGCAGGCCGAGCCCGCGCCGTGGCCCGGGTAGACGATCGTGTCGTCGGGCAGCGGCATGAGCTTCGTGCGCAGCGAGTCGTACATCCAACCGGCGAGCGTCTCCGGCGTGATGCCGACCGAGCCGAGCAGGTCCGGACGCCCCACGTCGCCGATGAAGAGCGTGTCGCCGGTCAGCACGGCGTGCGGGTTCTCGCGGTCTTCGGCGAGGTCGTACACGACGAAGGACATCGACTCGGGCGTGTGCCCCGGCGTCGAGAGGCACTCGATCAGGACGTCGCCGAACTCGATCTTCTCGCCGTCCTCGAGCGGCATGAACTCGAACGACGCCTCGCCGCGCGCGCCGATGCGGATCGTCGCGCCACAGCGCTCGCGCAGCTCGAGGTGGCCCGACAGGAAGTCCGCGTGGAAGTGGGTGAGCAGCACCGTGTCGATCTTCGCGCCGAGCTCGGCCGCGCGTTCCACGTACAGGTCCACGTCGCGGCGCGGGTCGACGACGATCGCGCGCTTCGTCTTCTCGTCGACGATCAGGTACGAGGCTTGGGCGAGGCAGTCGAGGTAGTGCTGTTCGAGGATCATGGTGCGGTCCTTCGCTTGTCGTTCAGCCAGCCGCCGACGTCGAGTGCGTCAGGTGGTCGACCAGGTCCATCTTGGTCAGGATGCCCTGCAGGCGCTTTCCGTCGTCGACGATCAGCCCCACGAGGCCCTGGGCGAAGAGCGCGGTGAGCACGCGCGCGTCCTCGTTCACGTTCGCGGTCTCGACGTTGCGGAACATGACCTCGGCGACCGCGCTCGAGAGCTGGGCGTTGCCGTCGACCATCTTCGTGAGCAGGTCCGATTCCGTGACGATGCCGACCAGCCGTCCGTCGTCGACGACGGGCAGCTGGCTGACGCCGTGCTCCTTCATCGACATGACGGCGTCGGCCACGGTGTCGCCGCTCGACGCCGAGACGATCTCGCGCCGCGGCATGCTGCGCAGGACGTCACCGAGCGTGCTCGTCTCCCACAGCGACTCCGAGAAACCGTTCTCGCGCATCCAGTGGTCGTCGAGGAACTTGGTCATGTAGTTGCGCACGGAGTCGGGCAGGATCGTGACGATGCGCTTGCCCGGGCCGACGCGCTTGGCGACCTCGACCGCGGCCCAGGCGGCGGAACCGGAGCTGCCGCCGACCAGGAGGCCTTCCTGGCGGATGAGGCGGCGCGCCATCTGGAACGACGGGCCGTCCTCGGACTTGATCCACTCGTCGATCAGGCTGCGGTCGAGCACGTCCGGGATGAAGTCGTAGCCGATGCCCTCGACCTTGTAGCTGCCGACCGTCGCCGGACCCGCGAGGATCGAGCCGACCGGATCCACGCCGACGACCTTCGCGTTCGGGCAGGCCTCCTTGATGCGCCGCGCGACGCCCGTGATCGTCCCGCCCGTGCCCGCCGTCATGACGACATAGTCGAGCTTGCCGCCCGTCTGCTCGACGATCTCCGCGCCGGTGCCGTGGTAGTGCGCGTCCGGGTTGTCGGGGTTGGCGTACTGATCGAGGATGTGCGAGTTGGGCAGGATCTTCTGCAGCTGGATCGCGACGCCGATGTGGCTCTCGGGCGCGTCCCACGCGGCCTCGGTCGGCGTGCGGATGATCTCGGCCCCGAGCGCCTCGAGCACCACCTGCTTCTCGCGGCTCATCTTCTCCGGCATCGTGATGATCATCCGATAGCCGTACACCGCGGCGGCGAGTGCCATCCCGATGCCCGTGTTGCCGCTGGTCGGTTCGATGAGCGTGTCGCCGGGCTTGATGCGCCCCGCCTTCTGCGCCTCCTCGACCATGCGCTTGCCGATGCGGTCCTTGACCGAGCCGCCCGCGTTCGTGAACTCGCACTTGGCGAGGATCTCGCAGCCCGTCTTGTGGCCGATGCTGCGGAAGCGCACGAGCGGCGTGTTGCCGATGGCGTCGAGGATCGAATCGAGAATCGCGTTGTGCTTCGGAGTCACGGGGGGTGTCCTTGATGTTTGCGGGGGTCGCTGCGGTCGCGCATCCTAAACCGCCGCCCGTGACGCGCCCATGGCGCCGCGCCCGCTCGCGGCGAGTCGCGCACATAACGTCGAAATCGGATGCGTCGATCGGACGCCGCTCCACGCCGCTCCCATGCCCCAGGAAACCCTCGTTCTGAAGCTCGCCGCGGCGGAGAGGCAGGCGCTCCGGGAGCGCCTGGACGCCGGTGCGTTCGAGTTCCGGAGCGCGCCGCACGCCGACTTCAGCGTGAAGGGCGAGGGCGTCGTGGCGACGCTCTACACGTCGGGCAAGCTCGTGATCCAGGGCGCGGAGGCACGGACCTTCGCGCTGCGCTACCTCCAGCGCGATGCGGAGCCCGGTGCCCAGGCGGACAAGGCCAAGCCGGACCCCGCCCTCGAGGTACCGACGGATCGCCCGGTCGTCGGCAGCGATGAGGCGGGCAAGGGCGACTACTTCGGGCCGCTGGTCGTGTGCGCGCTGCGGCTGCCGGTGGACTTCCGCCAGCGCGTCATCGCGGGCGGAGTGACCGACTCGAAGAAGTTGTCCGATGACAAAGTGCGCAAGCTCGCGCCGGGGCTCGAGCACCTGTTCGACTTCGCGATCGAGCGCCTGGATCCGCCCGCGTACAACGCGACCTACGGCGAGGTGGGCAATCTGAACCCGATGCTGGCCGACCTGCACGCGCGCGCGATCCGGCGCGTCGCGCAGGACGGCGACGTGGTCGTCGTCGACCGCTTCGCGAACGAGAAGCTGGTCGCGTCGCGCGTCGAAGACCTGTCCATCGAGCTCATGCAGTTTCCGCGCGCCGAGCGCGAGCCGGCCGTCGCCGCCGCGAGCGTCATCGCCCGCGCCGCGTTCCTCGACGCGCTGCACGAGCTGTCGGAGGACAGCGCGATCGAGTTGCGCAAGGGCGCCGGCGATCCGACCGACGCGTCCGCGCGCGAGTTCGTCGCGCTGCACGGACAAGACGCGCTCGAGCGCGTAGCGAAGCTGCACTTCAAGAACACCGAGAAACTCACGGGCGGTGTGCGCCATGGCTAACGCGACCGAGGACGAGCGTCCCGGGCTGGCGATCGTCGAGGCCACGGGCAATCGCTTCGCGCTCGTCGACGGATTCCGCGACGCGCTCCCCGACGACCCCGGTGCGCTCGCGTGGTCGCTCGGCCGGCGCGACGACCTGGCGATCGACGGCGTGTTGCAGCTCATTCCGCCGGCCGACGCGAGCGTCGCCGAGTGCCGCATGGCGGTCCACAACGTCGACGGCAGTTTGGCGCTGGCGTGCGGCAACGGGTTGCGCTGCCTGGCGCGCGCGGCCGTCGAGCGCGGCCACGTCGCGGGACCGTCGTTCCGCATCGAGACCGAGGCCGGCGTGCGTGCGGTCGAGATCGTCGACGCGAACCCGGACTCGTTCCGCGTGCGCACCGAGATGGGCTGCGCCGAGATCGTCGATCTCGCGGCGACGTTCGAGGTGCGCGAAGGCGAGCTCGAGGTCGCGATCGTCAGCATGGGCAACCCGCACTGCGTGTTGTTCATTCCGGAGATCACGCACGCGCCGGTGGCGTCGATCGGCGAGCAGCTCGAAACCCACAAGCGCTTCGTCGATCGCACGAACGTCGAGTTCGTCGACGTGCGCAAGGACGAGCTGCGCGTGCGGACTTGGGAGCGCGGCGTGGGCGAGACGCGTTCGTGTGGCTCGGGCGCGTGCGCCGCCGCGGTGGCCGCGATCGCGCGCAAGCGCAGCGCGTCTCCAGTCTCGGTCGTGTCGCCCGGCGGCACGTTGGTCGTCACGTGGAGCGGCGCGCCCGACGCGCCGGTCCTGCTCGAGGGCGACGTCGGCCCGGCGATCGACGTGGGCGAATTCCTGCGGCGCCCGCGTTGACCTACCTGCTCCATATCGTCGTCGCGCTGGCGACGCTGCCGCTGCCGTGGTTGCTCGGCATCGACCCGGAGCCGCGCTCCATACCGCTCGTCCTCGCGTCGGTCGCCGTGCTGCCGTACGTCCTCGCGCGCGCCGTGCTGCTGCTCAGTCGTTCGCGTCGCTATCGCGCCGCGGCGTTCCTCGATCGACTGCTCGGCGTCGTGCCGCTCGTCGCGCAAGCCGCCGCGGTCGTCCTGTGCGGCTGGGCGAGCGCGATCGACTTCGGCGGCGAGGACCAGTGGGCGACGTGGCCCGGTCTCGAACTCGTCGTCGGCATCGCCCCGTTCCTCGCGTCGATGGTCGGCGCGATCGACGCGCGCGCGCGGCTGCATGCGAGCTCACCCGTCGGCGTCCGGCGCGCGCGCAGCTTCCAGCTGCGGATGCTCGCGTCGGCGGTGCTGCCGTTCGTGTTCTACCTCGGCGTGTCCGCGCTGGTCGGCAGCAACGAGGTGTGGCGCGTGCACCTCGAGCAAGTCGGGCTCTTGAGCGCCGCGTTCACGCTGTTCCTGCTGGCGCTGTTCGTGCTCGTGCTGCCGCGCATGCTGACGTCGACCTGGGACACCGTGCCGATCCCGGACAGCGGGCTGCGCACGTACCTGCGCGGACTCGCCGACCTCGCGGGCTTTCGCTGCCGCGAGCTCCTGGTGTGGCGCACGAACGGTCAGATGTCGAACGCGGCGATCGTCGGCTTCACGCCGCGCACGCGCGTCGTCCTGTTCTCGGACGTGCTGCTCGAATCGCTCGACCCGCTCGAGATCGGCGCAGTGTTCGGTCACGAGATGGGGCACGCCAGGCGGCGCCACGCGATGGTCTTCGGCGCGCACGCGGTCTCGTTCCTGCTCGCGGCGGACCTGTTGTCGTCGGCCTTCGGAGCGGGCGAGAGCACGAGCTCGATCGTGACCGGCGTGGCGTTGATCGCGTGGTTCCTGAGCTTCGGCTACCTGTCCCGACGCGTCGAGCTCGAGGCCGACCTCGAGAGCCGCGACTTGCTCGGCGGCAGCGAGCACATCATGCGCGCGCTCCAAACCGTGACCGGCGCGCACGCCTACCGCCGCACGTCGTGGCGCCACTTCAGCACCGAGGAGCGCGTGCGCTTCCTCGCGCGCGTCGACGCGCAGCCGGAGCTCGCGGTCCGGTTGCGCGCGCGTCTGCGGCGCTGGTCGCGCGTCATCTTCGTCGCGTTCGGTCTCGTCATCGCCGCGCAGCTCGTGACCTACGCGCGCGCATGGAACGAGGACCGCGTGTACGTCGACATGCGTCTCGGTCGGTACGACGACGCCGCGGAGCGCGTCGCGTCGATCGACGCGTTCGACGACGAAAGCGTCGAGCGCCTCATCTCGCTCGGCGTTTCGTTGGGCGCGGACGAACGCGCGCCCGAAGCGCTCGAGACCCGCGCGCTCGAGCTGTGGAACGCGGGCGAAGTCGAGCGCGCGGCAGATCGTCTGCGGCTCTCGCTCTGGCGCGGACGTTCGCTCGCGAGCGACGTGCTCGACGCGATCGACGGGCGCGTGCGCGGCGAGCCGCTGATCGACGTCGAAGAACGCCTGCCGCGCGCGTGGCAGGAGGCGCTCGAACGCGAGGGTGTCTTCGACCGCGTTCGGAGAGACGCGTGAGGCTCGAGAATCCGATCGCGGCGATCGCCGAACGGCGCGGGTTCTTCCTGCTCGACGGCGCGCTCGCGACGGAGCTCGAGGCGCGCGGCGCGGACCTTGGCGACACGCTCTGGTCGGCGCGCCTCTTGGTCGACGATCCCGACGCGATCCGCGCGGTGCATCGCGCGTACCTCGACGCCGGTGCCGATTGCATCGCGACGGCGAGCTATCAGGCGTCGGTGCCCGGCTTCGTGCGCGCGGGGCTCTCGCGTGCCGCGGCGCAGGACGCGATCGAGCGCTCCGTACGGCTCGCGCTCGACGCGCGCGCGGACGCATCGCGCGACGCGCTCATCGCCGGCTCGCTCGGTCCCTATGGCACGCTGCTCGCCGACGGCTCGGAGTACACCGGGGTCTACGGCGCGACCGAGGCCGAGCTCGAGCGCTTCCACCGCGAGCGCATCGAAGCGATCCACGGTGCGCTGCGCGACGCCGGCGAGTCACCCGTGCTGCTCGCCTTCGAGACGATCCCGTCGCTCGCCGAAGCCGAACTCCTCACGCGCATCGTCGCGTCGCTCGACGACGCCGTGGCGTGGATCAGCTTCTCGTGTCGCGACGAACGCACGACTTGCGCCGGCGATCCGATCGAGGATTGCGGAGCGGCGCTCGAACGCTGCGACGCGATCGTGGCGATCGGCGTGAACTGCACGGACCCGCGCTTCGTGACCTCGCTCGTCCGACGCCTCGCGAGCGCGACGACGAAACCGATCCTCGCCTATCCGAACTCGGGCGAAGTGTACGACGCGCGAGACAAACGCTGGACCGGGACGAGCGTCATGCACGCGCCCGCAAGCCACGCACGCGAATGGCTCGAAGCCGGCGCCGCGGGCCTGGGCGGTTGCTGTCGCACGACGCCCGACGACATCGCAGCGCTCGCGCACCTCCGGTGAACCGGCGATTGGTGCGACTCCGTATCGCCGGTTCAGTACCCGAGTCCGTTCTTGCGCAGGTGGATCGACGGGTCGCCTTCGCGTGTGGTTTCGCCCGCGATGACCTTGCCGAAGACGACGATGTGGTCGCCCGCGTCGAACTCGCCGGAGAGCTCGCAGTCGACCCAGGCGAGGGCGTTCGTCAGGATCGGCGCGCCGCTCGGTGCGTTCGTGTGCTCGACGTGATCGAACGCGGTTTCGCGGCCCTCGTACTTCTTGAAGAACGCGCCCATCGCGGGTGCGCACGCGCCGTCGAGGACCGAAACCGCGAAGGTCTTCGCCTTGCGGATCGCGGCCAGGTGATCGCGGTCGCGCCCGATCGCGACGGACACGGTCGGCGGCTCGAAGGCCTGCTGCATGACGAACGAACCGACGAAGCCGAGCGATGCGTCGCCGTCGCGCGTGGCCACGATGAAGAGACCGGTGGGGATGCGGCCGAGGGCCAGGGCGAGGGGCGAGGGGGAGTCGGGCATGGTTTCGAGCGAGGGGCGGAGCGGAGTGGGCGGGCACCCAGGATACGGCCGGGGCGCGCTCGATCGAGGGCGCGCCGAACGCCGTACGAAACCCTTCCCTATTCGTATGCGTGCATGTGGAAACGGGCCGGTTTGGCGGTGATAATGGCCGCTTCCGAACACCCGTCCCGCGGACGATCGATCCGAGGACGGCGAAGCGTTCCGCACCGAATCCCAGCCCCTGAGCCGCCTCGATCGACGCTCGACAGCGAGCGCTCAATCAACGCGTCGCGCGCCGAACGTCGCGCTCAACGACCCGCGTGCTTCCGTCACGCGAGCGACGAGCGTTCCGCTTTCGAGCTGCTTCCCGCGCACGCCATCGCGCCCGTTTGAACCGACCCCCCGACGATGACCGACACCGATCAAGTGACGCCCGAATCGCCCGAGTCGCCGCAGTCCGGCGGACACATCGTCCCGCGGCTGATCGAGCACGAGATGAGCGAGTCGTATCTCAACTACGCGCTCAGCGTCATTCACTCGCGCGCGCTGCCCGATGTGCGCGACGGGCTCAAGCCCTCGCAGCGTCGCATCTTGGTCGCGATGAACGACCTCAAGCTGCGTCCGTCGGCGAAGTACCGCAAGTGCGCGAACATCGCCGGGCACACGTCGGGTGAGTACCACCCGCACGGCGAGTCGGTGATCTATCCGACGCTCGTGCGCATGGCCCAGCGCTTCTCGCTGCGCTACCCGCTGATCGACGGCCAGGGCAACTTCGGTTCGATCGACGGCGATCCGCCCGCCGCCATGCGTTACACGGAAGCGCGCATGGACGGGACGGCGGTCGAGATGATGGCCGACCTCGACAAGGAGACGGTCGACCTCCAGGCGAACTACGACGAGCGGCTGATGGAGCCGACCGTGCTGACGTCGCGCTTTCCGAACCTGCTCTGCAACGGTTCGGATGGCATCGCGGTCGGCATGGCGACGAGCCTGCCGCCGCACAACCTGCGCGAAATCGCGTCGGCGATCCGCGCGGTGTTGCACGACCCGTCGGTTTCGATCGGCCAACTGTGCGAGCTCGTGCTGGGCCCCGACTTCCCGACGGGCGGGATCATCATGGGGCGGAGCGGCTTCCTACGCGCCTACACGACCGGCCGCGGCCGCGTGATCGTGCGCTCGAAGAGCCACGTCGAGGACGTGCGCACGAAGGAACAGCTCGTCTTCACCGAGATTCCCTACCAGGTCCGCAAGAGCACGATCATCGAGAAGATCGTCGAGGTCGTGCGCGACCAGCGCATCACCGGCATCTCCGACCTGCGCGACGAGTCCGACCGGGACGGCATCCGCCTGGTGGTCGAGCTGAAGAAGAACGAGGACCCGCAGGTCATCCTCAACCAGCTCTTCCAGTACACGCCGCTCCAAACGACCTACAGCATCATCAACCTCGCGATCTCGAAGAAGAGACCGCGAACGCTGACGCTGCGCGGGCTGATCGATGCCTTCATCGAGCACCGCCGCGAAGTCATCCGGCGGCGGACGCGCTTCCTGCTGCGCAAGGCGGAAGAGCGCAAGCACATCGTCGAGGGCCTGCGCATCGCGATCGGGCGCATCGACGAGATCATCAAGATCATCCGCGCCGCGCCGGACACGGACAGCGCGAAGACCGCGCTGATCCAGAGCTTCACGCTGTCGAGTGTGCAGGCCCAGGCGATCGTCGACATGCGCCTCGGCCGCCTGACCGGACTCGAGCGCGAGAAGCTCGAGGACGAGTTCAACAAGCTCGTCGCCGAGATTGCCGACCTCAACGACATTCTCGCGCGCGACTCGCGCGTCATCGCGATCATCCTCGAGGACCTCGACGAGGTCGAGAAGAAGTACGGCGACGCGCGCCGCACCGAAATCTCGCTCGAGGAGGTCGACGGCTCGTTCGACATCGAGGAGCTGATCACCGAGGAGATGATGGTCGCGACGTTCTCGCGCGCCGGTTACGTCAAGCGCGTGTCGCTTGCCGAGTACCGCGCCCAGGGACGCGGCGGGCGCGGCGTGAAGGGCTCGACGTCGAAGGACGGCGACGTGCTCAAGTCGCTCTTCGTCGCCCTCACGCACGACTACATTCTCTGCTTCTCGAACCGCGGCAAGGTGTACTGGCTCAAGGTCTACCAGCTGCCCGAGGGAACGCGCACGTCGCAGGGCCGCGCGATCAAGAACCTCTTGCCGCTCGACGACAACGAGCACGTGCACACCGTGCTGCGCGTCCCGGACTTCGACAGCGAGAGCTCGGTCTTCTTCGCGACCAAGAAGGGCACGGTCAAGAAGACGCTGCTCGAGCAGTACTCGCGGCCGCGCACCGGCGGCATCTGGGCCATCCAACTCGACGAGGACGACGAGCTCGTCGGCGTGCAGCTGTCGCAACCGGGCGACACGATCCTGCTCGGCACGGCGGCGGGCAAGGCGATCCGCTTCGACGAGGCGGCGGCGCGCGGCATGGGCCGTCAGGCGCACGGCGTGCGCGGCATCCGTCTGAAGGGCGACGACCACGTCGTCGGCATGATGGTCGCGAGCGATCCCGAGGGCACGGTGTTCACCGCCTGCGAGCGTGGCTTCGGCAAGCGCACGCCGCTCGAGGAATACCCGATCAAGAACCGCGGCGGTCAGGGTGTGATCAACATCAAGGCCACCGCGCGCAACGGACGGGTGATCAGCATGGCGCTGGCCGCGGACGTGGACGAGGTGATGTTCATCACCGAGAGCGGGATGATCGTGCGCTCGCCGATCGCCGAGATGCGCCCCATGGGCCGCGGCACGCAAGGTGTCCGCCTCGTGAACCTCAAGGACGACGACCGCCTGGTCGGCACCGAGGTGATCAGCGCCGCCGACCTCGAAGCCGCCGAGGCGTGCGAGGAAGAGGAAGGCGCCGAGGGCGGACCGACGACGCCCGCGATCCTCGACGCCCCGCAGGATTCCGTCGCGGACGACGGCGACACGGCCGACGCGACGGACAACACCGACGAGCCCGAGGACGACGAGTCCTGACGGACGCACCCCGATGTCTCTCTACGCAAAGCTCCAGGACGACCTGAAGACTGCCATGAAGGCGGGCAACGTGATCGCCCGCCAGACGCTCCGCCTCTCGATCGCCGCCATCAAGAACCGCGGCATCGAGAAGGGTGAGGAGCTGACGGATCAGGAGGTCCTCTCCGTCCTCGCCAAGGAAGTGAAGAAGCGCCAGGACTCGGCCGAGCAGTACGGCGCCGCCGGCCGCGACGACCTGAAGGCCACCGAGCTGGCCGAGATCGAAGTCCTCGCCGACTACCTCCCGAAGCAACTCGGCGAGGACCAGACTCACACGATCGTGCGCGAGTGCATCGAACGCCTCGGCCTCACCTCCAAGAAGGAGATGGGCCAGGTCATGAAGGCCGTCCTCGCCGATCACAAGGGCGTGATCGACGGCAAGCTCGTGCAGCGCATCGCGGGCGAGCTCTTGAGCTGACCCGCCGGCGACGCCGACCGAATCGCCCCGCAGCTCCCGAGGAGCTCCCGCTCGATGGAGATACTGACCTGGCTCGGAATTGCCGCGTGCCTCGTGCACTCCGCGACGTTCTCGGGCCTCAACTTGGCGCTGTTCGGCCTGGGAAGGCTGCAGCTCGAGGTGGAGGCGGAGGGAGGCAACGACGCGGCCGTGAAGGTGATCGCGCTTCGGGACGACTCCAACTTCCTGCTGACGACGATCCTGTGGGGGAACGTCGCGGCCAACGTGCTGCTGACGCTTCTCACCGACTCGATTTTGACGGGCGCCTATGCCTTCGCGTTCTCCACGTTCGGCATCACCTTCTTCGGAGAGATCGTTCCGCAGGCCTGGTTCTCGCGCAACGCGCTGAAGATGGGAGCTGCGCTCGCTCCCGTTCTGGGCTTCTATCAGAAGGTGCTGTGGATCGTCGCGAGGCCGTCGGCGTGGTTCCTCGATCGATGGCTGGGACCCGAGGGCATCACGTACCTCCGCGAGCGAGACCTTCGACGCGTCATCACGAAGCACATGGAGTCCGCGGAATCCGACCTCAAGGAGACCGAGGGGCTCGGCGCGCTGAACTTCCTGGCGCTCGACGATCTGCCGCTCGGCCGTGAGGGCGAGCCCGTCGATCCCTTGTCCGTGATCACGCTCCCCGTTCAGGTGGACCTGCCCGTGATCCCCGCCTGCGAAGCGTCGGCCACGGACCCGTTCGTCCAGCTCGTCGTGAGGTCCGGGCACAAGTGGGTCATCCTCTGCGACGAGTCCGAGACGCCGCGCCTCGTGCTCGACGCCGACGAGTTCGTGCGCGGGCTCTTTCTCCAAACGGAGACCTTCAATCCCTACAGCTGCTGCCACCGCCCGATCGTCGTCGCGGATGCCGACGTGCACGTGGGCAGGGTCCTCCGCAAGCTGTCCGTCGAGCCCGAGTCGCCGCGGGACGACGTCATCGACAAGGACCTGATTCTCCTGTGGACCGACGAGCAGCGACGCGTCGTGACCGGAGCCGACCTCCTGGGCTTCATGCTGCGCGGCATCGTCGGGTCGAGCCCCGAGCCGCGGGTTCCGAGCGCGACCTAGCCCGGATCATTCATGAGGCTTCACCGAGATCGACGCAGCTGCGCGCCATATCAACGCTTCCCTTCCTCACCGGGTTCGACGACCCGTCAAGGTCGCCTCCACGCGCTTCGGTCGCGAAGCGCTGATCTGACGCACATCCGCGTCGATCTCGGTGAAGGCTCATGAATGATCCGGGCTAGCAGCCCGTGGCAAAAGTCATTCACCCGCAGAACGCCGTCCTCCACTCCGGCTTGGCCCCCGCAAGCCTCGCCGAATCCACCGATTCGCCTACGTTTCCGGAGACCAACCCGGAGCGGATGCCGACGCTCTGCGGGCGAAGCACTTTCGCCACGGACTGCTAGGCGTGCGCGCGGCGCTCACTCGATCGTCGCCGTCGTGCCCCACAGGCGCTCGTTGCTCGCGCTCTTCGCTTCGATCACGAACGCGCCGGCCGGAAGCATGAGCGCCGGCACCGGCTCGCCGGCGCGGACCTCGACGCGGTCGACCGGGATCGCGTCCTCGCCTTCGTTCGAGGCGCGCGCCTCGACCACGCAACGCGGCGCGTCGCCGCAAACGTCGGCGGGCAGTTCGAACGGCTCGCGCCGACCACCCATGCGCATCCAAGTCGGGCGTCCGTGTTCGAAGACACTGCGCGGATGGAAGAGCGTGACGTCGCGCACGCCGGGGCTCAACGACCAGGGCGCGCCGGAGTCGTCGGTGAGGAGGACGGGCTCGGTGAGCTCTCGACCGTCGACCACGTGCGTGTAGAGCGGGTGCTCGAAGCGCGGCTCGCTGTGCTCGGTCATCGCCGTTTGGTCGATCGTGAGCGGATCGATGCCGGTGAGTTCGCGAAACTGACCCGCCATCGCGCGCGCGTTCGCGATCGCGCCGGTCTCGTTGATGTGCGCGTAGCCGGCGTGCACGACGAGGCGCGCGTCGTCGGCGACGTCGAGCACACGCTCGATCAAGTTCGTCGCTTGCCCGAGCTCGCGGTCGGGGTTCGTGTGGGTCGCTTCGTAGGGGACGATGACGAAGCCCTCCGCGATCGCTGCGCGCACCAGGTCCGCGTAGACCGGCTCCTGCATGTACGCGCCGGAAGCCTTCGTCGCATAGCCGCGCGCCTGGATCCCCGCGTCCGACTCGGCGATCGTCTCCGCCGCGAAGTGCGTGAAGCCGAGCGCGCGCAAGCGCGGGAGCAGCTCGAGCGTGAACGCACGGTGCTGCGGCACGTGGTGCGCCTCGTTGATCATGACGACCAACTCGTCCTCCGCGAGCGCTTCGATCCCGTCGAGCGCGTTCACGGCCTCGAGCCCGGCAACACGCGCAACCGCCGCCTCGCTCGCGCCCGCCGTCGACGGCGTCTCGCTGCGGTCCGCATAGCGCAGCGCGTCCGCCACGTTCCCGAGTTCGGCCGCGCGCTGCATCGAATACACGCCGAGCATCTCCCGCGCGATGTCCCCCTTCGACGCGTACTCGGCCTCGAGCCCGCGCAACGCCTCCATGACGGTGAGCAGATTCCCACCCGCCTCGGCGTCCCGCACGCGATCCGTAATCTCGCGCCCGGCGGCATTGGCCTCGGCGAGGTAGTCGTCCTGGGGAGCGAGAAGCGCGGAGAGACTGGCGGCGAGAGCGAGGAAGTGCATGGCGCGAATCGTAGTCGTGTCGGGGAGCGAGTTCGAAGCGGTGGTCGCCGACGTGATGCCGGTCCGCGCGGAATGGCTTCAAGAAACCGCGGCAACGGGGCCGCAGCTCACGCGACACGATTGCGGCGCGCCCTACGTGCGCGCGGCGCGTTTGACTCAGTAGTTGCGATGCCGTGCGAGCAACGCTCCGAGCCGCGCGAGCCGCGGCCCCGCGAGAGCTTCGGCGTCCAACTCGACCGGCGGCTGGAACGAGTAGCTTCGATTGCCGTTGGCGTTCAGCCGCGTCTCGATGCTCCGAAACTCGGCGTCGACTCCGCCCGCGTTCAGCATCAGCATCGCACCCGACGTCGCAGGCTCCGGGCGTCCCGCGCCGGGCGCGAGGCTCGTCTGGACGAGCGCGCTGAATCCCTGGAACGCACCCTCGTCGTCGAGATCCGCCTGGAACTCCATCGTGGAGAGGACGGCGTCGCCAGGCAGCCACTCGCCGGGCGGGTCGACGAACGAGAGCTCGACCTGGAGCTCGCCGAGCCCGCGCAGGTTCGGATCGAACGTGAGCGTCGCGGTGCCGAGCTCGGGGGAGTTGACGAAGACGCACGAGAGTGTCCCGTCCGGTTGCTCCGTGAGGACCACCTCCTCGTCCGCCGACTCGATGAGCTCGACGACCATTGCAGCGAGCTCCTCCGTGTCCGCTTCGCCGCGCAACATGCCTTCCGCCAAGACCTCGGTGGAGTTCAGCCACACGGAGCGTTGGTCGAGCCGTTCGCTCACCGCCTCGACGGACGAGCCCGCTTCAGCGGCCGCAGCTTCGACGGTGCTCGCGGACGCTCCGGGCGCCGGCGTACGCGACACGCGCTCGGTCGTCTCGGCCGCCGCGAGACGGCCCTCGGGGTCTTGCGTCTCGCCGGTCAGCTCGTCCCGCCGACCGTCGTCGTCGCTCGTCGGGCGCCGGTCGATCATCCAAAGCGAAACGACGCCGCCGATCAGGAGGCACGGGAAGAGGTAGAGAGCCACGTTCTTCCTCGGCGAGTCTTGCATGGGGGGGATCCTCGGTCGAACGGGACGCACGTCTTCCGCTACGAAGCTCTATTCGAAGCGCATTGGACCTTCCACATTGTTTCCCTTCGCGAAGGCATTGTCTATCAAAGCCCGAGGGCCTGCGGGATGGCCGATCAGGGGCCGACCACGACGAGCACATCTTGCGCGTCGCTCGGCACGTCATGGATGCGGACGTCGTCATAGCCCGTGAGCTCGATCCTCTCCGGAGCCTCGAAGACGCGCTTCTCGCCGGTGACGATGGAGATGCGTTCGCCCTCCGGAAGGGCCAGCTCGAAGCGACCCTCTTCGTCGGCGTAGTCAACGGCGATGCTGCGCGTCGAGTCGGGCGGGTACGCGGCGACGTACAGGAACGGCTCGGGCGCGCCACCGCGATTCAGGACGCGGCCCCGCAGAAGGACTTCGCGACGCAGGTAGACGATCAGGTCCGTGGCCCCGACGGCGACGCGCACCGGGAGATTCGCGGCGAGCCGATCGACTTCACGATCCGTGTTGTACCTCCACGGATAGCAGCGGAGCTCGACCTCGTCCGTGTCGATGCCAGTGAGCTCGAACGCGCCGTTGCTCGTGCTCGATGTCGATGCGATGTTCGCACGTGTGCCGTCGATCGTCAGCGCGTTGATCTGCACGTCGGCGAGCCCGATGCCGTTTGGCGAGAGGATGCGCCCTCGAATCGAACTGCCGGGCTCGATCTCCAGCGCGACGTTGTCGAGCGTTTGCCCCTCGGTCAGCGCGACTTCGATGGACTCGGTGCGACGCGTTCCGGGGACATCGACGCGGACCTCGTAGGTCCCCGGTGCGAGGTCCGCGAAGTGGAAGCCGCCCGCGCCGTCGGTCCGCGACGTGCGGTTCGCGGTGTACGAGTTCGGCGTCGGGCCCACGCCCTCGACCAGGAAACGACCGATGCCGTCGTCGTGCCCGCGCAGGGTGACCTCGACGTGCGGCAGGGCGGCTCCCCCGGTTTGCAAGACGGTGCCGCGCAGCGTCGCGGGCGGTCCGAGAGCGAGGGTGCCGAGATCGAGCGGCTGTGGACTCTCGTCCGCCGGGAACTCGACGACGCGCGTTCCGCGTCCGGCGCGACGGAGGAGCAGCTGGTGGTCGAGCAGTGGGTTGAGGCTGTCGATGCGGAACCGGCCGGCCGTGTCGGTTCGCGTCGCCTCCCAATCGACGCGCGGCATGCCGTCGACGTACGCGAGCGCGACAGCTGCAGCGTACACGCGTTCGAGCGGCATGCCGCGTTCATCGACCACGACGCCGATCACGGACTGGCCCGGCTCGAGCGCGAAGTCCACCGTCGTCGGCTCCCCCGCAGTGCCCGCCTTGAACTCGTGCAACCCGAATGCGTATCCCGGTGCGCGCGCGTGCAGTTCGCTCCAGCGCAGGCCAGCGAGTTCGTAGCGCCCAGTCGCATCCGTGCGCACGCCGCGCCGGAAGATCCAAGATTCCGCGACCTCCGCTCCGGCGATCGGCGCTCCGCTCGTCGCATCCGTCACCGTGCCGACGACCGTGTAGCCCTCCTCTAGCGCGTAGTCGCGACGCACGTGTTCACCGGGGCCGAGGTCGATCGTCTCGTGCGGCGGCGGCTTCAGTCCGCTCGGGAGCAACTCGAGGCGAAACACGCCAGGCGCCAGGTCGTCGACGCGAAAGTTCCCACCGGCGTCGGCCTCGACGCGGAAGAGCTCGAGCGTTGCCTCGCGCGACCAACCGAGGACGGGCACTCCGGGAACGGGCGCACCCGTCGTCGCGCGCGTGACGCAACCCTCGAAGACCGCGCCGATGGGAAGCCGCACCTCGACTCGTTCGCCCGCGAAGACGTGGTGGCCGCGATGCGTCGCGAAAGTCGGCGCGCGCACGACGAGCTCGAGCGCCACGTCCTCGGGAACGACGAGTGTGAACGAGCCATCCGAAGCGCTGCTCGTCGCCGCGACCTCTTCTCGGCTCCGCATCGCGTCGAGGTCGAGGACGTCGAACTCGCCGTGCAGCCGGAAGAACGCGCGCACGTCAGCGTCCGCGATTGGCACCCCGGAAACGTCTTCGAGCACGACGCCAGTGATCGAGGCGGTTTGGCGCGCCGTCGGTGAAACCGCTCCACCGTTGGACGCGAGGGTGGCGGGCGACCGGTCACCGAGCGCGCCCACCGCCGGCGCCTCGTTCACGGCAGGGGAAGCGATCGACTCGGACGGCGCGAGAGGCTGCGCGCGTGTGGGTTCCGCGACGGTCTCGGTTCGAAGCGACTCGAAGGCGAGGAATCCGACGACGAGCAAGAGACCCGCCAACCCCGCGAGCACCGCTACCGCGCGTCTTCGATCCCGAGCCGTCTGCAGCGTTCCCCCCATCCGTTCCGATGCTACCCACGCGGGAACCGACGTTGACGGTTCTTCGTCGGTGGCCCCAACCCCGACGGGTCAGCGTGCCCGCAAAAGCTCCGCGCGCTCCTTGTCGGAGAGGTTCGGGAAGGCCGCGACGACGAGCGCGGGGGTGAAGACGGTTCTGCGCATCGAGCGCACGGCCGGTCCGATCGCGAAGGGGGCGAGGAGGCGTTGTGCGAGGCTGGCGCCGTCGGTCTCCATGCGCGCGTCGAGCATGCGTTCGAATGCGTCCTCGGTGGCCGGGAGCGTGGGGAGCATCAGGGCCCACTCGGGTTCGTGTTCGGGATGCCAGTCGACGCGCGTGAGCAGGGCTGGGACGTGGAGCGGCATCGGGACCATGCGCAGCGCGTCGCGCAGCGGCGGCGGCTCGGCGGCGGTGCCGTCTCGCGTTCGCGGCGGCGAGGCGAACGGGCGCGAGCCGGGTGGACCGGTGTGGAGGATGAGCTCGTCGAGGATCGCGTCGAGCTCGATGTCGCTCATCTCGTCGTCCTCGCCCACGACGAAGAGCAAACCCGGGCCGAGCGGCACGTCCGTCGCGGCGTGCACGTCGGCGACCAACTCCTCGAAGCGTTCGATGGCGAGCGCGGCGTTGCGTGGCGTCGTCGCGAGCACGTCGACACCGGGCCCGGCGTAGCGGTCGCGCGCTTGCCACTCCGCCGGCCACGCGATCGCGGCTTCCGCGCGGACGGTGGGAATCGCGCGGCATCCGCTCGGAAGTGCGCACGCCACGGCGAGCGTCAGCGTCAAGCACGCGCGTGTCATCGGGTCCCTCGATCTGCGGTGGTTCGCGGGCGCATCACTTGCCGAGGTTGGCGCGTTGCCATGCGAGCTCGCGGACCAGCCAAGGTTCCGTCGCCGTCTCCTGCGCAATCCGGAGCGCGTCCTCCACGGACGAGCGTGCGTTCGAGTCGTGCTTGGCCGCGTCGGACAGTGCGGAGAGGGCGAGTGCTTTCAATCCCTTGGAACTGTACAGCCGCAGGGCATCCCCCGCAGCATGGATCACCGCGTCCCAGTCGCCGGACTGCCGCAGGGCGTTCATGGCCGCCATCCGAGCGTTCTCCGCCTCCGACTCGTCGTTCACGATCTCGCGCAGGAAGCCCGTGAACTCGGCGCGATAGGTCTCGTCGACCGACTCGTGGCGCGCGAGCCGCTCTCCGAGTTCGGCGAGTCGCATCATGAACTTCGCCTGCTCGATCGGCGTCTTCGACCAGCGCTCGCCGTGGAAGCGCCCCAACGCCGCCAGGTCGAGGGCGCCGAGCGAGTCGTTGTCGATCGATCGAGTGATTCCGGACACGATCGGGTTCGACGACGCCTTCGCCCGTCGCGTCGCCGTCGCGTAACGCTCGTCGCAATCCGAGAGCGCGAGCGCGAGGTACACGCCGACGCGCAGGTCGACCGAGACGCGCCATGCGCCGCCGGAGTCTTGGAACCGCGCCATGAGGCTCTGTCGCAGGTGCGTGTCGACGAGCGAGCGGTGTCCGAGAACGAGCACGATCACTTCCCGCGTCACGATCTCTTCGATGACCGCGTTCGCGTCGTTGGCCGTCGTGAGGGTCTGGTCGGAGTTGGCACGACGAAGCATCGCGCTGCCGTTCACGAGGAGGTGCTCGAGGTCCGCCGCAGACTCGGCGTCGACGACTCTCGTCAGGGCGATCGGGTAGACGCCCGGGACCGTCCCAACCCCCGTGGTCGGTAGCGACTGCAACAAACCGAGATCGAGCCCCGCCCCACAGGCGGACCCGGTTCCGCGCACGCCGGCGGCGAGGGCGGCCGCGCGAACGAGTTCCGGAGAACCCGTGCCCAAGAACTCGAGGAAGGCGTCGCGAAACACACGCTGCGACAGGAACGGTGCGAGCGCGAGGCACACGGCGCCGCGAACGAGCGCGGGAGACTCCGCGGCGAGGACGACGCGCGAGATGAGTTCACCGGGGAGATCGGTGCGGGGCGCAGCTCGCCCGCGTCCGAGTTCGGCCGGACGCGTCGGCGGCGAGGCGATGTCGACGAGGGTTCGTGCGACGACGTCCCGGAGCGTTCGAATCACGGGCAGCGCCGGACCGTGGAAACGGGAAGGCGTTTGCGCGAGCACCTCGAGTTGGTGCACGAGCGCCCAGGCCTCGATCGCTGCCGGGTCGACGCGTTCGTCGACCGGCTCCTGCGCGCGGTTCTCCCCCGCGTCGCCCCCCGCAGACGAGCGCGTGGAGGAGGCCTGCGGAATGCGCACGACCTCCTCCGGCCCCTCCCTCGAACGATCCGGAACGCGGGTGTCGGATCCGAGGATCGCGCCTTCGGGTGTCCTCGACTCCGGTCCGGAACGGCGTGACACGATCGACGCGACGACGGCAGCCACGAGCGCTACCCCGACGATCCACCCCCTACGCTTCGATCGCGTCGTGTCGCCCATGTCCGCGCGCTCCTACGGTGTCGGGAGGTCGTCGCACCCGGCCGCGCACGCGTTGTAGACGGCCTGCGCATTCGCGATGCAGGTGCCGTAGCAACCCTCGTCCACCGTTCCGGCGATGCACCAGAACAGGAAGTGCGCCGTGCATCGATAGCACGAATCGTCGCACGCGTTGTTGTTCTTGATCTGCTGGTTGAAGCAGACCTGGAGGCACGCCGCGACCGACGGGGTTCCCATCTTCTGCGGAGCCGCAACGACGGCCGGCGCAGGCGCCGCCGCGAACGCGATGCTGGGGAACAAGCCCAGCATCGCAATCAAACACACACCGATCAGTCTCTTCATAGCGAAGTCTCCCTTGGCTATCCGTCCATCGTGAAATGGGTGGAGCCGCGCGCTGCGAGTCGCGCGGCCGCACGAACAAGGGGCGTGATTCGCCGACGGCACAACGGGCGTTCTCGGAGAAACGTGATCGAACGCGACGGGCCTAGCCGCCCCGCCGCTGGGGAGCGAAGACGACGTTCTGAGCGTCGCTTCGAACGCCCTCGAGGCGCAGCGGCGGACGGCGCATCTTCACGTTCTTGCGTTCCTCCGGGTCGTAGCGGTAGACGCCGGCGATCAGCGTCACGGCCACTCCACGGGGCAGCGCGAACTCGAAGCGTCCGTCGGAGTCGCTGAACGTCATCTGGTCCCTGATCTCACGATCGGGGTCCGTGGCCCGGACTCGGATGTTTGCCGCGGGGTTGCCCTTCCCGTCGATGACGCGACCGCGCAGGACGTCCAAAGGACGCAGGACGACGCGCACGTTCTCCTCGCCCGGCGAGACGCGCAGCGGTCGGGCGGGCCCGAGGCGTGCCAGGGTTCGAGGGTCGGCATCTTGGCCGAGTCCGCACGCGACGACGACCTCCTCGTTCGGTAGCCCGATGATCTCGAACGCGCCGCCCGCTGCGCTCGTGGCGCCGCCGAACCGATGCCCGTCCTCTCGGCTCGCGCGAAGCCAGACGCCGGCGACCCCGATACCCTCCGGAGTCTCGACCCTGCCACGGATCGATCGCCCGCGATCGACTTCGAGGACGATGTCGTCGATCGAGGCGCCTGCCTCGACATTCAGCCAGAGGGACTCCTTCGACCCCGAGATGTCCGCCGACAGGCCGTAGGTGTCGGGCCCGACATCGAGGAATCGGAACCGTCCCCTGCCGTCGGTGTACGTCACGAAGTGAACCCCGTGCTCTGCGAGCGATTGGTCCTCGCCTCGAAGGCTCCGACTGCCCTCGCCCGCGCCGCTCAGGAGCACTCTGGAGTTCGGGATCGGATCGCCGTCCGTCGCCACAACCGAGCCGCGAATCGTCGCCGGTGGACCAAGAACGAGGTCGCCGAGTGGAATGGGAGAGGACGATTCGTCCGAGGGAAACGCGAGCGTGCGCCTCGCGTGTCCCACCGCGGAGAGCCGGACCGTGTGCGTGTGAGTCGGGGCCAGGTCCGCGACGCGGAAGGAGCCGTCGCTCGCGGTACGTGTCGACTTCCAGTCGCGATCGTTGCCGCCACGATCCGTCGAGACGACTACGTCGGCGTTCGCAATGGAGTGTCCTTCCTCGTCAACGACCCGGCCGACGGCCACGCGGCCGGGAACGAGGCGTGCGTCGAGGGCGAAGGTCGCAGGCGACGACGAATCACGGCGCCTGCGTCCGCGAAAGTCTGCGTAACCCTCGGCCCGAATCGTGAGCGACGAGGAGCGGCAGCCTTCGATCTCGAAGGCTCCCGACGCGTCCGATCGAACGGAGGCCTCGAGCCGCCAAGGATCGATAACTTCAGCGTTCGATATCGGGGCGCCGGTCTGAGAATCGGAAACCGTTCCGCGGATCGTCGCGCCCTCCTCCAACGCCACATCGAAATGGCGCACCTCGCCGGCGACGAGCTCGAGCGTCCGCCAGGGCACTCCCAGCAGATGGCTGGGCACGACGGAGAGCTTGAACACGCCGGGCGCGAGATCTTCGACGCGATAGTTTCCACCGGCATCCGTCTCGACTCGGAACAGGTCGAGTTCGACCTCGTGCTCGATCATCCAGCCGCGCACTCTGGCGCCCTCCACCGGCGCGCCCGTTGCCGCGCGGGTCACCCGACCCATGAGCGTCGCCGATACGTGGAGCGGCACGACGACGCGCTCGCCGGCGAAGACGAAGTCGGTGCGTACGACCCCATATCCCGCTGCGCGAACCGTCAACTCGAGCGCGACGTCCGGCGCCGCGTGGACCGAGAAATGGCCGTCCGACGACGTGACCGTGCTCGCCCGCTCTCGATCCCTCGGGAAGCCGTCGTGTTCCGGGAGGTATACGGACGGGCGCAGCGGACGATCGACGGTCACACGCGCGTTCCCGACGGGCAGCGTGGTGTCCGCATCGAAGACGACGCCGGTGACATACGCGGTCGCAGCGAACGTGTCGCTCCCGGGCTCGATGGCCAGCGGGATCTCGGCGACGACGGCTCGCTCGACGGGTGGCGCCGATGCGGAGCGAACGTCTTCATCGCCGAATCGGTTGCGGTGCGATCGGTCGCCGACACCGATCGGCCCGCGGTCGGACGCGCCGCCGGCCGCCCATGCGAGTAGCGCGACCAAGCCCGCGACGCAGGCCGCGATCGCGCCGATCACCCGTCTGTTGTGCTTTCTCGCCGTGCCGCCCACCTTCCATGAACTGTACGCGCCGGGCCCGAGGTCGGAAACGAGGGGCGGATGGAGCCGCTTCGCGGCGGGCGCGCGTCGGCTCGCGGGCCCTTCTTCCCACCTCCGGCTAAAGCCGCGCCCGGATCGACCCGAAGGACTGGGATGGGTCCACCTCCTCTGCCGGCGCGGCCGCCGAACGTCGCGAGCGAGGAGGGTTGTTTGCTCAGCCGGTTTCACACACGAAGGGAGTTCTATCCATGGCGCGTCTCGATGCCTTCTTCAAAAAGATGGTCGAACTGGAGGCTTCTGACCTCCACCTCACGACGGGCGTCACCCCGTACTTCAGGTTGCACGGCGAGATGCTGCCGGTCGCGGGTGCGAAGGAATGGACCGCCGAGCAGATGCGCGCGATCCTGTTCGAGATCGCTCCCGAGCAGAACCAGAAGCAGTTCGATGCGGAGCACGACACCGACTTCGCGTACGAGATCGAAGGGCTCGCGCGCTTCCGCGCGAACTTCTTCATGGACCGCTTCGGTCCGGGCGCGGTCTTCCGCCTCATCCCGACGGACATCCTGACCGCGGAGCAGCTCAACCTGCCGTCCGCGATCACGGACCTCTGCTACCTGTCGAAGGGACTCGTACTCGTCACCGGCCCGACGGGTAGCGGCAAGTCGACCACGCTCGCCGCGATGATGGACCTCGTCAACAAGACGCGTTCCGACCACATCATCACGATCGAGGACCCGATCGAATTCGTGCACCAGACGAAGAAGTGTCTCGTGCACCAGCGCGAAGTCGGACGCCACACGGACAGCTTCAAGCGCGCGCTCCGCGCCGCGCTGCGCGAGGACCCGGACATCATCCTGGTGGGCGAGCTCCGTGACCTCGAGACGATCGAGATCGCGATCGAGACGGCGGAGACCGGTCACCTGGTCTTCGGCACGCTGCACACGACGACCGCCGCGTCGACCGTCGACCGCATCATCGACCAGTTCCCGGCCGACCGTCAGGCGCAGATCCGCACGATGCTCTCCGGTTCGCTCAAGGGCGTGATCGCGCAGACGCTGTGCAAGAAGAAGCCCAAGGGACGCATCGCCGCGCTCGAGATCCTGCTCGGCACGCCCGCGGTCGCCGCGCTCGTTCGCGAGGGCAAGACGCACCAGCTCGTCTCGCAGATGCAGATCGGCGGCAAGATCGGCATGAAGCTGCTGAACGACGCGCTGCTCGAGCACATCCAGAACGGCCTCGTCGATCCCGCGGACGCGTACGTCAAGGCGGTCAACAAGGAAGAGCTCGTCAGCAAGCTGGCGCACCTCGGCATCAAGGTCGAGCTTCCGAAGATCGAGACGATGACGCCCACCTCGACGGGCGGCGGCGGCTCGACCGCGGCGCCGACAGGGACTCACGCCGGGACCCCGGCGGGGATGTCGCTCGACGTCGACACGCCGCCGGCCGCGCTTCCGCCGTCGACGCAGAGCACGCCCGCGCCGCAACCGCCGACGCCCGGTGCGGCGCCCGGTGGCGGCTCGCTCGACGACTTCGAGCAGTTCCGCAAGAACCGCTCGTAACCGACAAAAGGTAAGGAGAGACCGAAAGCGAAGGTCCGCCGAAACAGCGGGCCTTCGCTTTTTTCGTCGGCGTTCAGGCGCGCGTGACGAGTCGCGCGAACGCGCGGCGCTCGCACCACAGCAGGAACGCTGCGAGCGCGCCGATCACGAGCAGGAGCGGGTCGAGCAGGCCCTCGCCCGCGATGAACACGTGGAAGGCGACGATGTTGACGAGGATCGGGCCGAGCACGAGCAGGCCGAGGTTGCGCGTGCGCGGAAGGGCGACGAGCGCTCCGCCGATCACTTCGAGCACCTTCACGAACGTGAGGTAGCCGGTGGGGGCCATCGCTCCCATGAAGAGCGCCGTGGGTGAGCCCTCGGGCGGTGCCGGCTGCTCCGGCACGAGCCCGAGCAGGAACATCAGTCCGAAGGCGATGAACATCAGGCCCAAGAGGCCGCCCGCGAGATTGGGAGCGAGTCGCTTCACGCCTTCTCCGTGTCCATCTCTTTGGCGTGCGCGACGAGCTGGTCGAGCGCCGTGCCCCAACCGTCGTGGAAACCCATCTCCTCGTGCGTCTTGCGGCTGGCCGCGGTGCTGTGCATCGCGATCGCGGTGTACTTCGTGCCGGCTCCGTGCGGCTCGATCAGGACGTGCGCCGTGAAGAGGAAGGGACAGTGCGGACCCGGCTCCTTACGCGTCGGCCGAAAACCGACCTCGAGCGCGTCGGTCCACACGAGCTTCTCGTTCGCGACGACTTCGAGGTAGCAGCCGTCGTTCGGAAACTCGTCGCCCTCGGGCGAACGCATCACCGTTCGAAACGCTCCGCCGGGGACGAGGTCGATCTCGCACGCGACGGTCGTCCACGGCGCGGGCGTGAACCACTGCATCAGGTGCTCGGGTTCCGTCCACGCGCGCCACACGAGTTCCGGTCGCACGTCGACCACGCGTTCGAGCACGAGGTCGAGCTCCGGGTCGGTCTTCGGTCGTTCGCTCACTGTCCTTCTTCCTCCATCTGCTTCACGTAGGTGTCGAGTTGATCCAGGCGTCGCTCCCAGCGCTCGCGCTGCCGCTCCAACCAGGTCGCCACGCGCAACATGCGCTCAGGGACGATGCGCAGCGTGCGCACGCGCCCCCGCTTGTGGGAGCGCACGAGCCCGCTGGCCTCGAGCACGCGCAGGTGCTGGAGGAAGGACGGCAGGGCCATGTCGAAGGGCTCGGCGAGTTCCTTCACCGCGGCGGGTCCACCGGTCAGGCGCTCCAAGACGGCGCGCCGCGTTGGGTTCGCGAGCGCCTGGAAGGCCGAGTCGAGGGAGGGGGCGGCGGACATGGAGCGCAGGGTGGATCGAGGCAATAGATAGGTCAATGCCTAACCATCGAAAAGCGTCACGGCTGCGGCGATGGGGCGCCACAACGGGGCTTCTTGCACTCGCCGCGGGGCCTCGGGACATACCCTGGCTCCCCGCTTCGCGCCCGCGCCTCCGACGCACCATGCAGAACCGATTCATCCTCGTGCCGCTCGCCGCCCTGCCCTTCACCGTCCCCGCGGTCGCGCAGCGCTCGTTCCGTGCGGCGCTGACCCTGGGCACCGAGGTCGAGAGCCTGCGCAGCGCGTCCGTCACCCTCGGCGACGTCGATCGCGACGGGGATCTCGACGCCGTCGTCGCGAACGGGCGGCACTGGCCGCAGCAGAACTTCGTGTACCTGAACAACGGGAGCGGGGACTTCACGCTCGCGCGGCCGCTCGGGAACGAGCTCGACACGAGCTATGCGACGCCGCTCGTCGACCTCGACGGGGACGGGGACCTGGACGTGCTCGTCGGGAACGATCGCGCGCCGAAGCCGATCTTCCTCAACGACGGCAACGGACGCTTCACGCGCGCGGGCACGTTCGGGAGCGCGACGGTCAACACGCGCAGCCTCACGATCGCCGATCTCGACGGCGACGGGGACAAGGACGTGCTCGTGACGAACCGCGGTGACGAGAACGCGATCTATCTGAACGACGGGTCGGGGACGCTGCGCGTGCGCAAACCGTTCGGCACGGAGACGGACTCGACCATCGCGGTCGCCGCGGCGGACCTCGACGGCGATGGAGACATCGACCTCGCGCTCGCGAACCGCGACCGCCAGCCGAACTTCGTGCTCTTGAACGACGGCGCCTGTGGTTTCGACGAGCGCAAGCGGTACGGCTCGGGCGTCGACGAGACGCGCGACGTCGCGATCGGCGACCTGAACCAGGACGGTTTCCCGGACCTGGTCAACGCGAACATCGGACAGGGGAACGCGGTGTACCTCGGCGACGGCACCGGCGAGTACGACTTCCCGATCCCCTTCGGCCGCGCCGACGGTCGGTCGTACGCGCTCGCGCTGTCCGACCTCGACCAGGATGGCGACCTCGACATCATCGTCGGCAACGTCGAACAAGAGAACGCGGTGTTCTTCAACGATGGCACCGGGATGACGTGGACCGAGCGGCGCTTCGGCGACCCGGGGTTCGCGACCTACGGCGTCGCGTGCGGCGACCTGAACGGCGACGGCTTTCCCGAGATCGTCACCGCGAACTCGGACGGCCCGAACGTCGTGTACGTGAGCCTGCCGTGAAACGCGTGCACACGGTCGCGACGGCCACGGTCGCCTTCGTTTGGCTGTGGCACGGGCTCGTACCGAAACTTCTCGGCCCGCATCCGACCGAGCTCGCCATGCTCACCGACGTCGGCGTGCCCACGGACCTCGCGCGCACGCTGACGCTGCTCGCCGGCGTGTTCGAGATCGCGTTCGCCGTGGTGCTCGTGCGCTTCCGGAAGGAGCGCTGGCCGTGGCTCGTGTCGATCGCGCTCATGGCGATCGCGACGCTCGGCGCGCCGATCGGCATGCCGCAGGCGATCGGCGCGGCGTTCAATCCGATCACGCTCAACGTGCAGGTCGCGGCGCTGTCGTTCCTCGGGCTCGTGTCGCGGCGCGGAGAGCCGGTGCCCCGCTAGCGCTCTTCGTCCGCGTGCCCGAGCTGCGCGGCGACGTCGTCGAGCATCGCTTCGAGCTTCGCGCGCGGGAACCAACGGCCGCGCGCCATGACGCCGGCCGGTCGCGACGCGGCATCCATGTGTTCGAGCGGGTTCGCGTCGAGCAGCAAGAGGTCGGCGCGCAGTCCGGCGGCGACGCGTCCGAACTCGTTCCCGTCGCCCATGCACGCGGCCGCCTCGACCGTGCCGGTGCGCAGCGCTTCGAACGGTGTGAGCCCGACCTCGACGAAGTTCGCGAGCTCCTCGTGCGCCGAGTAGCCCGGCGCGAGCAGCGGGTTGCCGTAGTCCGTACCGAGCACGATGCGCGCGCCCGCTTTGTGCAGACCCGCGACGACCGCGTCGCGCGCGGCGGCGCTGCCCTGAACCATATTGGCGTACACGTCGCCGCCGCGGCTGCCCGCGTTGGCGCGCCAGCCGTCGATCGACGCGTCGGTGACGTAGCGCATGCCGGGCTTCGCGAGCTCGGCCTCGATGCCCTGCGGTCCGACCATCTTGTCGTAGACCACGAGCGTCGGGCAGTTCCAAGTGCCCGCGTCCGCCGTGGACTTCGCGACGCGCTCGAGATCCACGGGATCGATCTTCGGGAACACGCCGAACGACGGCACTTGTCCGGGCGGCGCGAGCGCGATGTCGTAGCCGTCGAGGTGTTCGATCGTGACCTGTCCTGCGAAGAGCACTTCGCTCAACCCGACCGCCGCGGGGACATGCCCCATGACCGGGATGCCGAGCTCCTCGGCCGTTCCGACGATCGCGCCGTACGCGTCGTTCGGTAGGCGCGCGTACACCTTGATGAAGTCGTAGCCGGCCTCGTGCTGCGCGAGCACCACGTCGACGGCGTCGTCCATCGTCATCGCGGTCGAGCTCCCCGGCCAAACGGGCGGATCGCCGTCGACGATCGGGCCCGCGGTGTAGATCGTCGGGCCGACGCGCTCGCCGCGCGCCACTTCATCGCGCCAGGCGAGGTGCAGCGGCGCGCCGAACATGTTGCGCACGGTGGTGATCCCGTAGGCGAGGAAGACCGGCAGCTCGTGCTCGCTCCACGTGTGCACGTGCATGTCCGCGAGTCCGGGCATGAGCCACTTGCCGGTGCCGTCGACCACGGCCGCGCCGTCGGGGATCTCGAGCGCGTCCATCGGTCCGACGCTCGCGATGCGCGCGCCGCGCACGACCACGCCGTGGTCGGCGAGCACGTTCTCCGACTCCATGGTCAGCACGGAGACGTGCGTGAAAACGAGCGTCGTCTCTTCGGCCTGAGCCGCCGCGCACGGAAGCGCGGCGCCGGCAGCGATCGCGACGGAGACAAGCAGGGCGTGGATCATGCGCGCAGTCTAGCGCCCACCATCGGCTACCTGTGCTTGTCGCGGCGGACCTTCACCTTCACGTCGTACGCCTCGAGCTCCTCGGCGACGCCCGTCGCGATGCCCTTGATGCGGACTTCGAGATACTCGTCGTCGTCGAGCCTGTCGTACAGGCGGAAGAACTCGGCCTCGGAGCGCGCCTTCTCTTTGAAGTCCGCGTCCGGGTGGATCACGACCGACAGCGGCGCGCCGGTGACCGGGTCGCCGAAGGGCTTCTTGATGCGCGCCGTCGCGAGGTGGAAGCGTGAGCGCAGCGGCGACGTCGCGTCCACGACGGCCTTGTCGAGGTGACCGGGCGTGACGCGGACGGACTCGGCGACGAGCAGCGGGTCTTCGGACGAGCCGTGCAGTTCGCCGCAGACCTTGACGTCGAGTCCCTCGAGCAGGCGTCCGGGGCGTAGCGCCGGCTTGCCGCGCAGATCGAGCGTGACCTCGACGCCGCGACCGAGCACCACGCGCACGTTCTCGAGTTCGTCCTCGTCCTCATCTTCGTCGTGGCGATGCGACGCCCAGGGCCACCACCACGGCCAAGAGCTGCTCCACGACCAGTGGTCGTCCTTGACCTCGATGAGGAACTCGTCGGGCATCCCGCGGACGCTCACGATCTCGCCGCGAATGCAGCGGTGCTCGGGGCGGTTGTAGAGCTCGACCAGGTCCGCGCGGAAGGGCGGGCGGCCGAACTCGCGGAACGTCGCGTGCGCGATCTGCCCGACGGCGAGCTCGGACGGACGAACCGTCGTCCCGTCGCGCAGCTGGAAGGTCGTGTCCGCGTCGAAGTGGACGTCGATCGAGCTCGGGTTGCCGATCGCTTCGAGCGCGGGCGTGGCGGTGGCCGCGCCGTCCTCGATCTCGCGGATCAGGAACACGAAGAAGCCCGCTGCGTCGTCGACGTGCAGGATACGCCCCTCGATCACGACGTCCGGCTCCATGTCGCCGGCCTGGTCGGTGATGTAGACGACGTCCGCGTCGACCGTGCGATTGCCGGTCAAGACGCCGCGCACCTTGAGCACCGTCATTCCGTCCCGCAGCGACGCGAAGAACGAGTCGGACGTCGAAAAGCGCGTCCCGTCGACGTCCACGAGGCGCGTCGTCGGCGTGAGCGTAATCTCGAAGTCGCGGTTCGTCGCGAGCGTCGCTTGGATGACCTGGATCGAGAAGCGGCGGTCCGTCGCGCTCGACGAGACGAGCGGACCGCTGAACTCCTGCAGGAGCACGGGCTGAACGCCCGACATCACCGTGCCGTCGGGGTCGAACTCGACGACCCGCGGCGACGTCTCGACCACCGAGCCCGTCATGTCGACGTCGAGCATCAGCGTCGTTTCGTCTCCACCGCCCGCGCTCCACGCGGTCGCGAGCGGCGCTTCGAACGTCCGCAAGCTCGTCTCGACGGTCACGTGCGCGCCGGACTCGTCCATCGCGAAGAGGGACCCGTCGGCGAACTCGAACTGCATCGACTCGTACGTTCCCGGCGCGACGTTCGCGCCCGCCATGAGCACGGCGGAATCCTCGAGCCCGACGAGCTCGACCGGCGTGGCCTTGGCGAGCAGGTTCTCGGAGCGTGTGCCGTCCGCCTGAACGAGCCGCACGTCGGCGAGCTCGCCACCCAGGGCGAAGAGGCCTGCGTCGCCGCTCGAGCTGACGAGGAACTGGACGCTGGCGTTGGTGCTCGAGCTGGAGGAATCCGATCCTCCACCCGACGAACAACCGGCGGCCAGTGCGGAGAGAAGGACGAGGGGGACGAGCGAGGCGGTGAACTTCATGGTGCGATCGCGAGGGGTAAGGGAAGTGCGGACGATTCTAACGCGCCCACGGAGTCCCAGGTACCGGCGCACCGCGTGAGGATTCCAACCCCCGCTGCTGGCGCCCTATGGCGCGATTCGGCTTCCTAGCAGGCCGTGGCCGACGGAGACACACAGTCCGAGATCGTCGCGCGCCATCGCGGACTCGTCGGGCGCACGATGCTCGTCTCCGCGATGACGCTCTTCTCGCGCCTGCTCGGCTTCGTGCGCGAGGTGGTCATGGCGAGCGTGTTCGGCGATGCGTCCGCGGTCTCGGACGCGTTCTTCACGGCGTGGCGCGTCCCCAACCTGTTCCGCCGTTTGCTCGGCGAGGGAGCGTTGTCGACGTCCCTCCAAGCAACGCTGACGGAGGAGGACGCGGCGGCGGGGAACGCGGCCGGGCGCGCGCTCTTCCTCAGAACCATGCGCGTCGCGACCGGGATCCTGATCGTCGTGTCGGCGCTCACGATGCTCGCGATCGCGGGGATGCCCGACCGCATGCCGGTGACGGGATGGGCGTGGCTCGGGACGGATCCGGCGCCGGTGCGCGACCTGGCCGTGCGCGTCATGCCGTACGTCGTGCTCGTCTGCCTGACGGCGCTCGCGGGCGGCGCGCTGAACGTGCGCGGGCACTACTTCGTGCCGAGCATCGCCCCGGCGATCATGAACGTGAGCTGGATCGCGGCGCTCGTTTGGATCGGCTACGCGTTCGGGTGGGGAGCAAGCGCGGAGGGCGCGCGCGCGATCGTGCTCGAGCGGCAGTGGGGCATGGCGCAGCTGCTCGCGTGGGGCGTGCTCGGCGGAGGCGTGGTGCAGCTCCTCTTGCACGTGCCGCCGCTCCTTCGGCTCGGGCTCGTGCGTGCGCCCGTCGGCGAAGGGTCGACCGAGCGCTCCGGTTCCGCGCGCGTCGCGAGTCCGTGGACCGTGCTCTGGACCGCCGCGCCGCTCGCGCTCGGTGCCGCCGTCTACCAGGTCAACGTGATGATCGACGGGTTGATGGCCGAGGGCATGCTGTCCGACGGTGGACCGACCGCGCTCTACTACGCGAACCGCATCCAGCAGTTCCCGCTCGCGCTCGTGGCGACTGCGGCGATCGCGTCGGTGTTTCCCGCGCTGAAGGCGCTCGCCGTCGAGCGCCGGCTCGCCGAGACGCGCCGCCTACACGATCGCGCCCAGCTCGGCGTCCTGTTCCTTGCCGCGCCCGCCGCGTTCGGGCTCGCGGCGCTCGCGGGTCCGATCGCGAGCGTCCTCTTCGAGCACGGCAGCTACGGCGGCGAGGGGGTCGCGCGCATCGCCTCCGCGCTGCGCATCCTCGCGCTCGCGCTGGTTCCAGCCGGTGCGGTGGGGCTCATGGGGCGTACGTACATCGCGCTCGGCGACATGCGCACGCCGGTGCGCGTGTCGATCTGGATGATGGCGGCGAACGTCGCGCTCAACGTCGTTTTCGTGAGCGTGCTCCACATGGATGTCGCGGGGCTCGCGCTCGCGACGGCGTGCACGAGTTGGGGCAACCTGCTGTGGCTGAGCGTCGGGCTCGATCGGCGCCTCGGCCTGCCGTCGGGTGCCGGCGGGTTCTTCGCGCGCGCGCTGCGCGTCTCCGCGTGCGGCGCGGCGTGTGGAGCGGGCGCATGGCTCGCGTGGGCGGGGCTCGCGCGCTTCGCGGATGCGTCGACCCTCGGGCGCGCCGCGCTGCTCGCGCTCGCGATCCTCGCCGGCGCGGGCGCCTTCGCGCTCGTCGCGCAGCTCGCCGGGCTCGAGGAATGGACCGAGCTCCGATCACGGCTCGCGCGGCGCGGCCGTAGGGGGTAGGGAAGGGCCCGTCGAACGACCCGTCGACCGAAGTCGGCACCCCACAACATCTTGGGGTTTCCTTGGCCCCAGGGGCTTGGCAGCACCGATACCTTGGGGTACGATCGCCCTCCCTTCACCGGCGCGGCGGACGGGTTGGAACACCTTGATCTGCAACGAGTTAGGACCGTTCGACGCGTCCGGTGGGGTCCTTCGGGGTCGCGGCGCGGGAAGCGCTCGCTGCGGCGGCAGGGAGCCCAGGAAGGAACGTGCGAAGCGGCGCCAGCCGCTGCAACATCTCGGGGACACAGGCAGGAGAACTGCGTGGCGACAATCCATCTGACGGGCGAGGGCATGACTCAGGACACGAAGAAGAAGCTCACCGGAGACGCTGCATTGCGCGAAGTCACCGACCACGCGAGCGCGGCGCGCGCCGCGCTCGAAGCGATCGATCCGCCGGCGCACCTTCCGCCCGTCGACCTCTCCGAGAACGCGTTGGCGGTGCTCGAGCGTCGCTACCTGAAGAAGGACGAGGAGACCGGCGAAGTCATCGAGACGCCGGCGCAGTGCTTCTGGCGCGTCGCGTCGCACGTCGCGAAGGGCGAGCTGAAGTTCCCCGGCGGAACACCCGAGGTCGCGCTCGCCGTCGCCGAGGAGTTCTACGGTTTGATGGTGCGGCGTGAGTTCATGCCGAACAGCCCGACGATCATGAACGCGGGGCGCGAGATGGGGATGCTCTCCGCGTGCTTCGTGCTCCCGATCGAAGACTCGATCGACGGCATCTTCGAATCGATCAAAGCCACCGCGCTCATCCAGAAGTCGGGCGGCGGCACGGGCTTCAGCTTCTCGCGCCTGCGTCCGTCGGGCGACATCGTCGCGTCGTCGGGCGGCACGACGGAGGGCCCGCTCTCCTTCATCCAGGTCTTCTCGAAGGCGACCGACGCGATCCAACAGGGCGCGTTCCGTCGTGGCGCGAACATGGGGATGCTGCGCGTCGACCACCCCGACGTCGTGCGCTTCATCTCGTTCAAGGACGACCTGACGAAGATCCAGAACTACAACGTCTCGGTCGCGGTCACGAACCGCTTCCTCGACGAGCTCGCCGCGGATCCGTCCACCGTGCACCAGGTCAAGAACCCGCGCACCGGACTGTGGCGCGAGCTCGAGAAGAAAGACGACGCGGGCGTCGCGACCGGCGAGCTGTGGACCGTCGGCGAGCTGTGGGACCTCATCGTCTCCCACGCCTGGAAGACGGGCGAGCCGGGCGTGATCTTCATCGACCGCATCAACGAGACGAACCCGATCAAGAACGTGGGCCTGATCGAGGCCACGAACCCGTGCGGCGAGCAACCGCTGCACCCCTACGACTCGTGCAACCTCGGCTCGATCAACCTCGGGCAGTTCATCCAGGGTGGCGGCAGCGGCAACGCGACGTTCGACTGGGACGAGTACAAGGCGACGATCCACACCTGCACGCGCTTCCTCGACAACGTGATCGAGGTGAACAAGTACCCGCTGACGCAGATCGACCAGATGTCGAAGACCACGCGCCGCATCGGGCTCGGCGTCATGGGCTTCGCGGACGCGCTCTACGACCTCGGCATCGCGTACAACTCGGAAGAGGGCTGCGCGTTCGGCGAAGAGATCATGCGCGTGCTCAACGATGAGTCGCACCTCGCCTCCGAGGGGCTCGCGGAAGAGCGCGGCGTCTTCCCGGCCTGGGACGGCTCGGACTGGCAAGCGGCCGGACGACGCCTGCGCAACTCCTACACGACGACCGTCGCGCCGACCGGCACGATCTCGATCATCGCCGGCTGCTCCGGCGGCATCGAGCCGATGTTCAGCCTCGCGTTCATCCGCCAGGTCATGAAGGACACCAACGGTGTGCCGACCGTGATGCGCGAAGTGAACCAGGTCTTCGACCGCGTCGCGCGCGAGCGCGGAGTGTTCTCCGACGACCTCGTGGATGACGTCGTGACGAACGGCACGCTCGCGCACCGCGAGGACATCGCGGACGACATGAAGCGCGTCTTCGTGACCGCGCACGACATCAAGCCCGAGTGGCACATGAAGATGCAGGCGGCGTTCCAGCGCCACTGCGACTCGTCGATCTCGAAAACGATCAACTTCCCGCACGACGCGACCGTCGAGGACGTGAACGAGATCTACCAGCTCGCGATCGCGTCCGGCGTGAAGGGCGTCACGGTCTACCGCGACGGTTGCCGCGACGTGCAGCCGATGGCGCTGAAGGGCTCGACCTCGCTCAAGTCGGCGGAGGTGTCGGAGGACGGGATCGAGCCCGTGCTCGAGATCGTCGATCCCGCGACGCACACACTGCGCCCGATCAAGCTGCCCGAGATCATGCCGTCGCTGCGCATCCGCCAGATGACGTCGTTCGGGAACATGCACGTGAAGGTCGCGGTCGACTTCCAGTCCGGCCGCGAGCGCGAGGTCTTCGCGCAGCTCGGCAAGGGCGGCGACGTGGCGAACTCGGACCTCGAGGCGATCTGCCGCCTGCTGTCCCTGTGGCTGCGCGTGAACGGCAAGCTCGAGACCGCGCTCAAGCAGCTCGACGGCATCGGTTCGAGCCTCACGGTTCCGACCAAGGACGGGCGCATCATGTCGCTCGCCGACGGTCTCGCCCGCGCGCTGCACCGCTACCTCGACGCCAAGAAGGCGCACGGCCTCGAAGCCCTGCTCCTCGGACGCGTCTCGGGTGCCGCGCTCGACGACACCGCCGCCGCCGCGCGTAAGGCGCACACGGCGCCGCGCACCGCCGAGTCGCGCTACAAGCTGAAGTGCCCGAGCTGCGAAGCCAACCTCGCGTTCGAGGAAGGCTGCGCGAAGTGCTACGGCTGCGGCTTCAGCCAGTGCTGAGCCGCGCGGCCGCGCTCGGCTGCTAATCCAACGCGATCGAACCGTGCGTCACGAACCGGCGCACGTACGCGCTCGCCACCGTGATCGTGCGCTCCGAACGGCTCCACACGGCACCGCCGTCGCCGTCGACGAAACGAATCGTCACCTGCGAATGCCAATCGAAGCGTCGGACGGCCGCGCGTAGCTCGTCTGCGAAGGCGTCGGACCACACTCGCCCGAGGAACTCACCGCTCGAGTCGTTCACGAGCCGAGCCTCGTTCGATGCTATCCCGTCCGGCATCCAGAGCGGCTCGAGAATGCGGCGCCACGAGCGGTGGATCTCGGTGCCGTAGTCGCGTGCGCTGCGAAGGTCGTCGGCCGGCATCCCGATCGCCGTGGCGACCGGCGTGTACTTCGCCGGGTCGGCCGCGACGGCGAGCGCGGCGATCTGGAACGCGCGTCGCGCGTCGCTGTTGTGCTCGCCGCTGACGCTCCACGCTTCGCGCGGGAGCTCGCCAGCCTCGATCATCAAGGAGCGTGTGCGCGCCGCGAGGACGTCGAGCGCGCGGTGGGGAAGGTGCGTCGTGAGGTAGTGGGTCGCGAACGCGTCGGCCGCCGCCTCTTCGTTCCCGAGCACGGGGAGATCGAACTCGCGAATCAGCGCGTGCCCGAGCTCGTGCAGCACGACGTGCAGCGTGACGTCGCGTGCGAACGCCCGGAATCGAGCGTCATCCACCAGCGGCGGGACTCCAGCGCCGGGGTGCGCGCAGTTGCAGTGCGCGTAGCGCTTCACCTCGCGGGCGAGTCGTACTTCGCGCACGCCGAAGTGCGCAGCGGCGGCCTTCAGCAGCGCGTCGCCCGAGGCGTACGCGACCTCCGCGCCTTTCAGAAACGTTCCGACGTCCGTGCCCGGACGGCCCAATCCGAGCATCAACGCGCTAGATAGCGTGTCGCTCATCGCGCCGGCACTCGCCAAGTCGTGGTCGCATGTCGCGTCAGCGAGCGCGGCAAGCTCCTCCGGTCCCATCGCGCGCGGCGCAGCGTTTCCGACGAAGGCGTTGGCGGGATCGTTCTCCGCCCGAGGCAAAACGCCGGCGCCGAAGTGTTCGCAGTTGCAGTGTTCGTAGCGCGCGACTTCGCTCGCCAGGATCGACTCGGGCACGCCGAAGTGCGCGGCGGTGGCCTTCAGAAGCGCGTCGCCCGAGGATTGCTCGGCCTTGGGGTTGCTCAAGAACGCCGCGACGTCCGACTCCGGAAACTCCAGGCCGAGCATCAACGCGTTGGACACGATGTCGCTCATCTGTCCCGCGCGCGTCAAGTCGATGGTGCACGGCGTCGCTCGGTCTTCCTGCGCCAGCGTCGGAAGCGCCATCAGTCCGAGCGCACCGACGAGCGCCGCGCCGGCGAGAGGGACCTGCATCACGTTCGCTATCTGTTGGATCATCTCGCGGACTCGCTTGGAACCGGGTTCAGTGGATTCGCGTGCGCCAGCCCGGATGATTCATGAGACTTCACCGAGATCGACGCAGCTACGCGCCATATCAACGCTTCCCTCCCTCACCGGGTTCGACGACCCGTCAAGGTCGCCTCCACGCGCTTCGGTCGCGAAGCGCTGATCTGACGCGCATCCACGTCGATCTCGGCAAAGCCTCATGAATAACCCGGGCTAGCGCGCCGCGCTCCCGAGGTTACGCGCGAGAAGGCTCCGTGGCGCCGCGCGCCCTAGAGTCGCACGCTGAGCCCGAGCACCAAGCTGCGCCCCGGCATGTTCGAGCCCGAGCCGTGGATGCGGTAGTCCTCGTCGGCGATGTTGTCGACGCCGGCGTGCAGCGTGGTGTGTTCGCCGAGGCGCCAACCGCTGCGCAGGTGAAAGACGACGTAGCCCGGCGTGCCGCCCGGGGGGATGCGCGAGGTGTCGCCCTCGTCGCGAGTGCTCAGGCGGTCGGCGTCGTCGGCGTACATCGCGAGGCCCTCGACCCACTGGCTCGACGCCGGGTTCTCCCAGCGCGCGCCGGCCATCGCGGTCAGTGGCATGAGCCGGTCGCGGTACTCACGCTCGATCGCCGGCGTCGAGGTCGGGTAGGTGTCGAGCTTGCCGTCGAGATAGGTCGCGTTGCCGAACACGGTCCACTCGGGGGCGACCTCGTGCGCGACGCCCACTTCGATGCCCGCGACGTAGCCGTCGCCGATGTTGTCCTTCGTGATCTCGAACTCACCCGAAGCGTTCGTGTTGCCGGTCGGGAAGAGCGCGATCTGGTCGCGCACGTCCGTGTAGAAGACCGACGCTTGGCTCGACGTCTTTGGCGCGAGCGTCTTCACGCCGAACTCGAAGTTCGTCGTCTTCTCCGGATCGAGCCCCGGCGCCGGGATCTCGAACTCGTTCGTGCGCGCCGTGTCGAAGCGCGTCAGGTCGGACAGGTTCGGGGCGCGGAACCCCTGCGACACGCCACCGAACAGGTGTACGCTCCCGTCGACGAGGCGATACAGGAAGCGCAGGCTCAGCGCGAGCGACGTCCAGTCGTCCTCGAGATCGACCTGTGTGCTCGAGACCGGGTCCAGCACGCTGTCCGCGTCGACCGCCGCGTAGTTGAGCCGTCCGCCGATCGTGAGCGTCAAGCGCTCGTCGACGTCGAACTCGTTCTCCAGGAACGCGCCGAGCAGCTCGTAGGTCGCGTCGTCGGCGACGGGTCCCTGGATCGGCTGCGTGCTGCTGAACGAATCGACGTCGTCGTGGTAGTAGTCGGCGCCGTACGTCACGCGCCCGATCGAAGTCGTCGACGTCGCGTTGGCGAAGAACCCGAGCGTGTCGACGCCGAAGCCCTGCGTTTGCATCGCGCCGTTCCCGCGCGTCCGATGCCGGACCTCCTCTTGCTCGTGCCAGGACACGCTGAGGCTGTAGCTGTCGATCGACGCAGCGACGTCCTCGCCGTGCAGTTGCACGTACGCCAGCTCACGCGTTTGGTCGAGGTCGCGCCGACGGTCGCTGCCGACGCTCGAGCCCTCGAACGGCACGGCGAAGATCGTGCTGTGGGTGCGCGGAACGTCGAACTGGCGCACGTTCTGGTAGGCGACGACGAGGCGCGTGTGGTCGTCGAGTCGGGACTCGAGCTTCAGGTCGGCGTTCCACTCGTCGTACGCCGTGTTCCACTGCGTCCCGATGTCCCGCCCGCCCTCGATCTCGCCGAAGTCCTTGCGCCCGACCGATGCCATGACCGCGGTTCCGTCGCCGACGACCGCCGCGCTGTCGATCCGACCGAGGTGCGAGTTCTCGGCGCTCGCGTAGCGGTAGTAGAACTCACCCGCGAGCGCGTCGTCGCGCAGGACCCCGAAGGGCGTCTTCGTGATCGCGTTGACCGTTCCGCCGAGTGCGTCCGACCCGTACAGCACGGACGCCGGCCCCTTGACGACCTCGATCCGATCGATCGACAGCGGGTCGACCGTGCTCCAGTACTGGTTCGGGCCGCTGCGAAACACCGAGTTGTTGAGACGGATGCCGTCCACGAGGAACAGGTTCCGATAGCCGGTGAACCCGCGCACGTACGGCGAGCCCTGGCCCGGCGACGTTTCCTGAACCAGCACGCCGGGGATGTCGCGCAGGATCTGCGGCGTCGTGCGGTAGCCGTTGTTCTCGATCTCGTCCGACGAGATCGACTCGGAGGTGTACGGCGTTTCGATCTGCGTCTCGCTCCGGCGCTTGGCGGTCACGAGCGACGCGCCGAGGTCGACACGCCTGAGCTGCTGTTGATCCTGCGCCTGCCCCGCGGAGCGCGCGCTTGCGGAGAAACCGACGAGAACGAGCGCGACCGAGAGCGCGCTGCGGAAGGGCGAAGGAAGCGTGCGACACATAGGACGGAGGGGGCGGTGAGGAGCGCGACGGCGGCGTCGTTTGCGCAAGCAACGGACCCGTCGCGAAGCGGTTCAAGCGAACTGAACGGACCGCATGGGTGTTGCACCTCTCACCGCAGTTCTGGTCTCGCGCGGCAACCGAAGCCGGTTCGAGTCGGACTTCCTCGGACACCCCCCCACCCAGGGCTCCGCCAGGAAGGCGCAAACCGTGCTTCAGCCCCCGAGCGCTGTCCGTACCTCGACTTACGAACGGCCGAGGCGCGGAATGCGGGTCCAGCGCAGCCGTCGAGCAACACCTAGCCCGGATCATTCATGAGGATGTGCGGCAGTAGCTGCAACTCGGTTCCTGCCGGTGCTTTGCGGGCGTTGGCCCCGGAGGCGACCTTGTCAGGTCGTCGAGGACGCCGACGTTCGCAAAGTGCCGGCAGGGGCCGAGA
>JAJDEV010000253.1 GCA_029259605.1 Planctomycetota bacterium | reverse complement strand
CCCCGAACGTCTCATCGCCCGTTCCGGAAACCGTAGAGCTGCCGTGTAAACCCCTGTTCCGTTGCGAACCGCGGCACGCGAGCGAAGCGAGCCTGTGCCGCAGCAGCGCGAAGCGCTGCGCGTGAATCGATAACGAACGTCCACGAGTCCCCGTCCCCGAGACTTCCTCCAGACGAGAGGAACACGCTCGGAACTTCCCTCCGCGATTCGATTCGCGGAACCACCCGGACCGTCCGGATCAGAGGAACGTCGACAACTCCCCGTCCCCGAGACTTCCACCAGACCAGAGGAACACGCTCGGAACCTCCCTCCGCGATTCGATTCGCGGAACCACGCGGACCGTCCCGATCAGAGGAACGTCAACAACTCCCCGTCCCCGAGACTTCCACCAGACGAGAGGAACGCGTTCGGAACCTCCACCCGCGCGACGATACGGAGTCGCGCCAATCGCCGCCGACTCAGTCCGAACCGTTCGACGTCGAGGAGCCTCTGGGCTGAATCGGCGGCGATTGGTGCGACTCCGTATCGACGCGCTGGAGTCCCGCGCGTGCGCTTTCGAAGGTCGGGTCGATCGCGAGCGCGTTGCGATAGTGCGATGCCGCCTCGTCGAACTTGCCTTCGCGTTCGCGCAGGAAGCCGAGGTTGTTGTGGGCCTCGACGTAGTCGGGCGTGAGGCGGATGGCCTCCATGTATTCGGCTGCGGCTTCGTCGAGGCGGTAGGACTGGCGCAGTGCGAGGCCGCGGTTGTAGTGCGCTTGGGCGTTCAGCGGGTCGGCCGTGACCGCGCGGTCGAAGCACTCGAGGGCGCCCGGCAGGTCGCCGTTCGTGGCGCGCACGGCGCCGATGCCGACCCAGCAGTCGGCGGCGTAGGTCGGCTCGATGCGCATCGCTTCGCGATAGGCGGCTTCGGCTTCGTCGAAGCGTTCGAGCAAGCGCGCGGACGAGCCGAGGTTGTAGAGCGCGTCGGACGCGTTCGGCTCGCGCTCGAGCGCGCGTGCCGCGTGCTCGTATGCCGCGCTCGGGTCGCCGAGGCGCAGGAACTCGCTCGACAGGTTGCTCTCCGTTGTCGCGAGCGGATCGCCCTCGAGCGGCAGGCTCCACAGCGCGAGCGGCCAGGAATCGAGCGGGCGATTCGCGAGCAGCGCGGCGAGCGCGGTGGGCAACAACAGGACGAGCGTGCCGCGTCGGCGCCAACGACTGCGCAGGCCGGCGATGAGCTCGATCGCGCCGCGCGCGGCGAACGGGAAGAGGAACGGGACGACGCCGGCACGGAAGCGCGCGGCGACGAAGAAGAGCGCGATGCTGAACGCGATCGACGCCGCGGCGAGCGGCACCGGCCACGACCAGCGTCGCTCGCGCGTCGCCAAACCGATGCCGTAGACCGCCAGCGGCAGCAGGCAGCCGAAGTGCATCACGAAGGAGAGCAGGTGCAGTGTGCGCGACGCTTCGACGTGCGACTCGAAAGACTCGGTGTCCATGACTTCGGTGCGGTGCAGCGTGAGCTGCAGCTTCGACGCGAGCAGTCGCGCCCATGCGCGCGGATCCGCGCGCACGTCGTCGAGCGCGCGCCCGAACCAATAGCTCGAGACGCCGGCGGCGGAGAGCTCGCGCCCCGTGTCGCGCTCCGCGAGTCGCTCGGCGTCCTCGCGTTCGTACAGCGCGTGCCCGCGCCCCGCGACCAGCGGTCGGTAGAGCCCGTCCGCGCCGGCGCCGTTGCCGAGGTAGAAGTTCACGCCCGCGTTCGATGCCGTCGGCAGGAACGCTCCGCCGATCGCGGCGTTGCGTGCGCCGACGGGCACGAGCACGAGCATGGCGCCGCCGAGGAGCACGGCGATGCTCGCCGCGCGCGGGCGCGCCGAGGAAGCGAGACACCAAGCCGCGACGGGCGCGAGCAGAACGATCGCGTTCTCGCGCGCGAGCGCGAGCAACCCGATCGCGGCGCCGAGCGCGAACACGCGCCGCAGATGACGCCGACGGTTCGCCCGGTAGATGAGCTCGTCCTCCTCGGCCTCCTCCGGCGCGTCGGCGAGCGCGCGCACGAGCACGTTGAGCACCAGCGCCGTGAGCACCGTCGCGAGCGCCGTCTTCTGGATCATTCCCTCGAGCCAGATCGACGGCGCGTACAACGCGGCCGCGAGCCCGGCGACCAGCGCGGTCCGTCGGTCGAACAGGCGCCACGTGGCATCGGCGACGAGCGCGCACGCGACCGCTGCGAGGATGGACTGCACGAGCCGCACGACGACGATGTCGCCGCCGAGCGCGTGGATCACGCCGAGGAAGTAGGGGTAGAGCGGCGCCTGGTAGAAGACATCGCGCCCGAGCCAATCGCCGCCGGCGATCTCGAGGCTCCAGGCGTGAAAGACGCGCGCGTCGCCGAGCAGCACGGACGAGAACGCCGCGTCCGCGGACTCGCGCAGCACCGCGAGCCGCACGAGCAGCGCGATGCCGAAGACGAGCGCGAGCGTGCGTCCCATCGGTCGGGCTCTCTTCTCGGGTGCGGCGCTCAAGTCGATCGTTGGCTCGCGTCGACCGCATCCTACTGAGGGCGGCCGTCGCGGCGTGACCAGCGTACTCGTCCCGGATGGCACGCTGCCAGCACCGAGGACAGGCGACGCGGCGCTGATAGAATGCGGTCGCCCCGGGCGGCGCACCATGAAGAGGAACAAGGCCAAACGCGACGAGCAGCTCGAGGAGCTCGCGCGTTCCGTCGAGGCCGCCACGTCGCTCGGGCTGCGGAACGGCGACCGGCTGCCCTCCGACGTGGCGGTCGAGACGCTGGTCGAGGGGAAGGGCGAGTTCCTGTTGCTCGACCTCGACGGCACGATCCTCGAAGCGAACGAGAGCGCGTGCGCGCAGCTCGGGTACACGCGCGAGGAACTCGTCGGACAGCCGGTCGGCGCGATCAGCACGCGCCAGACTCCCGCCGCGTTCGCGAAGTTGCTCGCCGCGATCGAGAACGAGGGGACGCAGTACCTCTTCGGCCACAACCGGCGCAAGGACGGCTCGACCTACACCGTCGAGGCGCGCCTCTGGAAGTCCGCGGCCGACGGAGCGCCGCGCATCTTCTGCATGCTCCGCGACGCGAGCGGTTTCCAGGGACTGATCGAAGAGCGTGACCAGCTCATCAGCCTGATCGAGAACAGCGCCGAGGCGATCGTCGTCGCGAGCCCGGCGGGCATCTGCAGCTACATGAACCCCGCCGGACGCGAGCTGCTCGGCATCGGCGAGGGCGAACTGACGGGCACGCCGCTCGCCGACCTGTATCCGCCGCGGCTGCGCGAGCGCGTGGAGTCCGAGGTCCTGCCCGCGATGCAGCGCGGCCGTTGGCAGGGCGAGATGGAGCTCGTCACCGCAGGCGACGGATGGACGCCGTGCTGGATGAACGGCTTCGCGATCACGCACTCGCAGACCGGCGAGGTCATCGGCCTCGCCGTGATCGCGCACGACATCACGCAGCGCAAGGCGGTCGAGCGCCATCGCGAGAAGCTGCTCTCGCTCAACCAGGTCTCGCGCAACGTCGCGACGTCGCTGCTCGAACAGGACGACCTGAACGCCGCGATCGGGATCATCCTGCGCGGACTCGGCGGGATCTTCGGCGTCGAGCGCTCGTACCTCTGCCGCTATCGCGAGGATCGCAGCTGGGTCTTCCGCACGCACCAATGGACAGCGGAGGGCGGCGAGATCCATCTGGTGGAGCCGCGCCCCGAGTCGGCGGACGTCTACGGTTGGGCGACGAAGATTCTCGCGGAGGGGATGCCGATTCGCCTCGACAACGTGCGCGAATCCGGGCTCGTTCCGCAGGAAGGCAGCGGCGTGCTGCGACCCGACGTGCACGCGCTGCTCGTCATGCCCGTTCTGATCGAGGGGCGCCTGGAGAGCTTCTTCGGCTTCGTCGACACGAGCGGACCGCGTAAGTGGGACGACGAGGAGCTCGCGATTCTGCAGATCATCGTCGACAGCTTCTCGCGCGCCGTCGAGCGTCGCATCGCCGATCGCGAGCGCCAGGCGATCGCCGCCGACCTCGAGAAGGCCGTCGCCCGCGAGCGCGCTGCCAACCGCTACAAGAGCGAGTTCCTCGCGAACATGAGCCACGAGCTGCGCACGCCGATGAATGCCATCGTCGGCTACGCGGAGCTGCTGTCGCGACCGAACGTCGACAAGCCCAAGCAGGACGCGTGGGTCGCGCACATTCGCCGCAGCACGGACTACTTGCTCAGCCTGATCAACGACGTGCTCGACCTGTCGAAGATCGAGGCGGGGCAGATGTCGCTGTCACGCGAGCGCTGCCTCCTGCCCGAGATCGTGTCGAACGTGCGCGAGCTGTTCGCCGGCCAGGCCGCCGAGCGCTTGCTCGACTTCCGCTTCGAGTACCACGGCACCGTGCCGGAGTGGATCGAGACGGATCCGGTCCGCCTGCAGCAGGTGCTCGTGAACCTCGTCGGGAACGCGATCAAGTTCACGAATGACGGCGGCGTCACGGTGCGCGTCTCGTCGGAGCCGGACGTCGACGGCGACAGCGTTTGGCTGCGCTTCGCGGTGATCGACACCGGCATCGGGATCGATGAGGAGGCGCAGTCGCGGCTCTTTCGCCCGTTCTCCCAGGTGCACCGGGCTCCGGACTCGCGCTTCGGCGGCACCGGCCTGGGCCTCGACATCTCCGGCCACCTCGCGCGCCTGCTCGGCGGCGACATCCGCGTCGAGAGCACGGTGGGCGAGGGCAGCACGTTCACGTTTTCGCTGTGGCTCCCGCGCGCCGAGCAGACGTCCAGCGCGATCGAGCCGACGCCGGACCACACCGCCGTTCCGATCGGCCCGCTCGACTTCAGCGGGCGGCGCTTCCTGATCGTCGACGACAGCCCCGAGAACATCGACGTCCTGCGCTTCCTCTTGACCGAGTCCGGCGCCGAGATCGACGCCGCGGACAACGGTGCGCGCGGCGTCGAGATGGCGGTCGGCGCGTGCAAGGGTGGGTGCGCCTACGACGCCGTGCTCATGGACATGAACATGCCCGTACTCGATGGCTACGCGGCGACGCAGCGCATCGTCGAGAGCCGCTGTGCCTCGCCGGTGATCGCGCTCACGGCGCTCGCTCTCGAGGGGGACAAGGAGCGCTGCCTCGACGCCGGTTGCGTCGACTACGTCTCCAAGCCCGTGGTCCCGACGCGCTTCTTCCAGACGCTGCTGCGCAACCTCTTGCCGCTGCCGGCCGAGACGCTCGGGGCGATCGTTCCGACGCCCGACGCCGACGCCGCGCCGCTGTCCCTCGTCGGCAACCCGCGCTTCCAGCCGCTGATCGATCGCTACGTCGGGTCGTTCAACGCGCTCGCGCTCGAGCTGCGCGAGCACTGCGACGAGGGGCGAATGGAAAAGCTGCGCACCGGCGTGCATCGTTTGCGCGGCACGGCGGCGAACTACGGCTACCCTGAGATCTCGAAGGCGGCGGGCAAGTGCGAAGACGCGATCCGCTCGGACGCGAGCATCGAGGACGTCAGCGCGTGGCTCGAAGCGTTGTGTGGACTGATGCGCGCGGCCTCCTCCTCGTGACCGTCGTGCTCGCTCGCTGAAGATGGATCCTACCGACGACACACCGCTGACCGCGCTGCTCCTCGACGACGACGAGTACGCGCTCGAGTTCCTGAAGGCGATCCTGAGCGACCGCTATCCGACGCTATCGATCGAGACGCGGTTGGCGCCGGACCCGACCGGCGAGTTCGATCTGTACTTCCTCGACGACGACTTCGAGGGGTTGCGCCTCGCCGGGCGCCTCGCGCGCCGGATCCGCGCGCAGCGTCCCAACGCGGTGATCCTCGCGTTCTCGGCGTCGCTCGATCAGGGCACGCTCAAGGAGCTCCTCAATGCGGGGTGCAACGGCGTGTGCGACAAGAAGGTGCCGGCCGACATGCCGCTCATGCTCGACGCGCTGGACCGCGCGGTCGGGGCGCTCGAGCGGGAGCGCGACCGGCCGCCCGAAGTGCTGACCGGACGCTATCTCGTGCGCACGTTTCGCGAGCTGTTCCGCGAGTGGAACCGGCGGCTCGAGGCCCAGGAGTAGGGGCGGTCGGGCCCGCGGGCCACTTCTCGGCCCGAGCGCACGCGTCGCCCCCGGCAGCGGGATAAGATGAGGCTGGCCTCCCCGCGCCCGCATCACGAAGGATCTCGCATCTTGACTCTCGGCAGAAGCGCTAGCCGGCTCGCGCTCGGCACGGACGGACGTCCGGCCGAACTGCCGGAGGTGGGGTTGCGCGGATTGGGGCTCCATCCGCTCAGCGCCGCGGAGTGCGTGGACTTCGTCCTCGACGAGCTCGATCGGGGGCGCGGCGGTTGGATCGTGGCGAACGACCTCACCACGTTCCTCCGGAGCGAGCGCGATCCCGGGTATCGCGATCAGTGCGAGCAGGCGACGCTGCGCATCCCGACCGCGCGGCTGCTCGTGTGGGCATGCCGGCTCCAGCGCACGCCGCTCCCTGAGTGCGTCGAGTTGGAAGCGCTGATCGACGACCTGGCGGCCGAGTGCGCGTCCGGATCGCGCAAGCTGTTCCTGGTCGACACGAGCGAGGAACGGCTCGAGCGCGCACAGGCCGTGCTCGTCGAGCGCTACCCGGATCTCGATGTGGCGACTTGCGCCGCGCCGGCCGGTGGCGTCGACGCTGATCCCGTGGCGATGGCGCGCCTCTCGCGCAAGGTCGACGAGGCGCGTCCCGACGTCGTGCTGGTCGGCCTCGACTCTCCGGCGCAAGAGGGTGTGATCCGCTTCCTGCGCCACGACCGACCCGAGGCGTGGTGGATCGGAGTCGGCGAAGTCCTGCGCTTCCTCGCAGGTGAGTTCACGCACGCGCCGACCTGGGCGCGTCGCGCGGGACTCGGGTGGGTGGTTCCGTCGCTGCAGCGGCCCGGTCGCGTGTTGCCGAGGTACTTCGCGAGCTTGGTGCACGGCACGATGCTCCTGGCGCGCTGCTCCGTGCGCGGCACGCTGCCCAAGCGCAAGACGGCGAGCGCCTATGGCCGGCGCCTGCCGAAGGCGTTGCTCGTCGACGACGACCAGCACGCGTTGGATCAGCTCGAGCTCTTGTTGTCGAGCCGCTTTCCCGACCTGCGCATCGAGACGCGCACGTCGCCCGACGTCTCCGGCACGTTCGACTTCTACTTCCTCGACAACGACTTCGACGGCCAGCGCCTCGCGGGCAAGATGGCGCGCCGCATCCGCGCCGAGCGTCCGTCGGCCACGATCATCGCCTTCTCGGGCGTGCTCGACGTCGAGACGCTCAAGCGCCTGATCAACGTCGGTTGTGACGGTGTGTGCGACAAGGCCGAGCCCTCGAGCTGGCGCCCGATCATCGAGCTCATCGATGCGCGCCTGGGCGGCATGGTCGCGCGCCAGCGTACGGAGCACATGGCCTTCGGCGGCGTGCGGCACTCGGCGCACTCGATCGGCAACCTGTTGCGCGATTGGAACGACCGCAACCCGCAACCGGACGAGGCCGAGCCGGAGAAGGCCGTTCGATGAGCGGGGCGCGCGCGCAACGGAGCCGCAAGCGCGGCTACCTCTCGCTCGAGGGTGTGGACGTCTCCCACATCCACCGCGAGTGGCAGTTGACGAACACGCTGTGGGCCTTCGCGCAGCGCACCGTGTCGCTCGTCTTACTGATCGTCGTGCTGCCGGTCTTCCTGATTCTCTACCTGCCGGTCCGCATCTCGTCGCGCGGTTCGTTCCTCTACCGGCAGTCGCGTCCGGGGTTCATGGGGCGCGAGTTCGAGATCGTGAAGGTGCGCACGATGCGCATCAACAGCGACCAAGACGCGAGTCTGCAGAAGGGCGTGTCGCGCGACAACCCGAACGTCACGCGCATCGGCGCGTTCCTGCGCGATACGAAGATCGACGAGTTGCCCCAGCTCTGGAACGTGCTCGTCGGGGACATGGAGTTCGTCGGGCCGCGGCCGATCGCGCCGGGGCTCAACGACATGCTCGCGGCGCACATTCCCGGCTTCAACCGGCGCTACCTGGTGAAGCCCGGGCTCACGAACATCAGTCAGGTGTCCGTGATCGAGAACGCGCTCGGCGACAAGACGATCGAAGACTGGAGGCTGCGCTTCGAGGGCGAGGAGCATTACATCGCGAACAAGTCGATCGCCTACGACCTGATCCTGATCCTGATGACGACCGTCTTCATGCTGCGCAAGGCCTTCCGGCGCAAGCCGACCGTCGCCGCGTCGTAGCTACTCGTCGTCCGGTGCTTCGAGCACGCTGAGAACGAGCTCGGCCGTACGCTCGACGCGCGCACGGTCGTCCGCATCGGACAGGATCAGCTCGGCGAGCCCGCGCAGCGTGCGCGCGTCGAAGATCGAGCGCAGCGGCACCTTCACCTGGAGCATGTCGACCATGCGCGCGAAGAGCTGCGTCGCGAGGATCGAATGGCCGCCGAGGTCGAAGAAGTCGTCGTCCGCCCCGACGCGTTCGATCTTCAGCACATCGGACCAGATCGCGGCGAGCACCTTCTCGAGCGCCGTCGCGGGCGGGACGTACTCGGTCGTCGCGCTCGAGCGGTCCTGGTCGGGAGCGGGCAGGGCGCCGCGGTCGATCTTGCCGTTCGGGAGCTGCGGAAACTCGTCCAGCACGACGAAGCGCGCCGGCACCATGTAGTCGGGCAGCGTGACGTCGAGGTGCGCACGCAGGTCGGCGGGCGCGACGTCGGCCGCGCCGGGCTTGCGCGTCGTGTAGGCGACGAGGCGCACGTCCCCGGGCGTGTCTTCGCGCGCGAGCACGGCCGCCTCGCGGATCGCCGCGTGGCTCGCGAGCGCCGACTCGATCTCTTCGAGCTCGATGCGGTAGCCGCGGATCTTCACCTGCGTGTCGATGCGGCCGAGGAACTCGAGGTTGCCATCCGGCAGGAAGCGCGCGAGGTCGCCCGTGCGATAGGCGCGCGCGGCGAACGGCGCGGAGACGAAGCGCTCGGCGGTCAGTTCGGGGCGGCCGAGGTAACCCGCGGCGACGCCGGCGCCCGCGATCCAGAGCTCGCCGGCGACTCCGATCGGGCAGAGCTCGCCATCCGCGTCGACGACGAAGGCGCTCGCACCCGGAATCGGACGACCGATCGGAACGGTCGCGCGGGAGTTCTCGTTCGCGCAGTCGAACACCGTGCTCCACACCGTGGCTTCCGTCGGACCGTACTCGTTGAAGAGGCGCGCGCCGGGGAGTGCGTTCGCGTGCGAACGAACGAGCTCGGGCGGACAGCTCTCGCCCGCGACGATCACGGTGTTCAGCGACGCGAGCTTGGCGTGCGCGCTCGTGTCGAGCATCAGCCCCCAGAGCGAGGGGAGCGCGAGCATGTGCGAAACCGCGTGCTCCTCGACCAGCGCCGCGATGGCGGGGATGTCCTGCTCGAAGCCGTCGTCGGGCAGGACGAGCTTGCCGCCCTGGCACAGCGTCCAGAAGATGCCGACCACCGAGCTGTCGAAGGCGAACGACGAGACGAGCAGATAGGACGTGATCGCGTGCTCGTAGTACGCGAGGCGCGCGCCGGTCGAGTGCGCGAGGTTCGCGTGCGAGATCGCGACGCCCTTCGGCTTGCCTGTCGAGCCGGACGTGAAGATGACGTACGCCGGCGAGTCCATGTGCTCGACGCCCGCGTGCGTGTCGAGCGGGCCCGCGTCCTCGGCGGCCAGCGTCGCGTCGTCGTCGAGCGTGACGACCGTGCCGTCGAACGCGGGCAGCGTGTCCTGATCGGCGGCGCGCGTGAGTACGACGCGCGCGGCCGTGTCCTCGAGCATGAACGCGATCCGATCCGCCGGATAGCCGGGGGGCAGCGGTAGATACGCGCCGCCCGCCTTCAGCACGCCGAGGATCGCCGCGACCTGTTCGATCGAGCGCCCGAGGTACAGGCCGACGAAGTCGCCCGCTCCGACGCCGAGACCCTGGAGGCGGCGCGCGATCCGGTTCGCGAGCGCGTCGAGCTCGGCATAGGTCAGCGCGCGCCCGTTGGCCCAAGTCGCCACGGCATCGGGAGTCTGCTTCGCGCGGCTCGCGATCACCACGTGGACGGGCGCGTCGAGCGCCGCACCCTCGTCGCCCGGTGCGAGCTCGATGAGGATCTGCTCGCGCTCGTCCGCGGCGAGGAGCGAGAGCTCCGACACGGGCACCGTCGGCGCGTCGCACGCACTCGAGAGCAGCGCGTCGAACTGTCGAAGGATCGTCGCCGCGTCCTGCGTGCCGTAGCGCGCGGCGTCGAAGAGCAACGCGAGCTCGGGTGCGGCGGCGCCGAGGTCGAGCTCGAGCGCGAGCTCACACGGCTCGGCGAGCACGGAGCGCTGCTCGAGTTGGAAGGTGAAGTCGCCGGCGGTGAGCGGCTCGACGCGGTCGCGCCACTCGAAGCCGAACGGAAGCGACGCTTCGTGCGCGAAGGCCTCGTGCCATTCGCGCGCTTCGATGCGCGCGGCGTCCACCGCGCGTGCCAGGTCGGCGAAGCTCTGGTTCGGGTCGATGCGCGTCGCGAGGGGCAGCCGGCGACCGAACGGACCGAGCGCGTCGCCCAGCCCTTCGAACTCGCGGCCGAGCGAGTGGTCGCCGGTCACGATGCTGTCGCGCCCGGTCGCGCGCGCGAGCGTCAGCTGCCACGCGGCGCCGAGAATCGACGCCCGCTCGACGCCCACGGTCCGCGCCGCGGCGGCGAGCGCATCCTCGTCCGCTTCGCTCCACTCGCGCACGATGCGCTCGATCGCGAAGCCCTGGCCGTCGGCGCTCGGGCGCGGACGGGCGAGCGGAACGGCGAACTCGGCCGCGGTCCAATCGACGCGCTTCCAGAGCTCCACGCCCGGTGCCGCGTCTTCGGAGTCGAGGTTGTCGTTGAGCCACTGCGCGATGTCGGCGAACTGCATCGCCTCCTCGTCTTCGGACGCGCCCGCCGTGGCGCCGCCGCCGGCGAGCTCGGCCGCGATCTCGCGCACCAGGTTCCAGATCGATGTCGCGTCCGCGACCAGGCTCGGTTGCGCGATCACGATCCGGTCCGTCCCGACGAGCGCCACCCGCAGCACGTCGGCGCCGCGCACGTCGAAGGGGTCGCGCGTGAGCGCGTGTTCGGCGTCGAGCGGGTCCCCGTCGAACGGCTCGAACCGGAAGCTCGGCGTGTCGCGGATCGTTTGGACGGCGACGTGCGTCCCCGCGAGCTCGTGGATCGACGTGCGCAGGAGCTCGGTGCGAAGGGCGACGCGTTCGATCGCCGCGCGCAGCGCGTCCGCCTCGACCCGTGCGTCGGATCCGTTCGTCGTCACGCGCACGTGCGCGACGACGTTCCAAGCGGCCGAACCGGAGCTCGACTGCACGCGCCAGAGATGTTGCTGCAGGGGCGAAAGGCTGAACCCCTGGATGGTCGGATCGGTCGTCACGGGCGGGAAGCGCTGGGTCAGGCCACGTCTTCCGGCCCGGTGTACGCGTCGGTCATCGCGACGAGCGTCAGGCGCTCGCCGGTGTAGGGCTGACGCGCGTGTGCGATCTGCATGTTGTCGTACAAGGCGACGTCGCCCTCCTTCCAGCGGAAGGCGACCTTCTCGGCATCGTACGCGCCGAGGATGTGGCGCACGACGTCGTCCTCGATCTTCGTGCCGTCGCCGTAGTACGTGTTGTACGGCAGCTCGTCCTCGCCGAGCTCGGTGAGGAACGTCTCGCGCATGTGCGGGTCGAGCGCGGAGACGTGGAAGAACGCGGCGTGGTTGAACCACAGCGGACGCTGCGTCTCCGGATGCAGGCGCACCGCCGGTCGGCGCTGGCGCGTGCGCAGCCGATCCCCGTCCTTCCACTCGAGCTCGATCCGGTTGTTCGCGGCGTACTCGATGACCTCGTCCCGCTCCTCGGTCTGATAGACGTTCTGCCAGGTCAGTCCGAAGCCGTCGTTGTAGTTGCGCACGTAGAGCACGCCCTTGGCCGCGAACTCGTCACGGATGACCGGATCGATGCGGTCGTAGACGTTACCGACGTCGCCGATCGGCGTCTCGCCGCCGGTCTCGGCGTTCGTCGCGCAAGCGAAGAAGATCCGGCGCGCCCACGTGACCCAGTAGGTGCCCTCGTTGTGCAGGTTGATCGTCTGCTCGGCGGGGTAGACCGTGGCGTTGTAGATCCGGTCGCCGTACGTGTCGCGCGGCGTCGAGCGATCCTTGTACTCGAGGCGCCCCGTGTCGGACGCCAGCTCGACGAAGCGCTCGAAGCCCTCGATCCCGTCGCTGTCGAAGTCGCGGAAAAGCAGCGCCTTGTGCTTGGCGAAGAGCTCGTCGATGAACACGCGGTTGTCCTTCGCCCACTCGCCGAGTTCGAGCCCCGGGACCTTGGGCGTGATCAGCATCGGAATCGCGCGATCGCCCAGGAGCGGGCGAACGTCGACCCATTCCGCGGAGGAGGACGAAACGCCGCGGCGGCGGATGTTCGGTAGCTTCTTCATCGAGGGGGGAGCACCCGGTCTATTCGGTCGGGCGCCAGGCGGCTGCTACCCAAGGATAATCGCCTCCGCCGAGGAATGCGTGGCGCTTTCGGCGCGTGCGGCGCAGATCGCGCATCCGTACGCCGATCGCCGGTGTCGATCCACTCAGCGCGATCGATTCGACGCCGCTTCGACCAGGCCGCGCTCGTCCGGCGTGAGCGGGCGCATCTCCGCGGCTGCCAGCAGGAAGTCGACGGACTCGCGCCGGAGCGCCCGTCCGAGGCCGCGCCCGTCGCCTTCGAAGCGCAGTGCGTCCGCATAGTGCGCGCGGGCGGAATCGAGGCTCCCGACCGAGACGAGCGCGCTCGCCAGCCAGGCGTGGACGCGCGGCTGGTCGGGCTCGAGCTCGACCGCCGCGGACAGATGTTCGATTGCGCCCTTCACATCCCCGCTGCGTTGGAGTGTGAGCCCGAGATTCATGTGCGCGCGCGCGTACGCGGGCTCGAGCTCGACGGCGCGCGTGAAGTGCGTGCGCGCTTCGTCGACGCGCCCGAGCTCGAGCAGCAGGCTGCCGTAGTTGTTGTGCGCCTCGTCGTAGTCGGGCTCGATCGCGAGCGCTCGCTCGTAGTGAACGCGCGCCTCGGCGTGGAGCCCGCGCGCCTGCAGCAGCGCGCCGTAGTTGTTGTGGGCGCGATAGAACGCGGGATCCGATTCGAGCGCCGCGCGGTAATGCTCGGCCGCCGCGTCGAGGTCTCCCTCGGTGTGGAGCAACATGGCCAAGTTGTTGTGCGCCTTGGCGTAGCCCGGAACGATGCGCAGCGCCTCCTCGTGCTGCTCGATCGCCTCGTCGAAGCGCCCCTCGACGCCGAGCGCGAGCCCGAGGTTCGTGCGCGTCGCGGCGCGCATCGGTGCGATCGGCCGCACCGTGCGATTGCAGAAGAGCGCGACCACGGCGAGCGAGGCGAGCAACGCCGCGCGTCGCGCACCGCTCGCGACTCGCCAGTAGGCGCGCGCCTGCGTGATGCCGGGCGCGGCGAACAGAACGAGGAACGGGACGAGCGGAAAGCGGTAGCGCGCGAAGACGAAGAACGCGACGACGCTCAGCCCATACACGACGGGCAAGAGGTACAGGATCCAGAACTCGCGCCTGCGCTCGAAGGTGACCCAGACGCCGAGCAGCGCGAGCGGAACGAGCGTGCCGAAGTGGAACACGTAGCCGGTCCAGCGCAGCGGCGGCGACTCGTCGGCATACGTGTACTGATCCTCTGTGTCCGCGAGCTCGGCCGCGTTCCACATCAGCTCGAACTTGGTCCACATCAGCGCGAGCCAATCGCCCGGATCGTCTCGGATGTAGTCGACGACGCGCCCGGTCCAGAAGCTCGAAACCTCGCCCGGCGTCAGCGCGCGCCCGAGCTCCGCCTCGGCGAGCTCGGTTGCGTCGCGCCGCTCGTAGGCGAAACCCTGCCGCTCGGGGCGCATCGGGCGATACGTCCCGTTCGCGTCCGGGTTGTTGCCGATGTAGAGGTTCGGACCGAGCTGCGACGTGGTGAGGTGGAACTCGCCGCCGACGAACTGGTTGCGAAGCGCGACCGGCAGGAGCACGAGCGCGACGCCGAGCGCGAAGCCGGCCGCCGGACGCGCGAGGGTGCGCCGGTTCTGGGCGAAGAGCCACAGCGCGAGCGGGAAGGCGAGGAGCAGCGCGTTCTCACGCGTGAGCGCGAGCAAACCCGTCGTCGCGCCGATGCCGAACCACACGCGGGCGCGCGGCTTGTCGAGCGCGACGGCGACGAGCCAGAGCAGCAGGCTCAGGAAGAATCCGTCGAGCGCGGACTTCTGGATGTGGCTGTCGAAGAAGATTGCCGGTGCGTAGAGCGCGAGCAAGAGCCCCGCGATCAAGCCGGCGCGGGGCGAGAACACGCGCCGTCCGGCGAGCATGAGCAGCACGCACGCGCTCGCGCCGAGCACCGCCTGCACCACGCGCACCGCCACGAGCCCGTACCCGAACACCGAGTAGACGGCGCCGAGGAAGTAGGGATACAGCGGAGCCTGGTAGAAGACGTCGCTCCCGAGCCAGTCGCCTTCCGCGATGGTGCGCGCCCACTCGTCGTACCCGAGCGCGTCGCCGATGCGCACCTCGAACCACGGGGTCTGATAGAGCGCGAGCGTGTGCCAGAGGCGGATCGCGAGCGCGACGGCGAACACGAGGAGCGCGTGCGTCCGAAGCGATCCCGAACTCGAAGCTCCCTTGCGCATAGCGCGTCGTAGCATACGGTGCGACGGCGAACACGATGCGAGCGATGTCATCCAGGGTGGGGGAGCGGTCGAGCCTCGCGCACGTGCTGTGCGCCGCCGGCCTCGCGCTCGCCTGCGCCGAGCCGCCGCCGAAGAACGTGGTCATCGTCACGATCGACACGCTGCGCCAGGACCACCTCGGAGCGTACGGCGCCGAAGTGCGCACGCCCGCGCTCGACGCGTTCGCCGCCGACTCGGTCGTGTTCACCGAAGCCTTCGCCACGGCACCGACCACGCTCCCGAGCCACACGTCACTCTTCACGGGAACCTACCCGCACCGCCACGGCGTGCGCCTCAACGGCAGGCACCGCGTGCCGAGCGAGGCGACGACGCTGGCCGAGGTCGTGCGCGGCGCGGGCTACGACACCGCGGCCTTCGTCGGCACCGCGGTGCTCGACGGGTTCTACGGGCTCGACCAGGGCTTCGACACCTACGGCGACACGTTCGCCGGCGAGGCGGGAGCCGCGCAGGTCCAGCGCCGCGCGTCCGAAGTGGTCGACGCCGCAATCGCGTGGCTCGACGGTCGGCGCACGCCCTTCCTTCTATGGGTGCACGTCTTCGACCCGCACGGCCCGTACGACCCGCCGGCGCCGTACGACGCCGCGTACTACGGAGACCGCGATCCGCGCGCACCCGGCAACCGGTCGATGGAGGGCATCCCGCTCGTCTTCTACCAGGACCTCGCCGGCGTGACGGACGTCGAGTATCCGCTCGCGCGCTACAAGGGCGAGGTGAGCTACACCGATCGCGAGCTCGGGCGTCTGCTCGACGCGCTCGCGCCGCGCGCCGACGACACGCTGGTCGTCGTCACCGCGGACCACGGCGAGAGCCTCGGCGAGAACGCCTACTGGTTCGACCACGGCGAGACGCTGAGCGACGCGTGCGTCCGCGTGCCCTTGATCGTGCGCGCGCCGTGGCACACGGACGCGGCGTCGGTGAATGGTCCCGTCAGCCACGTGGACGTCTTGCCGACGGTGCTCGACGCGCTCGGACTCGCCACGCCACCGGACGTCGAAGGGCAGAGCCTGTGGCCCTACGCCGAGTCGGGCACCGCACCGGACCGCCTCGTCTACTTCGAGACCTACCTCCCGACCCAATCGGGCCGCCGCCCGCGCATCGGCGTGCGCTCCGCCGAATGGAAGGCGACGCGCGCCGGCCGCCGCCTGCGCCTGTTCCACGCCGACGACCGCGGCGACGCGAACGACGTCGTGCAGGCGCAGGCCGACGAGGCGCAAGCCCTGCGCGCCGCGATCGCCGCCTACGCCGCGGAGTCGCCCCAGGCACCCGAGTCCATCGAGCCCTCCGAGGACCAGGAGGACATGCTGCGCGCCCTCGGGTACGCGCGCTGATCAAAGGCGCGCGCGTATTGGGCCTCCCGGGATGGCGGGAGTGCCGGCAGGACTCTCCTTTCAACTGCATCTCCGAGAACTTGATAGGTTCGAGTCGATGCGACCCTTCTCGTCGACGAGCGATCGGGCCGGAACCGAGGAAGCATTCGAGTTCCTGCCTTTCTCGGCCGCTTCGTCAAGGTGACGTTCCCATGAGACTCCCCGCTCTGTCCCCAGCGATTCTCGCGTGTTGGTTGTTCAGCGCGGCTTCCGCCCAAACGACCGCCGAGAGCTGGTCCCTCGCGTTCTTCGGGTACCTGGACTCGATCCCCGACATCGATGGCGACGGCTTCCGAGAAGTGGTTCATGGAGACATCCAGTGGGAGCCAGCGGGCGTATTCGGTTCGAGTTATGGCCGTGTAGTGGTCGTCTCGGGACTGAGCAAGCAAGTCCTGTGGGAGTATCACGGCACGCGGACGGGTCAGGCGATCGGAAGCTACCTACGCAACCTCGGTGACGTGAACGGCGATGGCTTCCCTGATGTCGGCACTTCGGGCGACCGGCACAGCTACCTCCTGAGTGGTCGTGACGGCACGTTGTTGTATCGCACGCCGACCGGTTGGACGTGCCTCGAACCTCTCGGCGACTTTAACGGTGACGACTACGACGACGTACTCCTAGCCGGCACGTGGGTCCTTGCCGGCGGGTCCTTCGAGTTCATCCTCGGGCCGACCGCCGGAAGCGCGAACTGCGCCGTACTCGGCGACCTCGACGGCGATCGAGTCCCCGAGTACGCGGTCGGCTTCGGCCTCACGTTTCCCTTCGGACAAGGGCAAGTGATCGTGTACTCCGGCAAGAGCGGCGAAGTCCTGCATCACCTCTACAGCGAGAACACGAACTCGAAGTTCGGGCGCGCGCTCGCGGGGCTCGGCGACTTCACCGGTGACGGCGTGCCGGACTTCGCCGTCGGGGAGTCCGAATCGCGGTTGCCCAATGGGAACTACGACGTGCGTGGCACGGTCTACTTTTTTGATGGCAAGACGGGCGACGAAGTGGCCCGCGTGCAGGGACCGAACACCGGGGAATCGTTCTTCGGCGGGCGCGTTGCGCCTGCGGGCGACGTCAACGGGAACGGGACGGACGACATCCTGGTCGGCTTCGGCAACTTCTCGATCTACGTCGTCGATGGTGCGACGCGCAAGACGATCTTCGACTTCGAAGGGGACTCGCTGACGGACTTCCGCGGCGACGGGATCGATTGGACGGGCGACGACATCCCCGACTTTCTCGTTTCGAAGCTGTTCGGAACGAAGGAGCTTGTCTCCGGCGCCGCCATCGGTACGACGGTTCGCGGTCGCGGCTGCGCGCGACCCGGCGTCCCGGTCCCGCGCATCGGGACGACGGGTTCGGCCGAGATCGGTTCCGACCTGCCCGTGCATCTCTCACGCGTGGCGCCCGGCGACCGTGCCATCCTGCTCCTCGGCGATGTCGGTCCGGGTTCGTTCGGCGAGCCGATCCGCAAAGCGTCGTTCGACTGCGGCGTGGGCGTTTCGGTCAACAGCTGGATCGCCACGGTCGCCGAGCGAGTGCGTCCCGGCGAAGGAGCGGCGACGGTCGAGCTCCCCATCGTCGACGACCCGTCGCTCGTCGGAAGCGTGTTCTTTGCGCAGTGGCTCGTGTTCGGCCGCGAAGGCGAGGGGCGAGGCGTGAAGGCGGCGTCGCGCAGCCTGCGCATCAGGATCCTCGCACCGAGCGCGGCGCGGGCCGCGCTCCCATCCACATCGCTCTCGGGAGTGAAGAAGAAGTCGCGCTGACCGAGAACGCGCTAGGCGTTCGGGTCGGTCGCCGAGCGGCGGCGGGCGCGCTTCATCGACTTCGGGCCCGCGCGCCTTGCGGGTTGCGGAGCGGCGCTCGCCGTCCCGAGTTTGCCGGCCGTGGTGCGTAGCGTCGTGAGCGTCGAGTCGGGGTGCGTGACCGCCTGGCGCAGGATGGCGAGGTAGCGCTCGACGAGCTCGCCCGCCGTTCGCGCGTCGAACAGATCCGTGTCGTACTCGGCGAAGGCCTCGACGCCGCCGCGCGCTTCGTCGAGGATCAGCGCGAAGTCGAAGCGCGCGATCTTGCCGTCGATGATCTCGTACTCGCACGCGGCGCCCGGCAGGTCGGGCGGGTCCATCAGGTCCTTCATCGGCGCGATCCACGCCTGGATCAGCGGGACCGCGCTCGTGTCGCGGCCGGGGCGGACGGCCTGGACGATGCGCTCGAACGGCGCGTCCTCGTGCTCGGACGCCTCGAGCGCGGTGGCGCGCGTGCGCTCGAGCACGTCGAGGAACGTCGGGTTGCCGGAGAGGTCGACGCGCAGGATCACCGTCTGCACGAAGAAGCCGATCTGGCGCTCGAGCTCGCCGTGCTTGCGCGTCGAGCTCGGCGTCCCGATGCGCAGGTCGGTCTGGCCGTCGAGCGAGTGCAGGAGCGCGAAGTAGGCCGCCATCAGCACCCAGTTCGACGTGACCTGGCGTTCGCGGCAGAAGCGCGAGAGGTCGTTGTACAGCGCCGCGGAGAAGCGGAAGCGGTGATAGGCCCCGCCGTGCCTCGGTGTCGCGTCCTTGGCCGGCCAGCGGATCGCGGGCAGGTCGCCGCCGAGGGTGCGCTTCCAAAAGCGCAGCTTGTTTTCGATCGCGCCCTCGTCGAGCTGGTCGTGCTCCCACTGCGCGAAGTCGCCGAATTGGATCGACGGTTCCTCGAGCGGCGACGGGCGTTCCGCCGCGAACGCGCGGTAGAGCGCACCGAGCTCGGCGTAGATCACGCCGTAGGACACGCCGTCGGAGATGATGTGGTGCATGGCGAGGCCGAACACCCAGCGGTCCTCGTCGACGCGCGCGAGCAGACCGCGCAGGAGCGGCAGCTTGTCGAGCTCGAACGGCTCGCGCACGAGGGCGAGCAGCAGTACACGCAGGCGCTCGTCCGCATCCTCGGACGCGAGGTCGACGATGTCGAACGGCAGCTCGCGTCCCACACGCGCGTCCGCGGGCGCGGCGACGCGCTGCACGGGGCCGGCGGATCCGGTGTGGAACGTCGTGCGCAGCACGTCGTGGCGCCGCACGACCTCGGCGAACGCGTCGCGGAAACGCTCGGGGTCGAAGTCGACGTCCGGTTCGAGCCGGATCGTCAGCGCTAGCGCGTCGTTGTAGAGCGAGCTCCCCGGCTCGAACTGATCGAGGAACCACAGCCGCGTCTGCCCGTTCGAAAGCGGCGCGTCCGCGTTCGGGTTCGGGCGGCGCGGAATCACGCCGCCGCCGGCGCGCTTCTGAATGCCTTTCTCCTGCAGCATCTTGCGCAGGAGCGCGAGCTTCTCGGGCGTCGGACGTGCCATTGCGCTCAGTCTCGCCGCGCCCGAACTAGAAGTCGAGCGGCGCGGGATACGAGCGGATCGGGCGGCGGCGCGTGATGGCGCGCACGCGCTCCTCGATCGACGCCTGGAAGGCGGGGTCGAGCTCGAACTCGCGATCGGACACCTGCTTCAACGCGCCGAGGATCTCGTCGATCAGGTCGACGCACTCGACCATGTCGGACGGCTCCATCTCGCGGATCGCGAGCCCGTTCGTGCCGAGCCGGATGCCGCTCGTAACATGCGGCGGCTTCTGGTCGTAGGGGATGCGGTTCTTGTTCACGACGATGCCGCAGGCCTCGAGCGCCTTCTCGGCGTTCACGCCGGTGATGCCCTTCTCCATCACGTCGACGACGACGATGTGGTTGTCCGTGCCGCCGAAGACGACGCGGTAGCCCTTCTTCGAGAAGGCGTCCGCGAGCGCGGCCGCGAGGTCGACGACGCGCTGCGCGACGCCCTGGAACTCGGGGCTGGCGACGAACGCCAGGCCGCGCGCCTTCGACGCGATCGCGCTCTGGTTCGGCGCGCCCTGGAAGTAGGGGAACACGCGCTTCTGGATCAGCTTCGCGAGCGTCGTCTTGCCGTCGGGTCCGAGCTGGTCGTGGTCCTTGCCGATCATCACGAGCCCGCCGCGCCCCCCGTACATCTGCTTGTGCGTGCACGTCGTCGTGAAGTGCGCGTGGTCGATCGGGCTCGGGTGCAAGCCCGCCGCGACGAGCCCCGCGATGTGCGTGATGTCCGCGAGCAGGTAGGCGCCGACCTCGTCCGCGATCGCGCGGAAGCGCGCCCAGTCGATCGTGCGCGAGTAGGCGGTCGTGCCGCAGATGATGAGCTTCGGCTTGTGCTCGAGCGCGCGCTCGCGCGCCTGGTCGTAGTCGATGCGCTCGTCCTTCGTCAGCCCGTAGCCGATGGCGTTGAACACCTGGCCGGACAGCGACGCCTTCGAGCCGTGCGTGAGGTGCCCGCCGAAGTCGAGCTCGAGGCCGAGCAGCGTGTCGCCCGGCTTCATCACGCTGAACATCACGACCTCGTTCGCGGACGTGGCCGACATCGTCTGGACGTTCGCGAACTGCGCGCCGAACACGGCCTTGCAGCGGTCGATCGCGAGCTGCTCGATTTCGTCGATGTGCCGGCAGCCGGCGTGGAAGCGCGCGCCGGGATAGCCCTCGGCGGTGACGTTCATCGTCGGCAACGCCTCGCAGATCAGCGCGGAGGGGTCGGCGATGCTCGACGACGCCACCATCGTCAGCACGTTGGCCTGGCGCGAGTACTCGTTGTCGAGGATCGCGTACAGCTCGGGGTCTTGGACGCGCAGCCGCTCGATCGCGGCCGCAGCGAAGCGTGCCAGGTCGGTGTCTTTGTCGGTCATCGTCATCGGATCAGGAGCGGATGCGGGCATCGATCTCGTCGTCCGAAAGCCCTTCGATCATGAGGATCGTCGAGCAGACTTCGTCGGCATCGACTTCGGACTGTCGACCATGGCGCCGAACGAGCTCGGCGAGACGCGCCACCGTGCGCGACTCGAAGATATCCGGAAGCGACAGGTCGAACGGGAGAATCTCGTTGATGCGGGCCTGAATCTGGACCGCCAGGATCGAGTGGCCGCCCAGGTCCAGGAACGCGTCCTCGACGCCGACGCGATCGAGCCCCAAGACGTCGACCCAGATCGCGGCGATGACCTGCTCGGTCGGGTTCGACGGCTCGACGAACGGCGACTGCATGTCGGGGCGCGAGGTGTCGGGTTCCGGCAGACGCTTGCGGTCGACCTTGCCGTTCGGCGAGAGCGGCATGGCGTCGAGCGGGACGTACACGCTCGGCACCATGTAGTCGGGGAGCAACGCGGTGAGGAAGCGCTTGATCTCAGGGCCGATCTGGCGCGACAGCTTGCCCATGGTCGGGTTGTTCGCGAAGTCGGTCGCGCGCCGCGTGGCGTCGACCGCGTCGCTCGCGGGGAAGAGCGGCGCCTTGCTCTCGCCATCACACGCGTCGCCGCCCGTGGTCTCGCCGCCGCGCAGGAACGCGACGTCGAAGGTGCTCGCGTCGCCGGGCGTCGGGCGGATGTCGGCGGCGTAGCCGAGCTCGCCCGCCAGCTTCCACACCGCCTCGGGATCGACGCCGGTGCGCACGCTCGCGTCGAGTGCGTCGACGCGCGCGCGCAGCTCGGCCACCGTCTCGCCCGCACTCGCTTCGGCGGCGAGCTCGCGTGTACGCACGTCGCGGATCACGCGCGCGTTCGGCACGCCGCGCACGCTCCAGCGCTCGGGCTCGTCGACCAAACCGATGCGCAGCGCGTCGAGGCTGTCGCCCGGCGTCCAGTCCGCGCCTTCGCCCGCGCCCGCGCCTTCGGTCTCGTAGGCGCCGACGAAGATCGTCACGTCGTAACGGAACGCGTTGAGCTCGTTCGTGAAGTCGCCGCGCTTCAGCTGGATGCGCACCTCGCTCACGCGCGGAATCGCGGTGACGAGCCACTCGAAGAACGCGGGGTCGATGACGAGCTCTTCCTCCTGACGGATCAGGCGTTGGACGCGCGCGCGCACGGATTCGACCGTCGCGCCGTCGTCCGCCTGGAACAGCTGCACCGACGTTTGGTACGTCTCGATCAGCGGCAGGTTGCGCACGTCGCCGACGAACACGACGCCGCCGTCGCGCACGGCCTCGACCGAACCGCGCAGGACGTCCATCAGGTAGTCCATGCTCGGGAAGTCGAGGATGATCGAGTTGAGGACGATCGAGTCGAGCGAGCGCGCGGCGATGCCGTCGAAGTTGTCGGCCCAGCGGCTCTCGAGCTCGACCTGCGCGAGCCCCATGCGCGCGGCGTTCCGGCGCACGTACTCGAGCGCGACCTTCGAGAAGTCGCTGCCGATGTAGCGCTTCGTGTCGGGCGCGATGCGGAAGAGCAAGAGCCCCATGCCGCAGCCGATCTCGAGCACGTGCTCGGGTGCGTGGCGTGCGATGCGGCTCACCGTCTGCTCGACCCACAGGCGCATCTCGGCCTCGGGGATCGGCTCGTTCGTGTAGCTCGAATCCCAACTGACGATGTTGAACGTCGGATCGACCGCGTCGTCTTCGTCGGCGTTCGCGTTCGCGGCGTAGGCGTTGTCGTACACCGCCTGCCACTCCTCGACGCGCTCCGAACCCGCGTCGGCTTGCGCGTCGTCGGGGCCGGTCCACGCCGGATCCTGGATGACGTACGCCATCAAGCGCTTCTCGCCCGACGCGTCGTCGCGCGCGACAATGACGCCTTCCTTTACGCCGGGGTGGCTCGCGAGGCGCGCCTCGATCTCGCCGAGCTCGATGCGGTAGCCGCGGATCTTGACCTGGTTGTCGAGTCGCCCGAGCAGCTCGAGGTTGCCGTCCGGCATCCAGCGCGCGAGGTCGCCCGTGCGATACATGCGCGGATGCTCGACACCCGACGCCGCGGAGTCGGTCCAGAACGGATCGGGGAGGAAGCGCTCGGCCGTCAGCTCGGGACGGTCGAGGTAGCCGCGCCCGACGCCGATGCCGCCGAGGAAGAGCTCGCCCGGCACGCCGACCGGCAGCGGCTCGCCGTCGTCGTCGAGCACGTACGCGCGTTGGTTCGCCATCGGCTCGCCGTACGGGATGCTCTTCCAGTTCGGATCGACGCGCTCGACCTCGAAGATGGTCGAGTCCATCGAGCACTCGGTCGCGCCGCCCATGCTGATGACGCGCACGTTCGGCACGAGCGCGCGCAGGCGATCGGGCAGCGACACCGGGATCCAGTCGCCGCCGAGCAGCACGAGCCGCAACGCCTTCGGCGCGTTCTGCGGCTGCGCCTCGACGTGCTCGACGAGCATCTTCAGCATCGCCGGCGCCGTGTGCCAAACCGTGACGTCGTGCGCGTTCAGGATGCGCGCCCACGCGGCGGGGTCCTGCATCTCGCCGGGCTGCGGCAGCACGATCGTCGAGCCGGCGGCGAGCGTCCCGAACACGTCGTACGCGCACATGTCGAACGAAAGCGACGCGAGCGCGATGAGCGCGTCCCCGCGCTGCACGTCGAAGCGCCGGTTGAAGTCGAGGAAATTGTTCACGCGCCCCTGGTGGTTGAGCACGACGCCCTTCGGCGCGCCGGTCGATCCCGAGGTGTAGATCACGTACGCGAGGTTGTCCGACGTCAGCGTCACCTCCGGCTTCGTCGCTTCGTGCTGTCGAATCGCCGGCGCGTCGGCGTCGAGCAGAACGACGCGCACGGCGCTCGCGCCATCGGTCCGCAGCGGCAACGAGTCGAGCAGGTGCTTCTGCGTCAGCACGATGTCGATGCCCGAGTCCGCGAGCATGTACGCCAGGCGCTCCTTCGGATAGGCGGGATCCATCGGCAGGTACGCGCCCCCAGCCTTGGCCAAGCCGACGAGCCCGACGACCATCTCGAACGAGCGCTCGACCGAGACGCCGACGATCGTGTCCGGGCCGACGCCCATCGCGATCAGGTGATGGGCGAGCTGGTTCGCCGCGGCGTCGAGCTCGGCGTAGGTCAGGCTCTGGCCGTCGAGCTTGGCGGCGATCGCGTCGGGCGCTTCGATCGCGCGCTCTTCGAACAGCTCGTGCAGGCACGCGTCGCGCGGAAAGTCGATCTCCTTCGCGTTCCACTCGACGAGGATCCGCGCGCGTTCGTCCGGCGTGAGGAAGGCGAGCGTCCCGATCGGCGCGGTCGGATCCGCGGCGAGCGCGGCGTCCAGGAGCGCGAGTTGGCCGGCGATGTTCTCGATGCGCGCCGCGTCGAAGAGTGCGGCGTCGTAGTCCAGGTGCGCGGCGCCCGACGCGACCGTGAACACGAGCTCCATGCCGTCGAGTCCAGCGCCGGAGGGCGTCGATCCATCGGTGACGGCGATGGGGGAGAGGTCGGCGAACCGCTTCGCTCCGCAGGCGTCGAGCAGCTCCGACGCATCGAGCCCCTGCGCGCGCGCCGCGGCGAGCTCACGCTCGACGAGCTCGCGCACGCGCTCGAAGCTCGGCCGCTCCGAGACGTCGATGCGCAGCGGCAGTGCACGCCCGTCGACGACGGCGTTCACGACCAGGTCGGCCTGGCGCGTCGAGCGATAGACCCAGACGAGGAAGCGCGTGGCCGACGCGAGCCAGTCCCCGTGCTCCCCGTCGATGTCGCGCCGCGCGAGCGTCCGTTGCGTGGCGTCGGTCGAGCGTGCGGCGCTCGTCACGACCTCGAGTGTCGGCGGCGCGTCGGAGAGCCGCGCGCGCCAATAGGATGCGGCGGAATCGGAGTCGGCGGACGAACTCATGGCGGCAAGGCGGAGGGTCGAGCGCGCGCGATGGTGGCGGCGGACGCTCGGGTGCTGGGCGTAGGGATGGGAAGACGACAGTCGCTGGTCGAACGCGCCTCGCGGCCGTTCGGCGCCGCGCGCGCGACACCGTAGGATACCGGACGTGAAGCCTGGATCCCGACCGGATCCGCCGGATCTCGCGGCGGGAGACGTGCACGTGTGGTGGTCCCGCGCGAACTCCGCGCAGGACCTTCCGCCGTCGGAATCTCTTTCCGCCGCAGAGCGCGAGCGCGGTGCGCGCTTCCACCGGGACCGCGACCGCCGCCGCTTCTTCCACCGCCGCGCGGAGTTGCGCGAACGCCTCGCCGCCTACCTCGACGCGGACGCGGCCGCGCTCGAGTTCGCGCTCGGCCCGCACGGCAAACCCTCGATCGTCGGCGCGTCCGTGGCCTTCAACTTGTCGCACTCCGACGACGACGTCGTGATCGCGGTCACGCGCCTCCCGTCGGTCGGCATCGACCTCCAGAGTCACCAACTCCAGACGGACGTCGAACGCATGGCGCGCCAGGTCTTCTCGCCGACGGAGCTCGACGCCTTCGCGCAGCTTCCCGACGACGAGCACTTCCCCGCCTTCTTCCGCATCTGGACCCGCAAGGAGGCCGCGCTCAAGCAATGGGGCGACGGGCTAGCGCGCGACCCCCGCACGCTGACCGTGGGCCTCGAGCCGCGCGCGATCGGTGAGCGCTGGACGCCGAGCGACGAACCGGACCTCGCGTCGCTCGCGCTCGAAACGCTGGACGCACCGAACGGGATGTCCGCGTGCGTCGCGGCGCCGCGCGAGGCGTGGACTTCGACGCGGGTCGTGCGTTCTTCGACGGGCTGCTAGCCCGGGCGTCTCAGGGCTTGCCGTCGTCCGCGTCCGGCTTCTTCGTTTCCCCTTTGGCGTCGTCGTCGTCGTCGTCTTCGGACTTCGACTCGGGCTTGGGTTCGCCCGTCATGCGGAGCTCGATCCGATCGACGCCGAGCGCGATCGTGGGCGACGACTCCGAGGTCGTCTTGGGCTTCGCGGTCGTGCTCGCGCTCGTCTTCGTCGCAGCTGAGGCGCCGGCGCTGCGCGGGACGAGCTCGAAGCCCTGGACCACGGACTGTGCGTGCTTCGGTAGGGGACCGTGCCCGACGTCGTGCGGTGTGACCACGACCTCGATGGACCCCGCGATCTTCTTCTGCCCGAAGTCGGCGAGCACCTTCGGCGTCGTCGTCGAGGCGGTGTCGGACAGGTCGAGCGGTCCGATCGTCAGAACGCCGGACTGGTTCCCTTCTCCGAGCTTGACCCAATCGCTTCGGAGACCGGCGCAGTGCACGCGGACGTAGACCAAGCAGTCCTGCAGTTCGCCGCCCTCGTCTCGTCCGAGCTTGGGAGCGCCGATCTCGTACCGAATCGTCCCCACGCCCTCCGCGAGCGCACGTGCCCACGTGCTCCTCGACTCCGCTTCGGCCTCGGTCAAATCCGCCTTGCGAAGTGCCAGCGCCTCGCCCTTCGCCTTCGTCGCGTCCTTGGCCGCGTCGTACGCGGCGGAAGCCTTTTGCCGCGCGGCCTTCAGCTTGTCGTCGTCGGGCTTCTTCTTCAGCGCCGCGTCCGCCGCATCGAGTGCCGCCTTCTTCGTCGACTCCGCGGTCTTCGCCGCGGACTGTGCCGCCTCGGCCTTTTGGACGCTCGCCTGGTGGGAGACGACGTCGGCCAACGCGGCCAGGTTCTCTTGGGCCGAGAACCCGTAGTCCCCGCCGACGCTCGCGATGCGCACCGGCGTCGCCACCTCGCCGAGCCAGACCGGGATTTCGATCGACGACTCGGCCCAGTGCTGCGCGTCGGGCTTCTCCTCGTCGAACGCGATCGGATAGCGGCGCTTGTGGCCCGACCGAGTGGAATCGCCCGTGAACAAGCCGCGGACGATTCGCCACGGCGTGAGCATCGTCTCCGAGAACGTCGTGCCCTTGAACTCGCCCTGCTTCGTGAGCAACGCCGGTGCGAAGTAGGCGCGCTGCTCGAAGGACGCCGTGCGCGGTCGCGCCGGTCGCGAGCCGTCGTTCGCCTCTCGTGCCGACTTGGTGACGTCGAGGGTCTGGACTTGGGAGCCCATCCCGTCCGCCGACCGCCCTGCCGCGTCGGCTCGCACGAGCACGTACGCGGTGAGGATGCGGCTGATTGGTTGGAGGTCCTTGCCCTGCTTGGTCGGTGTCCGTTGGGCGCGGAAGCGGATGCGGAAGGTCGACTCGTCCGGGTACGCCACGGTCAGCGTCTTGTTCGTGTGCAAACCCTGGAGGCGCTGCGCGACCGCGTCGACCTTCTCGATGTTCGCCTTCACCGCTGCGGGGCCGGAGCTCCCCGAGACCCCCACGGTCAGCAGGAGCTGACGCAGCGACGCCGTGAACTCGTCGATGGCTTGCGCCGTCTCCGCGGGCGCGACCGTCAGGATGCGAATCCCTTCCTCGACCTTCCCCTCGACGACCGCGTCCATCAAGCGATAGCGCGTGTACCACCCGGGCTCGGCCGTCACCGAGAAGTGCATCTTGTACGGCACATACTCGGATCCCCCGAACTCGCGTGCGCCGGTGACCAAGCTGTCGAGGTTGTAGTACTCCTCGAGGTTCACCATGTACGTCTTGTACGCGGCGATCAGCGTCGCGAGCTGATCCGGCGCGAGGTTGTGCTCGAGGTTCACCCGCGACAGGAGCGCCGTCATGGCGGAGTCGACGGACTCCGGCACGGTCGCGAACGGAGTGTCCTCCGGAACGTCGGGGGTTGCGCGCGACACGGTCTCCTCGGTTGTCGTGGAGCTCGATGTGGACCGCCCGTCGGCGTCGATCTTTCGATCGAACGCGCGCGTCTCGGACGATTGGATCTGCGGGCCCGCGAACACGCCTTCCACGGCCGCGCGAAGCGCTTGGAACTGCACCAGTGAGCTGGCCATGTCCGGCTTCAGGATGCGCGCCGCGAGCTTCTCCTCGTCGTAGAGCCAGTCGAGTTTGAGGCTCTTCTCCGGTGACACTCCGGTGAGGACCGGCGTCATGACCGGCGCCGAGATCGTCACCGTGCCGATCGCGTCCGCGTAGGCGTCCGGGTTCGTGTCGACGTCCGGAGGGACGGCGGCACAGGCGGGGGTCAAGAGAAGCACGACAGCGAGCCGGTAGGGCACTTGCATGGGAAGACTCCGAAGGGACTGCGTCTCGTTCTGAAACGCCGCAGCCGCCCCCGGTCCGCCACCAAAGTCCCTTCCATCGCCGCGCTCCATGCACGAAGCGCGGCAGCGTTCTTCGACGGGCGGCTAGCTCCCGATCGTGACCTCGAGGCCGTTGCTGAGCGCGACGCCGGACGGTTGGCCCGGATCGCCGGCGGCGGCCTGGAGGTACACCTTCACCCCGATCAGGTTGAGCTGGTTCGGGATCTTGATGCCCACCGTCCCGTTGCCGCCGACGAGCAACGCCTCCGCGGTGCGGATGCGACGGCTGAGGTCCACGAGGATCGTCCCGCCGAAGCCCGGAACGTTCGCCTGTCTGCGGCAGAGCGCGACCTGCGCGAACGTCGCGCTCCCCATTCCGGTGACGTCGATCGACATCGTCGTTCCGATTTTCGGCGCCGAGCCCGAGTTGATCGCCCCGATGTTCGTGCCGCCGAGTCCGAGGCCGTACTGCTCGACCATCCCCGACATGCCGGCCCCGGCGCGCCCGTTGATCCCGGCCGCGGTCGCGATCGCCGCCAGGTTCAGGCGCAGGATGTCGTGCGCGAGCGGAAGCGTCAGCGTCGCGTACTGGTCGGCGGTCGAGTGGTAGTTCGGGTTGAACCAGTCCTCGTACTCGATCGTGAGGACCGCGTTGACGCCGTTGTTGATGTACGGCATGTGGTCGCTGCCGAACGGGTTGGTCGACGTGAACGGAACCAGGTTCGTGTGCTGGCCGACGAGGCTCGAGAGGAGCGACATCATCGCGGCGGACGCCGACGCGCTGCCCTCGATCAAGACGTCTCGGCGCCCCGTGTTCTGGTACGCGATCATGTCCATGTTGATCACGCCCTTGACGCGCCCGAGCTGTCCGGCGCTCTTGAGCTTGTTCACGTGCGCGTTGCTTCCGACGAGCCCCTGCTCCTCACCCGAGAAGGCGATGAAGCGCAGCGTCGAGTCGAAGCGGAAGCCGGACAACGCGCGCGCCATCTCGATCACGCCGGCCGCGCCGCTGGCGTTGTCGTCCGCGCCGGGCGCGAAGGTGCTCGGCGACTGCGACGTCGAGTCGTAGTGTCCGCAGATGACGTACACGTCCTGCGGCGTGGTCGTACCCGGGATCTCCGCGATGACGTTGTGGCGCGTCTTGCCCGACAGCTGAAACGCCTCGCGCGTCGGAGCGAGTCCGGCGGCGGCGAAGCGTTGCTCGACATACGTCGTCACGTTCGAGAAGGACGCCACGTTCGAGAAGCGCGTTCCGAAGTTGACGAGTCCCAGCAGCGTGGTCGAGAAGAAGTTCGTGTCGAGCGCCGCGACCGCGTCCTCGACGAGCGTCGCGTCGGCGCCGAAGCGCTGCACGGGCAGCGGCTCCTGTCGATCCGGACGCCGCACGACGATCGTGTTCCAGGGAACGGGGCGCAGCTCGGTCGGATGCGCCGTGTGCTCGACGGCCGACTCGCGCACGCCCTTCGCGTCGCCGACGAGCACCACCGCATAGCGACCGAAGCCGGCAACCAGCGTCGAGCCGGCGGGCAGCGCGCGATCGGCGTGCGCGGCCTCGAAGCGCACGAACGCGAGGTCCTCGCGCCGCCCCTCGAGCGAGCGCACGGGAGGCGCGCCCTCGAAGAAGCGTGCCAGCTCGCCGTCGAACGCCGCGCCGACGATCACGGACGTGTTCCCGAACTCGACCCAGGCCTCGACCTGCTCGAGCGCATACAGCTCGTCGAGCTGCGCGGCGCTCAGCGCCCCCGTCTCGACGACGCGAATGGCGTCGCTCGCGGCGGGCAGCGCGTGGGTCGCGCCGGGCGTCAGCGCGAAGGCGAGGGCGAGCGAAACGAGGACGCGGGAGCGCGAGGATCGAGGGTGCATCGTCGAGGGGGGCTGGGGGGAGGGAGAGAGCGCGTGGCGCGCAGTGTAACCACGAATCCACGCCCCGGGCCCGCCCACGGCCCGAACGCACGCGATCGCGCGGATTCCCCGTGACGCGCGGCGCGCGTTCTCGGTGAGGAGGGCGACCCCTACTCGAGGCGTTTCCCATGCACGCAATGATCGCGGCCGCCGGCCTGCTGTTCTCCTTCTCCTCCGCCACGGACCGCCGGTCGCGCTGACGGGGCGCGTCTACGTGCGGTGCACGAACGAGAACGGACGCATTCGCCCCGGCGACCTGCTCACGACGTCGTCGATCCCCGGCGCGGCGATGCGCTCGACCGATGCCCTGCGCGCGAACGGCGCCGTGCTCGGCAAGGCCATGACGCGGCTCGAGGGCGAGAGCGGTCTCGTGCTCGTGCTCGTGAACCTGCAGTAGGCAGGCGCGCCGCGAACGCGCTTCAGCCGAGCTGCTTGCGGAAGCGCGCGATGCTGGCGCCCAGGATCACGACGCAGGAGATCGACAGGCCCACGACGCTCGGTGCGAGGTCGGCGAACTCCGCGCCGCGCAGCACGACGCCGCGCAGGATCTCGATGTAGTAGGTGACGGGCAGGCCGAAGCTGACGATCCAGATCGGGAGCGGCATCTCCGCGCGCGGGAACATGAAGCCCGATAGAAGCACGGAGGGCAGCATGACGAGGAAGGCGAACTGCATGGCTTGCACCTGCGTGCGCGCGAGCGTCGAGACGAAGAGCCCCATGCCCAGCGACGTGACGACGAACAGGCCCGTCAGCCCGAGCAAGAGCCACAGGCTGCCGTGGATCGGTACGCCGAAGAGGAACACCATCACCGCCATGACGATGATCGTTTCGACCATGCCGATCATGGCGTAGGGGACGAGCTTGCCGAGCACGAGCCCGGCGCGGCCGACCGGTGTCACGAAGAGCTGCTCGAGCGTCCCGAGCTCACGCTCGCGCACGATCGCGAACGACGTCAGGAACAGCGTGACGAGCTGCAGGATGATTCCGATCAGGCCGGGGACGAAGAAGTGCGAGCTCTCGAGGTTCGGGTTGTAGAGCAGGCGCGGGCGGATCTCGATCGGCGCGGCCGGCCGTCCGTACCGGTCCCGCGACGGTGCGCGCCGCTGGCTCTCGAGGAACGCGAAGCCGATGCTGCGCGAGAGCTGCACGCCCAGCAGGCTGGCGCTGCTGAGCGCGGCGTTCGCGACGGTCGAGTCGCTGCCGTCGATCAGGACCTGGACGACGGCTTGCTCGCCGCGCACGAGCCGCTCGGTCAGGTCGGGCGGGATCTTCACACCGACGCGCGCGCGCCCGGCGGTCATCGCGCGGCGAAAGCTCTCGTCGTCGTGCGCGCGCTCGGTGATCTGGAACGTGCCCGTGTTCACGAAGTCGTCGACGAGCTCGCGCCCCGCGTTGCGGCCGTCGAGATCGAGCACGACGGTGGGGACGTGCTCGATCTCGGTCTGGATCGCGTACCCGAAGATGACGGTCTGCACGACCGGGATCACGAGCATGAAGACGAGCGTCGCCGGCTCGCGGCGGATGTGCGCGAACTCCTTGATCAACACGGCGAAGAACCCGCGCAGCGACCGCGCCTTCGCGCGCTTCCCGGTGTCCGCCGGCGCGGGCGGTTCCGGTTCCGGTGCGGGGGGCGGCGGCGGCGGCGGAGCGGGCGGCGGCGCGGACTCGGACACGCGCGCCTTGCGCTCGGCGTCGCGCGAGAGCGTCACGAAGACGTCCTCGAGGCTGGGTTGGATCGCGCGCAGCTCGGTTGCGTCGCGCCGCAGCGCGTCTTCGTCCACGTCGTCGTCGACGAGTAGGTGCACGTTCTCGCCGAACAGCGTCGCGTCGCGCACGCCCGGAGTCGCGCGCAGGCGCGCGAGGTGCCGGGCGGGATGCTCGATCGAGAGCTCGAGCCGCTGCGTCCCCTCCGGCGTCACGGCGCGCAGCGCCTTCAGCTCCTCGGGTCGACCGCGGACGATCAGGTGCGAGTCGTAGATGTACGCGACGCTCGTGCAGCGCTCCGCCTCGTCCATGTAGTGCGTCGTCACGAACAGCGTGACGCCGCTTCCGGCGAGCTCGAACAGGAGGTCCCACAGGTCGCGGCGCGCGACGGGATCGATGCCCGCCGTCGGTTCGTCGAGGAAGACGACCTCGGGCTCGTGGATCAGAGCGCATGCGAGCGCGAGGCGTTGCTTCCAGCCGCCCGACAGCGTTCCGGCGAGTTGCTCCATCCGATCGCCGAGCCCGGTCAGCTCGACGACGGCGCGCGAGCGCTGCTCCAGACGCTCGGGCCCGAGTCCGTACACGCGCCCGTAGAACGCGAGGTTCTCGCGCACCGACAGGTCGCGATAGAGGCTGAAGCTCTGCGACATGTAGCCGATGCGGCGCTTGATCGCCTCGGCGTCGCGCGCGACGTCGTAGCCGAGCACGCGCGCGCTGCCTCCCGACAGCTCGAGCACGCCGCACAGCATGCGAATGAGCGTCGACTTGCCGCTGCCGTTCGGACCGAGCAGGCCGAAGATTTCGCCGCGCGCCACCGTGAGCGACACGCCGTCGACGACGGTCTTGCTCCCGAAGCGGCGCGTGATCTCGCGCAGGTCGAGGACCGGTTCTGCGTGCGCCGGCTCGGGCACGCTAGCGCTCCTCGAGATACACGTCCGCGGCCATTCCCGGCCGCAGGCGGTCGAGGCCGTCCTCCAGGAAGACCTTGATGCGGAAGACCTGCTTCGAGCGCTCCTCCGGCGTTTGCACGTTGCGCGGCGTGAACTCGGCCTGGCGCGCGACGAAGCCGACCCGTCCGCGGAAGCGCTCGCCCGGCCACGCGTCGACGCCGACGCTCACGCGGTCACCCAACGTCACCGTCAGGCGGTTCTCCGGCACGTACGCGCGGACCCACAGCTCGGAGTTGTCCTGGAGCGAGAGCACCGGCGCGTCGGGTCCGACGAGGTCGCCCGGTCGCAGGTCGACCGCCTCGACGCTGCCCGATCCCGGCGCGCGAACGGTCAGCTCGGCGATGCGCCGGTCGATGGCGGCGAGGTCGGCCTCGGCGGCGGCGGCGAGCGCGGCGGCCTGGGCGATCTTCTCTTCGCGATAGCCGGCCACCGCGAGCGCGAGCGTCGCATCGGCCGCCGCGAGCTCCGCGCGCGCCTGGGCGATCGTCTCCTTGCGCGTTCCCTCCTCGAGCAGCGCGAGCTCCTGCTCGGCGACATCGAGCGAAGCCTGGGCGACGTGCAGCGCGCTCGTCGCGCGGTCGAGCGTCTCGACGCTCGCGACGTTGCCGGCGGTCAGCTTCTTCGCGCGCTCGTGCTCCTGGCCGGCGAGGTCGACGCGCGATCGCGCGAGCGCGACGCGCGACGCCGCGGCGGCGATCTCCTGCGCACGCGGTCCGGCTTCGAGATCCTGCAGCCGCGCGGCGAGCCCGTCGCGTCGCGCGCGCACCTCGTCGATCTCCTCGGAACGTAGACCGCTCGCGAGCTCGTCGTGTTCGGAACGGCGTGCCGCTAGCCGCGCGGCCGCCCCCGCCCGTTGCTCGGCGAGGTCGAACGGCTCGAGCTCGACCAGCACGTCCCCGGCTTCGACCGCGTCACCCTCCTTGACGCGGACCGCGAGGACGCGCCCACCGACCCGCGATCCGACGCGGATCTCGTCCGCCTCGACGAACCCCGACACGACGAGCGGTCCGGTTCGGTGCTGACTGACCCAGAGCGCGGTGACGAGCGCGGCGATCAGGACGACGAGAGCGATGGCGCGGAGAGTCAAAGGCGGCGCTCGGAAGGAGAGAGACGTCGAGGACGTGGAGTCGGAAGCGATGAGGATGGAGCGCCGATCGTTCGCGAGCAAGACGCTTCCCCTGCCCAGCGCTCTCCGCGTTCCACTTCGGGCGCTGGCGATGCCAGAGTCGATCGCTGCACGCCGGCGGGCGTAGGGATGAGTCCAGGCCTTGGACCACGCGTTCAGGATCTCGACGAAGGGGCCGCCCAAGGCTCGGCAATGCGGCCTGGCGGGAGAAACGGCCGATGGCACGGGGCATGCGCTGGGCGGCGTGCCACTTGGCAATTCCATTTCAGTCCATCGGGCCGCACCTCTCTTGGAATGAGGGTGTGTGGCCCCAATCGTGGAGATCAAGATGAACCTCATGCAACTCATGGCCGTGCTCCCCCTCATGCTCGCCCCCACCGTCGCAATGCCGAGCGCCCCGGAGGCGACGACGCGAGCGGAAGGCCTGCGACTCACGGCGGAGCTCAACGGGCGCGAGCTCGGACACGGCCGCGCCGTGTACACCCAGACGACCGAACGAAGGACGCTCACGGCGCGCGTGGCAGTCCGGCTCGAACTCCGTCAAGTCCGCATCGTCGTCGGAGGCTCGGGCTACGACGTCACGCTCAACGAGGAAGGCATCGGAACCCTCGAGGTCATCGCGACGGGGAAGGAAGGCATGCCCACGCTCCACCGCGGCGACACGGTCGAAGTGATGGCGGGCGGCCACTTGCTGATGGTGGGAAAACTGGCCGGGTAGTGACCGTGTGTTGGTTTCGAACGGGCCGCGCGGGGCGTTCGGGTCTTGGCTCGAGCGTCCTGCGCTGCTCGGCGGCGTCGAGGTGCGAATCGATCGGCGCCGGCATGGAACGGTCGCGAGCAAGACCGGGTCCCCTTCCATTCTCCCTCCCTAGCGCGCTCGCCCTCGCCGTTGGCGAGACGCTTCGATCCTCTACTGGACCGGGCCCACCGGCGTCGCGCCCGAAACGATCGCGGCGCGCGGTCCGCGGTTGCCGCGCAGGTAGAGGATCCACGGCGCGCCCATGTTCGCCGGTCGCGTTTCGTCCGCGGTGCGAGCTCCGCTGACGCCGCCGATGGAAAGCGCTCCCACTTGGAAGTCGTCGCCGCAGCCGCCCCAGAGCGCGTTGCCGCTTGCGAGGTTGAACTGGTAGGAGAAGGCGTCGTGTTGCACGTCGTGCCAGTGCCCTTGGAACGCGTCCGCCTGGAAGACGCCCGAGCTCGTTCCGCCGCGCAGGAAGCGTCCGGGTTGATTCAGGTCGGGGAGCCGCGCGCCCGCGTACGGACTGCCGACCGTCTGCACGACCGTGCCGTCGCAGGGATACCAAGCCGCGCGTCCGCGCGGGAGCGGCCCCAGCTTGGCCGCCGGCTCGTTGTGCCACGCGACGAGCGCGCCCTCGGGCAGCGGCGCTCCGAGGCGCGTCTTCAAGATCCAAACGACGGACATGTTCACCGGGCGCGTCTCGTTCGCGACGCGCGGCGCACCGTGCGTCCCGTCGGACTTCGCGTCGCGCGCGCCGATGGTCGCGGGTCGTGTCGGGTCCGCGCTGCCGGGGTTGATGTCGTAGGACGTGCCGCTGACCGCCTTGCGCTTCACGTCGCTCGTCACGCTGTGCCCGTGGTCCTGCAACGCGTCCTCTTGCGCGATGCCCGACGTCACGCCGCCGCGCAGGAAGCGCGCGCTCGGGTTCAGGTCGGGAACGCGCGTGCCGGAGAGAGGAGACTGCGGATCCTCGAGCACCTGACCGCCGCAGCGCGCCCAGCCCGCGGGCAGAGCAACGCTTCCGAGCGGTGCGAAGTCCGGGTGCCACGCCACGACGGACCCGACCGGTAGCTCGCCGGCACCGGTCTTCAAAATCCAGACGACGGACATGTTCGTCGGACGCGTCTCGTCGTCCACACGCACCGCGCCGTGCACACCGTCGTCGATCGGACCCGCCACCGTCACGTTGGCCGCGCGGTAGATCACGGCGGCGCCGAAGCCCGGCTCCATGAACGCCGGACAGATGCCGTAGCGCTGGCCGTTGCTCGCGTTGTTCGTGCTGTCGTGCGCGTGTCCCTGCAGCGCGTCTTGCTCCAAACCTCCGGTCGTCGACGCGCCGCGCAGGAACAAGCCGTTCACGCGCATCGTCGCTCCGTTCAGATCGGGCAGGTACAAGCCGTCGAACGGGCTGCCCACGTCCTGCACGAGCTGCCCGTCGACGCGCACCCAACCGGCGGACAACGGCGGCGTCGCACCCGAGTCAGCGTGCCACCCGACGACGGTTCCGACGGGCTCCTGGGCAACGGACGGAAGAGCGAGCGTGAAGAACGCCAGCGATGCGAGGAGGAGTCGAACCAAGGTTCACTTCCAGGCAAGTGGGAGAGGGACGGCAGCGACGTTTCGACGAGCCTACGCCCGGGTCCCGAATCGCGCCAATCTACGCCTTGCTCGGGCCAGACGCACAAACTCGAACGTGCCGCGCGCCCGCTGACACAACTCGATCAGACTGCACATTGTCGACAATCGACTGGCGCGATACGCTCGCGCCATGAAGCTGGAACGCACCTCCCTGCGCAGCGCGATCGTCGACCGCCTGCGCGCCCGCATCCACGCCCGGGACCTCGCCCCGGGCGCTCCCGTGCGCGAGCCCGCGCTGGCGTCCGAGCTCGGTGTCAGCCGCTCGCCCCTGCGCGAGGCGCTGCTGACGCTCGAGCACGAAGGGCTGCTCGTGTCGGAGGTGCACCGCGGGTTCACCGTGCGCGCGCTCGACGAGGAGACGATTGCCGAGCTCTACCCGATCCTCGGCGCGCTCGAGGGGCTTTCGATCCGGCTCGCGGGCGAGCGTCTGCGCGCGCGGCTGCCCGAGCTGCGCGCGATCAACGCGGAGCTGCGCGCGGCGAAGAAGACGCCGCGCGAGATGGCCGCGCTCGATCGCCAGTTCCACGACCTCGTCAGCGCGGCCGCCGGCAACGCGAACCTGGTCCGACTCAAGGACAACCTGCAGGGACGCGTACGGCTGTTCGATCGCGCGGACGAGCGGGGCATGGCGGCGATCACGCGCTCGTGCGAACAGCACGAGGGCATGCTCGAGGCGATCGAGAACGGGCACTTCGGGCGCGCGGCGCGGCGCGCGGAAGCGCATTGGGAGAGCGGCGTGAAGGTCGTCGTCGACTGGCTGCGCGCTCGGACGGACGAAGCGGGGTCGGCGCAATGAGCTCTTCCATCGTGCGCGCATGCCTGCTCGCCGCGCTCTCGACCGTGGGCGCCGAGCTGCGTAGCGCGGCCGCCCAGGTCGGAAACGACAGCGACCGCTGGCGCGTCCATCGCGAGGAGCAAGCGATCCAGCGTCTGTGGCTCGACGTGTCACAGGGCGTCGAGCGGCAACCCGTGTTGTTCGAGCACGCGAACCTGCTCGCGATGACCGACGCGACGATCGAGGCGGACGTCTCGGTGCTCGTCCGTGACGGTCGCATCGCGTGGATCGGGTCGGCGGGAGAGGAGAACGCGACCGACGCCGAGGGCGCGCTGCGCGTGGACGCCACCGGCCGCTACCTCATGCCGGGCCTGACGGACATGCACGTCCACCGCACGGTGACGCAGTCGATGGCGCTGCTGAGCCTCGCGAACGGCGTCACGACCGAGCGCGTGATGTGCGGCTATCCGTGGATTCTCGCCCAGCGCGAGGCCATCCGCGCCGGTCGGCTGCTCGCGCCGCAGCTGTTCGTCTCCGGGCACATCCTGAACGCGCGGCCGATGGGCATGTTCGCCACGGTCGTCGAGACGCCCGAGGCCGCGCGCCGCGTCGTCCGCGAGCACGCCGCCGCCGGCTACGACTTCATCAAGGTGCACAACAACATGGCGCTGGACGTCTATCGCGCGGTCTTCGCCGCGGCGGACGCGCTCGACATCCGCGTCGTCGGACACGTCCCGCAAGACGTGACCGTCGAGGAGGCGATCGCGATCGGGCACCAAACGCTGGAGCACTTCAAGGGCTACATCCTCGACCGCGGCCTCGAGCTCACGAGCGAGGACTACGTCGCGTTGACCGATGGATCGGGCGCATGGAATTGTCCGACGCTGAGCACGCGCGTGATCGGACTCGTCGGCGACGAGGCGATCGATTTCCTCGACGGGTTCGAGGGGATGCGCTACGTCTCCGTCTATGACCTGGAGCGCTGGTACGCGCAGGTCGAGACACGCGATCCGCGCAACTCGCACGCGCGCGTGTGGGAGCTGTCGCGCGGGATCTTCACCGACCTGCTCGCGACCGACGCGCGCTTCTTGGCCGGCAGCGATTCGGGCGGTGGCTACGAGAACCAAGTCCCCGGCTTCATGCTCCACGAAGAGCTGCGCCTCATGGAGGAGCTCGGGCTGTCGACCTTCGAGACGCTGCAAGCGGCGACCGTGAACGCGGCCGAAGCGCTCGAGACACGCGACTTCGGAACCGTCGAGGCGGGCAAGCGCGCCGACCTGATCCTGCTCGCGAAGAACCCGCTCGACGGCGTCGCGAACGCACGCCGTCCGCTCGGCGTGATGGTCGGCGGCGTCTGGCTCGACCGGGCTTGGATCGACCGCGTCCTCGATGGGATCGAGGAGATCTACTCGCACGGCGGCGCGCCCGAGCGGCTGCGCGCGCCGAGCGACGACGAGCTCGACGCGTTCGTCGACGCCATGGTCGCGCTGCACGCCGAGGGGATGGTCGCGGCCGACCACCACGTCGCGGAGATCGGCGACTTGCTGCGCGCTCGCGGTCGCGCGGACGACGCGGCGCGGGTCGACGCCCTGCGCGTGCGCTGAACGCTTCGTTGAGCGGATCAGACATAGAGCGACGGATCCGCGGCTCGGACACGACGAGTTGCTAGGATCGCGAGCGGTGGGGCTCCCCCTCGACCGCTCTCGTATCCCTCCAGGCCCTAACACGGAGCACGTCATGCTCGTTCTTGCACTCGCCCTCGCGACGGCGCAAGCGGTCCCGCCGTATCAGCAAATCCAACGCTACCCGAAGTTCGACAAGCTGTACTGCGCGCCGGTCGACGCGAACTACTGCGATGAGTACTACATCGACGGACCGGCGACGCTCGTTCCGAAGCAGAAGTACCCGCTCATCATCATGTTCCACGGCTACGGCGAGCGAGCCGACGAGGCGCTCAGCGGGCCGAGTGGATCGTGGCTGCCGGGCGCGCGCGCGTTCATGGATGCCGCGATCGGTTGGACGGGCGGACCGAAGGAGTACATCGTCGTCTTCCACGACGGCGGCTTCAGCTCCTACGGGAATCCGCCGGTCGACATCTTCACGACCTACGGCACCGAGGAGTTCATGCGCGCGACCGAGGCCGTGCTCGAGGACGTCGTTTCGAAGTGGCCGGTCGATCGAAAGCGGATGTACGGCTACGGCCTCTCGATGGGCGGCGGCGAGTGCCTCGCGTTCGCGGCGCGTCACCAGGATCCGACGTCGAAGACGATGCTGTCGGCGGTCGTCAATCAATCGGGGACGATCAGCCTGACGCGCATCACGCAGACCGCGGGCGCGGGCGGGCAGGCCAACTGGGCGAGCCTCTTCAGCACGGGGCTCTACGGAACGTCGGCGCACGACAACTTCAAGTACCAGCGTGCCACGGCGATGGACCTGCCCTTCGACGGCACGGTGTCCGCGCCGCTCGACTACCTGCAGGAGTTCGACTTCCACCAGGCGCACAACCTGCGGTGGTTGCCGCGGATGAACTTCCACGTCACGGCTCCGCCCGACCTTCTCCAGCACATGGTCGAGCCGATCGACGCGCTCGAGAGCTTCCTGACGGACGCTGCCAACGTGAATGCGGCGGACCAGGTGCCGTTCCCGACGCCGGCCGCGATCGTGCACAGCTGGAACGCGATCGCGCCCGCCGACATCCTCACGTACTTCGATGCGCGCGACAAAACGAGCACGCTCGCGCTGTTCTCGACGGACCTTCCGACGTCGTCCAACGTTCCGGAACTGATGCTGTTCGCCGAGGACGACACGCGGCATCACAACCTCTCGGTCGTGCGGACGGACCCGGGCCTCTTCGGCCGCTTGCACGTGAAGCTGTGGAAGCCGTACTTCCCCACGATCAACGCGATCGTCTTCTCCTACGGCTTCGACAACGCGACCGACAACATCGCTGCAGTCACGATCCACGTCGACCAGCACCTGCAGCACCTCGACTGGAGCAACACGGTCGGCAACCGCGTGACCGTGGCCGCGAACCTGGTCGACCTCGGCACGATCCGCGCCGTCGGCGTCGCCGCGCCGATCACGGTCGACGAGCTCGTCAGCGGGAGCTGGACGCTCACCACGCAGGGCGTCGATTGGAGCCACTCCGGAACGACGCTCGAGCTTTACGAAGACGGCGCGACCGGCCTCCAACGCCAGTGGCGCGTCAACTACTGACGTCGGGAGCGGCGCGTCCTGCCCGTCGGTGACCTCGCTGACGGGCAGGCGCGCGCTGCTGGCGGTAACGTCCGCGCGTTCCCTTCCAGCATGAACGAGCTCCCGCGCATTCCCCGTCGCCGCTTCCTGTTCGCATCGCTCGCGCTGCCACCCGCGACGGTCTGGGGGCTCGGTGGAGCACCGCGACGTGCGCGGCGGGAGCGGTCGCTCGTGGCGCGCCTCCGCGACGCCGACCGAGACGAGGTGTTCGACGTCGCGGCCGCGGCCATCGGCGCGGGCGCCACGCCGGAGGCGCTCTTCGAGGCCGCGTTGCACGCCGCCGTTGCCGACATCCCGCCGGTTCCGCTCGGCGGACCGCTGCACGCGGCCATGGTCGTCGAGTCGGCCTGCCAACTGTGCGCCGGCGAAGCGGAGGACGAGCGCTACCTCGCCGCCCTCTGGTGCCTCGACGACTACGTTTCCTATCGCGAGCGTGTGCGCTCCTCCGGCGACTGGCGCCTCGGTCCGCCGCCGTCCGTGGAGTTCGCCGGTCCCGACGACGCGGCGCGCGAGCTGACCCAGGCGCTCGAGGCGTGGGATGCCGAGTGGGCCGAGTGGGCGGTCGTGGGGTTCGCGCAGCGTGCGCCGCTCGCGCGCGTCTTCGAGACGCTTCGACCCTACACCGCGCGCTGCTTCGCGGGGCTCGGCCACAAGTTGCTCTACGCCGTGCAGCTCGAGCGCGCGCTCGCGCGCATGGGCCCCGACGTCGCGCAGGCGGCGCTGCGCTCGCTGGTCGTGTGTCTCGTACATCCAGACGCGCCGCGCGAGACCGAGACGTTCGCGCGCGCGCAGGAGCTGGCGACGTCGCTCCCCGTCGCCACCCGAACGGCTCGCCCTCGTGCGCGCCCTGCGCGGAGCGAGCCCCGCCGACGCGCAAGCCATGGTCGGCGCCGCGTTCGCGGACGGCGTCGGACCCGAGACGGTGTGGAGCGGACTGCGCCTGTTCGGCAGCGACCTGTTCGCGCGCCGATCCGCCGCGGTCCGCGCGCGGCACTTGCCCGTGCACACCGTCACCGAAACGAACGCGTTCGACGCGGCGCGGCGTCGCGCCGGGAGCGAAGCGACGCGCAAGCTCCTCGTCTTCCAGGCCGCGGCCTGGATGTCGCTGCTCGCCACGGCCGTCGCGGAGTCGGGACCCTACGACGCGAGCGACGGCATCCTGTCGCCGGACCTCGAGCTCGCCCGCCCGCCCGGGCTGCTCGATCTGCTGCGAGGCGCGGAGCAGGACCACCAGCTCAAGTACGCCGCCGCCGCGCTCGAAGAGGCGCGCCGCAGCCCGACCGCGGACGGCGAACGCATCCTCACGGCGACGGTCGACGACCTACCGCGCGCGGGCGCGACGCCTTCGGTCCGCTACACGCGCATCCGCGCCGCACTCGATCGCGCTCGAGCAGAGCCCCGTTGAGTCTTCGCCCGAGCCGCCCGTCGGCTTCCGCACAACTCAGGGCAAGTCCAGGATCCCGCCCTGCTGCGCGCTCGTCAACGTGTCCGGGGTCGCGCGGTAGTTGACGATCGAGGCGAGTGGGGTGGACCAGGCGAGCTCGTCTTTTTCGGCGAGGTAGCCGAGGCCGATGGCGGCGTAGGCGCGCTCGAGGTCCGAGGCCTTCTCGTTCTCGAAGAGTTCGAGGAGCGGGAGCGTCGCGTCCGGGTGTCGGGTGCGACCGAGGGCGAGCGCCATCCCCTGGCGGGACAGGGAGCAGTCGCACTCTTCGTCGAGCGCGAGGATCGCCGGAACGGTCGCCGGGTCGTGCAGGAGCGCGAGCGCGCGCGCGGTGTTCTCGAGCGTCGTCGGTTCGTGCTTCGCGCGTGACAGGCTGGCGCGCAGGGCGTCGCCCGCGGTCGGCGCGCCGGTCATGCCGAGCGCGAGCGCGACGAACGAGCGTGTGGCGGCGCCCTGATCGTCGAGTTGCTCTTCCAAGGCGCGCATCGCGCCGGCGTCGCGGCTGAGGCCGAGGGCGATCGAGTACGCCGCGGACTCCTCCGGCGACGACGCGGCGCGCAAGCCGTCGCGCAGCGCGTCGAGCGTGTCCGTCGACGGCAGGCCGCCCGTGTCACGCAGCGCGCGCTCCATAACGCCGAGCGCGAGTGCGTTCCACGAGCGGTCCTGCGTCCGGGCCCTGCCGAGGCGCTTCAACAAGAACGTGCGCACCGCAGTCGTTCCGGCGTGCGGATCCCCATCCCCAGCACCAGGTCGTCCGGCGATGCGCGCGAGTGCGATCATCGCGAAGCTGCGCGCGCGTTGGTTGCCATCGGTGGCCAGCTTCGTCAGTTCCTTGCGGATGTCCTCGTCGACTTCGTCCTCGTCAGCATCGCCGATGCGACCGAGGGCGAGGATGCAACCCTCGCGCACCGAGTCGCGCTCGCGGCCGCGGCTCGCAGTCGTCGTGAGCGCGTCGATCACGTCCTCGCGCACGTCGATGGACACGTAGGGGACGAGCGTGGCGAGTGCTGCGGGTAGGTGGGCGCGCGTGCGCTCGTCCTCGCGGCGCGTGTCGAGCATGTCGAGCAAGAGGCGCGCGAGCTCGTCGTTCGACGCGCACGCACACTTGTCCTTGATCCGCCCCGCGCTTCCACCGACCGTCGCGACGGCCGGCGACGCGACCGGGCGATCGCTCGGATCGATCATCGAGAGGGCGACGAGCGTGGCGATGCGCTCGTCGGGCGCGGCGTCCACCTCGTGCTCGAGCGCCGTCACGAGCGTGTGCGTCGCGTACGCGCGCACGTCGGAGATCGACGTGCGTTGCCCGAGGAGCCCGATGCCGTACGCCGCGAACGCGCGCATCCGGAGCGGAACGCTGCGCTCGTCGACGAGCTCCCGCCCGACCTCGGTGTCGAGCAGCAGCGCGCTCAGTGTGCTGAGTGAGCCCGAGCTGGCGAGGATGCCGAGGCTCACGCACGCCGTTTCGGCGAGCGTTTGGTTCGGATCGTCGAGCCCGTCCGCGAGCAGGTCGTGGAGTTCGGAGCGCGACAGCGACGCGCCGCTCCCGTCGCCGATGCGCGCGAGCGTGAGCAACAGAGCGGTGCGCAACGCCTCGGACGGATCGTCTTCGAGCGCGGCAACGAGCGCGGGCAGGATGCGCGTGCGTACGGTCGCGCGACTGATCGCGCCGGACTCCGTGCGCCCGGCCGCGTCGCCGGTCATCGGCGCCGTTTGCCACGGCTCGATGCGCAGGTACCCCTCGCGCCGGAAGCGCCACCAGATGTTCCAGGTGTCGAGGTCGAGCAGCGCGGGCATCTCGGTCTCGACCACCATCGGATCCCATCCCGCGATCGTGGGCGTCGACGCGGGCGCGCCGGCGTTGGGGCCGGAGGTCACGGGCGGATGGTTCGGCGTCGACGGCGGCGCGCCCGTGGTCGGCGCGCCGGTCGTCGGCGTGGACGGAGCGGTCGAGGACGGCTCGGTCGCGGGCGTCGTCGGCGTCGAGCCCGACGAACCGTTGCCGCGGTTCGGACGCGTCGGGAGCGTACGCGTCGGGCCGGGCATCTGGAACGAGCCGTCGGGGAACGGGAGCAGCGTCCAGCTCCCGCCGCTTCGACCGCCCTCCTGGAACGTCGCCGTGGGCAGCAGGGCGGCGGCGGTGAGCAGTGCGGCGATGATCATGGAAAGAACCCCCTGGCGAGGCGCGTGGGAGATGCGCCACCCGAGTCTAGGCGAGGATCGTGCCGCCGGTCACAGGTTCACTGGACCGGTCTTGGGGGACGCGCGTGTGCGCCTCGCGCTCACCGCGAGGTGCTCGTTCGCACACTCGCGGGCCGCCTGCTGGGGGGGGCGATCCGTAGCGCTGACGCGCCGCATGGGATCAAGACTGAACGGACTGCATAGGTGTTGCGCCTCTCACCGCAGTTCTGGTCTCGCGCGGCAACCGACGCCGGTTTGAGCCGGACTTCCTCGGACAACCCCCATCCCGGGGCTCCTCAGTTCCGATTAGAACTCGGTGCCGAGCATGACGCCCACCGAGTAATGGCTGTCCTGCTCGGCGACGATCAGCCCCACGGAAACGCCTCGCACGCGCGTCGTCGCCGTGTGGTGCAGGTTCACGCCGTCCCAGATGTGATTGATGGCGAAGCGCCCGTCGAGGACCCGGTAGTTCACGCCGAAGAGCTCCTGCCAACGGTTCGTGCGGTCGCTCCAACCCGCGCCGGCATACGGCGACACGTTGATCCCGAGCCACGGCTCGAGGTTCTTGCTGAGCGTTCCGTAGTAGACCTGGCCGTCGTCCGTGCCGATGCGGTCCGAGCTCGTCCCCAGGATCAGCGCCGGCCGATTCCCCGACTCCGTGACGGCGATCCAGTTGGCGAGCGGACCGATCTCGTCGGCGCGCGGGTTGATCTCGACACCCACCTGGAGGCGCGGGGTCACCCGGTACATCAGCGTCGCGCGCGCCTTGGCACGGTCCGCGTCGATGTTCGGGATGAGCCGCACGGAAGCGACCCACTTCGCACCATCCGCATCCGAGCCGGTCCCACGGACCGGCATACCCTCGCCGGGTCACATCGGTCAGCTGGGGACTTCGGAGGCTTGCGCCTCGACGTCGGGCTGCTCGACCGACGTGGCCTGTGAGTCCTGCGGCGGGAAGAGGAGCGGCGCGGCGGCGATGAGGAGCGTCCACATGCGAGCAAGCGTAACGCGTCGCGGCGCGAGACTCGTGACCCGTGTTCGATCTTAGCGTAGCCGCCACATGAACGCTGCTCGCCTGCGAGGACGTCGTTCGACGCGCCGTTGGCGGGTCGGCCGGACCATCCTGAACAAGACCATGACGCGACGGACCGTTCTCCTGTGCCTCCCTGTCTGGATCGTCGCGTCCGCTTCGCTCCGAGGCGCGGAAGCGCCGCGCGCGCAGGACGACGTCGCCTCGCGCTTCGCGCACGAACTCGCGGCTCTCTCTCGAGGGGAAGGGGATGTCGAGGACCTTATCGAGCGCTTCGACGCCGAGTTCGTCGCGCGCGCCGGCGCTGCGGGCTTGGTTCGATTCGTGAGCGACGTCGGGACGCGTCACGCCGGCTCGGAGGTCGCCGCCGTCTTCGCCACGGCCGATGGGGGAGCGGACGTCTGGCTGCGCTGCGGCACGCACGAAGAGCACGTGGTCGCGGAGCTCGGGTTGTCCGACGCGGGCATCGTCGCGCTGAGCCTCCGTCGCGCGAGCGCGTTCGCGCTCCCCGACGGGATGCGCGCCGCGATGTCCCCCGCGGACATCGCGTCCGTTCTCGCCCCGTGGCTGTCCGACCTCGCGGACGACGGACAGTTCTCCGGCTCCGTGCTCTTGCTCGAGGACGACACGGTCCACCTGCGCACCGCGTACGGCCTCGCGAATGCGACGCACGCGGTTCCCTGCAAGCCGGAGACGCGGTACTCGATCGGCTCGATCAACAAGTGCTTCACCGCGCTGATCATCGCGCAGCTCGTGCGAGACGGGCGCATGGAGCTCGACGCGAACATCTCGCGCTACCCCCGGACTTCGAAGACTCGACGTGGGGCGGAGCCACGGTGCGGCGGCTCCTGAAGCACACGGCGGGGCTGGGCAACTACCTCGAGTCGATCGCGCCCGGGGATCTCTCACACGCCGCGACCGTGGCCGACCTCTGCGAGCTCATTCGGGACGAACCCGTGACCGCGGCGCACGCCTATCGATACAGCAACTCCGGCTACCTCGTCCTCGGTGCGGCGATCGAAGCCGTCGCGGAGCGGTCGTACTACGACGAGGTGCGCGCGCGCGTCTTCGAGCCGTTGTCGATGAACGCCACCGGTCACGGGTCCCTCGACCGCGTCGTCCCCGACCTCGCGACGGGCTACTCCATCGGTTCGGACGGCGAGCGGCGCTCCAACGCGCGGCTCCTCCTCGCGCACTCCGCGTTCGACGCTCCGAGCGGCGGACCCGCCGGCGGAGGCTACTCCACGATCGACGACCTCGGCCGCTTCGCGCGCGCGCTGCTCGACGAGGACGTCGACGGCGCCGGAGTCCTCCTGCGCGGGCTCCTCGACGCCGTTCCCGCCGACGCGCCCGAAGAACGCTACGGCTACGGCCTGATCGAGACGCTCACGGAGGGGTGCCAGAGCTTCGGGCACACCGGCGGGTACACGGGCATCAACGCCGCGTTCGAGGTGTTCCCCGAGCAGCGCCTCGTCTTCGTCCTGCTCGCCAACCGCGACGGAGCCGTCGACCTCGTCGTTCCGCGCGTGCGCGAGATGGTCGCGCGTGGGGCGATCGAGGTGAAGTGACGCCGGGGGGCGATTCGCCTCACGCCCAGAGGACGAGGTCGGCTTCGCGGGCGCGGACGCGCACGCCGTAGCTGAAGGCGCCGGAGCGCGCGATCTCGTGGCTGCCTTCGAAGGCGTGGCGTGTGGTGTCGAGCGTTTGGACGAAGGGTAGGACGATCGCGGTCGGGCGTCCGACGTCGTCGTCTCCGCGCGCGTGGCCGAGCACGAGCTCGACGACGACGTCGTCCGGGCTCAGAACGCCGAGGTCGACCTCGACGCGCACCTCGACCGTGTCGCCGACGTTGAGCTCCGCCAGGTCGCTCGTCGTTGCCGAGGCGATCGAGATGCCCTCGAAACCGCGGCGAAGGCGCGCGCGCTCCTGCACGATCGACTTCAGCTTCCACTTCTTGTCCTGCGACAGGTCGGTGTGGCTCGCGGCGAGCTTGCCGTACGCCTCGCGCGTGTACTCGAGCACCATGCGATCCGTGTTGAACTCGACCGGGACCGTGGCGAGCGTGCGGCCGGCGCGCTCGAGCCACGCCTCGGGGAAGCCCCCCGCATCGCGCTCGAAGAACGCGGGCAGCACCTCTTCCTCGAGCAGGCGATAGAGCACGCTCGAGTCGAGCTGGTTCTGCAGCTCCTGATCGTCGTACGAGCGCGCTTCGTCGATCAGCCAACCGTTCATCCCGTCGAACGCCTCGGGCCACCAGCCGTCGCCGATCGAGAGGTTCAACGCGCCGTTCGCCGCCGCCTTCATGCCGGACGTTCCGCTGGCCTCGAGCATGCGCGTCGGGTTGTTGAGCCACACGTCGACGCCGCCCATCAGCGCGCGCGCGAGCTCGATGTCGTAGTCCTCGAGGAACAACACCTTGCCCACGTAGCGGTCCTGCCGCGTGCGCTCCGCGATGCTGCGCAGGATGTCCTTGCCGTGCTGGTCGCGCGGATGCGCCTTGCCCGCGACGAGGACGCGCAGCGGGCGCTCCGCGTTCTCGAGGATGGACAGCAGGCGCTCGGGATCCTGGAACATAAGGTCGGCGCGCTTGTACGGCGCGAAGCGCCGCGCGAAGCCGATGACGAGCGCGTTCTCGTCGAGCCCTTCGAGCGTGCGTCCGAGCAGGATCGGGCTGTCGCCACGGTCCAGGAACGAGCGCCGCATGCGATCGCGGATTTCGTCGAACAGGCGCCGCTTGAGCTCTTGCTTGACGCCCCACCAGGCGCGCATCTCCTCGCGCGTCAGGGCCTTGTCGAAGTCCTCGGGGCGCACGGTGCGATCCTTCGTGCCGATCGCCGCGGACACCTCGGGCGCGACCCACGTCGGCAGGTGGATGCCGTTCGTCACGGTCGTGACCGGAATCTCGCTGACCAAGCGGTGCGGCCAGAACCCGCGCAGCAGCTCGCGCGACGCCACGCCGTGTAACTTGCTGACGCCGTTGTGGAACGACGAGAAGCGCATCGCGAGGTAGGTCATGTTGAACGTCTCGCGGTCGCCCTCGACCTGGCCCAGCGACCAGAAACGCTCCCACGGAATGCCGAAGCGCTCGGGCGCGTCGGAGAAGTAGCGCCGCATCAGGTCCTCGCCGAAGCGGTCGTGCCCGGCGGGCACGGGTGTGTGCGTGGTGAAGAGCGTGGTCGCCTTCACGAACTCGCGCGCCTCTTCGAAGGTCAGGCCCTCGCCGTGCGTCAGCTGGCGCACGCGCTCGAGCGTGAGGAACGCGGCGTGCCCCTCGTTCATGTGGAACACGGACGGCTCGATGCCGAGCGCGCGCAGCAGCCGCACGCCTCCGCGCCCGAGCACGAGCTCCTGCTGCAAGCGCGTCTCCGAGTCGCCGCCGTACAGGTTGCGCGTGATGTCGCGATCCTCCTTCCGGTTCGACGGCGTGTCCGTGTCGAGCAGGTAGAGCGGCGCGCGTCCAATCTCGAGCTTCCACGCGCGCACGAAGACGTCGCGACCGGGCAGGCTGAGCGACAACTCGAGCGGCGCGCCGTCGCTCCCGAGCACCGGCGTCATCGGCAGCGAGCGCGGGTCGTTCACGATGTCGACCTCGATCTGCTCGGCGTTCGGGCTCAGGCGCTGGCCCATGTAGCCCATGCGATAGAACAGCCCGATGCCGAGGAACGGCAGGTTCAAGTCGCTCGCGGACTTGATATGATCGCCGGCGAGCACGCCGAGTCCGCCGCTGTAGATCTTGAGCGACTCGTGGATGCCGAACTCGGCGCAGAAGTACGCGACCGGATGGTCGGTCGTCGGCGCGTCGAGGGCGAGCGAAGTGCGCCATCGCCCTTCGTGCGACGGCTCCGCGAGGTACGCGTCGAAGCGCGCCATCACACGCTCGAGCTTCGCGACGTACTTCGTGTCCTGCTCGCAGCGCTCGACATCCTCCGGGTACACGCGACGCAGGAACGCGATCGGGTCGTGGTTCGTCGCGCGCCACGCGAGGGGCGACATCTCCTCGAACAGGCTCGCGCCCTCGGGATCCCAGCTCCACCAGAAGTTGCGCGCCAGGCGCGAGAGCGCGCCGAGCTTCGTCGGCAGCGTCGCGGCGACGTCGAAGGAGAACAGCCGCGGCTGCTGGCCTTCGGGCGCGGGCTGGACGTCGAGCGTGCGCTTCGGTCGGCGCAGCTGCGGTACGCCGCGCTCGAGCCGGTCCTGCACGCAGTCCAGCGCGTGCGCGTACGCCTGGTCGTAGTTCGCGATGAAGCCTGACCAGTGCGTCGCCGACGCGGTCTTGCGGCACGCGGCGAACAGCTCCTGCGCGCTTTGCTCGCGCGTGAGGAAGCTCTCGATCTCGTCGGCGAGCCGGTCGCGCACCTCGTCGTGCGTGACGTGCACGCGCGACAGCACCGTGATGCCGTCCGCCGTGCCGAAGCCGTGCGTCGCCGCCCAGCGTCCGAAGCCCGCGTAGTCCGTGGTGATCGTCGGCACGCCGAGCGCGAGGCTCTCCTGCGGTGTGTAACCCCACGGCTCGTAGTACGAGGGGAAGCACGACAGATCCATCGCGCGCAGGATCGCCTCGTACGTCATCCCGAGGAAGCCGTCGTCCGGCGACAGATAGATCGGGATCTGGATGACCTTGACGCGCGTGTCCGGCGAGTTGTCGAGCCCGAGACGCGCGCAGTGCACGTGGATCGGATCGTTGTCCTCGTCGTAGAGGTTGTGGGTCGAGATACCGATCGCGCCGTCGAGCTCGCCCTGGTCCTTGCCCTTGCGCTCGAGCACCTCCGAGCGCACGCCCGTGTTGCCGGCGGGCGCGAGCGCGAACAGCACGATCCGCCGCCCCGACGATTGGTTGACCTTCGCGAGCGCGTCGAGCAGCACGTCGAAGCCCTTGTTGTGGAACTCGTAGCGACCGGACGTCGCCACGAACGCTGCGTCGCTGATGTCCTCGCCGAAGAAGCGCGACGCCATTTGCTGCAGCGCGGTGCGCGCCTCGGCGCGCGTCGCGTCGCTCGCGATCGCGTCGATCACCTCGAGGTCGATGCCGTTCGGCGTGACCGGATCCGGCGCGCGCTCGTGCAGCAGCTCGGCCTCCTTGGCCGTGATCTCGCTGACGGTCGTGAAGGCGTCGGCCTGGCGCGCGGCGATGCCCTCGAGCGAGTGCTTGGCCTTTACGCCGTGCTCTTCGGCAAGGTCCGCGACGACTTGACCGCCCAGCCCGTCGTCGGGGGACACGCCCGTCGAGGACAGCGCGCGTCCGAGCATGGTCGCGTGCGTCGTGAACACCGTTCCGATCGCAGGCGTGCGCTTCTTCAGATAGAGCAGCGACGCCGCGGTCATCCACTCGTGCGCGTGGGCGACGGCGCGCCGATGCTGCGGCGCGAGGAACTCCTGCCACCACTTCTCGATCACCTTGCCGACCGCGTAGCCGAACAGCACGGGCTCGATGTAGTCCCACGTGCCCGACAGCGAGTCGACCTGGAACTCCTCCCACAGCTCGGCGAGCACGTCGTCCTTCGAGTCGTAGAGGCTCGAGAACTCGACCAGGATCGCGCGCGGACGCGCGGGGATGTCCCAGTGTCCGACGCGGACGGGGATGCCCATCTGGCGGCACGACTCCGCGAACGGCGCGAACGCGGGGTCCTCGATGAACGGCGAATTCGTCTCGTCGTCCGTGAGGAGCCACGGTCCGACGGCGATGTAGTCGTCGCCCATGCGGTCGACGAGCGTCGCGGCCTTGCTCGACAGGACGGTGTGGATGCCACCGACCTTGTTGCAGACTTCCCAGCTGACTTCGAAGAGGGTGAACGGGTTGGCCAAGACTCGGGTGACTCCTATTTCTTCTTGCTAGCGGCCGCGCGGCCGTCGCGCTTCGCGCGTTTCTTGTCGTTCTTGCCCGAGCGCGCAGGTGGCGCGATCGGGTCGTTCGGTTCGGGGGGCGTCGCCGGCGCGAGCGCGCGGTCGACGCGACCGCGCAGGTCGTCGAGCACGTTCATGAAGATCATGAACGCGTCGTAGGGCGAGTCGTACGGCGAGAAGTACTCGTGCACGTCTCCATCGGACTGATGCTTCGTCGCCATGTAGTAGACATGGTCCGAGGTTGTCAGCCGACGCCAAGTTTCGAGCAACTCGGGGCTTCCGAGCCCGGCGGCGCGCCGGATGTCGGGCAGGAGCGCATAGAGCGCCTCGTGGGCCGCCTGCTGCATCGGGTTCGCGAGCCAGGCGGACAGGTCGCGCTCGGCGTCGGCCCAGGAGATCGGGCGCGGGGCCGAGAGCTCGGGCGGCGCGTCGTGCGCGCGCGCGACCTCGGCCGGCGTCGCGAAGGCGAGGTTGTCGTGGGCGAGCACGAACTCGGGCACGTGCTGCATGAACTCGAGGATTCCGGTGCCCGCGGCCTGGTGCTCGCCGAACGTCTCGTAGTCCATGTACAGGCCGATGAACTCGTCGTCCGCCGTCGCCTTGTGCAGCCAGTCGGCGAACGTGTCGGCCATCAACGGAAACTGCGGCCAGTCCCGGTTGCTGAAGCGGAACGCGATGTCGTCCGAGAAGAGATAGTCGCGCAGCAGGAGCTTCAGATTCTGGCAACCGCTCGGGCGATAGACGCGCCGCGGGCTCTTTCCCTGGAGGAGCTGGTCGGCGCCCTCGCCGAGCAACGCCTCGAAGCCGAGCGCCTCGACGCGCCGCGCGAGCGCGTCGTCGAAGATCAGCTCGGTGTTCCGGAACGTGACCGGGCGCGTGCCGAAGACGTGTTCGAGCCGCGCGCGGTGCGACCGCACTTGCTGCTCGAACTCGTCGCCACCGCGCTCGAAGGCGAGCGAGTGACAGCTCGTCTCGCAGATCACCTCGACGTGCCCGGTGTCGACGAGGTCGACGAAGCTCTGCAGCGCGTCGGGCGCCCAGGCCTCGAGCTGATCGAGCACCGTGCCCGTGATCGCGAACGAGCAGCGGAAGCGGCCGTCCGTGGCGCGGATCGCGTCGAGCAGCACGCGATTCATCGGGAGGTAGCAGCGCTCGGCGACGCGCTCGAGCACCAGCTTGTTGAGGTACTCGTCGAAGTAGTGGGCGTCGGCGCTCTCGCCGGCATCCTGACCGATGTCGAGCTGCGTGAACTTGCGCAGTCGATGCGGTTGGTGCACCTGGAAGTAGAAGACGACGTCGGTCACGCCACGAGTTCCTTGTAGATCCGCAGGAGGGATCGCGCGCGAACCTCCCAGCGCAGACTACGAACTTCTCGCCTCCCTTGCTCGATCAGCGACTGGCTGAGCGCCGGATGCTTCAGGACCGACAGGATGCGGTCCGCCAGCGCGGTCTCGGAGCCGCGCTCGAACGTGAGCGCGTTCGTCAGGACCTCCGAGACGCCGGTTGCGTCCGAGATGATGACGGGAACGTCGGCGCACATGGCTTCGAGCGCGGCGATCCCGAACGGCTCGGAGCGCGAGGGCATGACGTACAGGTCGGCGAGCGCGTACATCCGCTGGACGTCTTTCCCGCCCAAGAAGCCGGTGAAGTGCACCTGCTCGTCGAGCGCGAGCCGCCCGACCTCGGCGACGAGCTCGGGCAAGAGGTCGCCGCTGCCTCCGATGACGAAGCGAACGTGCGGCAGCGCATCGACGACGAGCCGCGCCGCGCGCACGAACGTGAGCGGGTCCTTCTGCGCCGTGAGCCGACCGAGGAAGAGCACGAGCGGCGGAGCGCCGGTGTGCGTGGCGCCGGGCGTGAACTTGCTGCGATCGACGGCGTTGTGCACGACCCGGATGCGCGACGCATCGACGCGGTAGTGCCGCGCGAGCGTCTCGGCGGTGTACGAGCTGACCACGACGACGCGATCCGCGGCGTCGAGGCCGAGCTGCTCGAGCGCGGCGATCGCGGGGTCGTGCTCGTCGGGCTGGCGGTCGTACTCCGTCGAGTGGACGTGCCAGACGAGGGGCGCGCCGGTGCGCTCGCGCACGCGCAGCGCCGCGGGCAGGGTCATCCAGTCGTGGGCGTGGATGACGTCGAAGCGCTCGTGTTGAGCGATGTCGGCGACGCGGTCCGCGTAGCGCTCGATCTCCGCGAGCAGGTTCGACCCGTAGAGGTCAGGTGCGGAGTCGGTGGGTGTGGAGTGGGGGAGCGGCGCCTCGCCCGCGGCGGGTCGCGTCGCGCGCACCGGCTGCGCCGTCGCCGCGTAGGAGGCGCGCGTTTGATAGGGGCGCAGCGGACTCGCGACGCGCAAGAGCCGCATCCCGTCGTCGGCGCGCGCGTCCTCGATGTGCGACGGCGCGTGGCCCGGCGGCGGCGCGGGCGCGCGACCGAGCGGCGCGGTGCGGAGAAACGCGGGAATCTCGCGAACCAACGCCACCCCCGACCGGTCTGGGAGCCGTGCCCCGGGAGGGTGGGGGCTAGGGATGGGAGATTTTTGGGCCCCTGCAGCGGCCGCCAGCACCCGCTCCCCCCGCATCTCCACCGCCTCCGGCGCGACGAACAAGACGTCGACGCCGATGCCGACCAGCGCCGTCGCCAATCCCTCGCACGCCGTTCCCAACCCGCCGCTCTGGCGAGGTGGGAACTCCCAGCCGAGCATCAGCGTTCTCATGCGTGCCCGCGGCGCAGCATGCGCCGCGCGCGGAGCAGCTCCGCCGTGTTCCACGCCTGCGCGATCGTCCCGTTCGGTCGGTGCGGCGCGTCTCCGTCGAAGACCTCGGACACGTGGTGGATCCCGGCGCGGTCGAGCTCGAGCACGATCTCGTTCCACGTCGCTTCCAGCTCGTCGCGCACGGTGCGCGTCGTCCCGACGCCGCGCAGCGTCGCCTCGACGTAGAAGCCGAACAACCACGGCCAAACCGTGCCCTGGTGGTACGCGCCATCGCGTTCGACCGGGCCGCCCTCGTACCGGCCGCGGTACGCGGGATCGTTCGCGGCGAGCGTGCGCAGGCCGCGCGTCGTCAAGAGCTCGCTCTTCGCGCGCGCCACCGTGCCCGCGCGCTGCTTGCGGGTCAGCGGGCTGTGTTCGAGCGCGGCGGCGATCACCATGTTGGGGCGCACGCGCGCGTCGACCTCGCCGTCCGACCAGAGGTCGGCGAGGCGCGCGTCGCCCTCGAGCCAGAACCGCTCGAGGAACGTGCGCTTCGCCGTGCGACGCCGCGCCTTCCAGGTCCGCGCCTGCTTGCGCTCGCCGGTCGACTCGCACAAGCCCTCGACGTGTTGCAGCAGCGAATACCAGAGGGCGTTGATCTCCACCGCGCAGCCCGAGCGCGGCGTCACCGGTCCGGCGGGAGTGCGCGCGTCCATCCAGGTCGGATTCAGCGTGTCGTCACCCGCCTGGATCAGCCCGCCGTCGTCGGCGCGCACGCCGAGCCCGGTGCCGTCCCAATAGGACGTCGCGATCTCGAGCAGCGCCGGCAGGTACTCGTCGACGATGCGCTCGGTGTCGCCGCCTTCGCTCTCGTAGAGTTGAACGGCGCGCGCGAACCAGAGCGACGCGTCGACCGAGCCATAGTGGCTCGACGCGCGGCTCAGCCCGAAGATGTTCGGTAGGAGCCCGTCCTGCAGGACCTCGATGCTGCGCGTCAGCACCTCCTCGCACACGTCGATCCGGCCGCGGCCGAGCGTCAGCCCAGGCAGCGAGATGAACGTGTCGCGGCCCCACTCGGTGAACCACGGGAAGCCCGCGTCGACGGCGAGGCGCGCCGGTGTGCGGACGAGGAAGTCGTCGGCGGTGAACGCGAGCCGCACGGCCGACGGTTCCGAGTCGTCGGCGCGCGCCGCGGCCAGCGCCTTCTTGCGCCGCTTCTCCTCGCGGTTCCACGCCGGCACCGGATCGCCCGGCGTTCCGTCGATGCTGACGGCGATGACGAACGGTTGATCGAGCGGAACGCGCAGCACGCCCGGAGTGAAGTGGTCCTCGCGATCGGGGAATCCGCGCGCGCGTTCGACCTCGAGGTCGAGCCCTTCGTACCACGTCGGCGCGTGCTCGTACTCGAACGCGCTGCTGCACCGGATGTGCAAGCGCGGCAGCCCCGCGTACGGCTCGCACTCGAGGCCCGCGTCGACGCGCGTCACGGTCGGGTCGAGCGCGTCGTTCCGAACCGTCAGATCGTCGGCCTCGCGGAACGGCAGGAACGGGCGCAGCTCGAGCTCGAGGCCCTCGACGTCGCCGTCCGCCGAATAGCGGCACAGCACCGTTCGCGCGTCGCGAACCATCTGCACTTCGCGCCGGATGCGGCAGCGTCCGGCGTTCGACTCGGCGTCGTCCTCGAGCGCGTACGTCCAACGCGGATGCGTCGTCGATTCGAACGAGCGCAGGCGCTCGTCGCCGAGCGGCGAGAAGACGTCGCCGAACCGCGCCATCGACAGGTCCGCCGCCGGGGATCCGTTGCGCGTGACGCGCTCCTCGAAGCGAGACAGGAAGACGTAGCGCTTCTCGCGCCCCTCGGGTCGCGCGACGAGCAAGCCGTGATAGCGCCGCGTCGGGCAGAGCAACACGTTGGCGGACGCGTAGTCGCCGAGCCCGTTCGTCGCGAGCCATTCGAGTTCGAGTCCGCGCGCGCGGGTCCACGGCGCTGCGGAGGCGTTCGGTGCGGACGTTTCGATCGAGAAGAGGGCGCTCATCGTGGGGGGGAGTCGGAGCGTTGGTTGCGCTGTTGGATGCCGTTGGGCCGACCCGATAGCGTAGCGTGCGCGCGCGCCGCAATCCCGCGCGGAGCGCGAGTTCGCCGGCCGCCCGATCAAGACTTCGCGAACATCTGCCGGCCGAGCGAACGGATCACTACCCAGACGCGGGAAGTCACGGCATTCTTAGGGTGTCCGAGGAGGAACATGACCGCCGCGATTTCCCAAGCGTTCACCCCGCTCACGACCGAGCTCAGAGACACGCTGACGCTGATTCTCGCCGGCGGCGCGGGCTCGCGGCTCAAGCCGCTGACGACCGCGCGCGCCAAGCCCGCCGTCCCGTTCGGCGGCGCGTACCGCATCATCGACTTCACGCTGTCGAACTGCATCAACTCGGGACTGCGCCGCATCTACGTCCTGACGCAGTACCAGGCGCGCTCGCTCGACGAGCACATCCGCTTCGGCTGGAACTTCCTCCCGCGCCGGCTCGAGCAGTTCATCAGCGTCCGCCCGCCGCACCACCAGGGGCTCGGGAAGTGGTACGAGGGCACGGCGGACGCCATCTTCCACAACTTCGACACGCTGCAGAGCGAACGGCCGCGGCACGTCGTCATCCTCTCCGGCGACCACATCTACAGCATGGACTACGGTCGCATGCTGCGGGAGCACATCGAGAGCGAGGCGGCGCTCACGATCGGTGCCGTCCGGATCGACGCCAAGGACAGCGGGCAGTTCGGCATCCTCGAGACGAACGAGAACGGCCGCGCGCTCTCGTTCGAGGAGAAGCCCGAGCACGGCAAGGAGCTGCCCGGCGACCCCGGCGTGTGCCTCGCGTCGATGGGCATCTACATCTTCGAGACCGACGAGCTCGTCCGACGCCTCCAGGAGGACGCGGACCTCGGCGCCGAGAGCAGCCACGACTTCGGCAAGGACATCATCCCGCGGATGATCGGCGAGTCCCCGGTCTACGTGCACCACTTCACCGACCTGCACGGCGCGCCGAAACCGTACTGGCGCGACGTCGGCACGATCGACGCCTACTACGACGCCAACCTCGACCTCTGCAACCTCGAGCCGCAGCTCAACCTCTACGACCTCGAGTGGCCGATCTACACGCTGTGGCACAACAACCCGCCGGCCAAGACGGTCCTGAACGCCGAGGTCGCGGACTCGATGCTGTGCTCCGGCGCCGTCGTCTCCGGCGGCTCGGTCAAGCGCTCGATCGTCTCCGACCGCTGCGTCCTGAGTGAAGGCAGCCGAGTCGAAGAGTCCGTGATCTTCAGCGGCGTCCGCATCGGCGAGGGCGCCAAACTCAAACGCGCCATCGTCGACAAGTGGACCGAAATCCCGCCGGGCACCGAGATCGGCTACGACCTCGAGGCGGACCGCGAGCGGTTCACGGTGAGCGACTCGGGCATCGTGGTCGTGCCGCCGGGGTATCGGTTCTAGGCGGACGGGTCAGCCGTTCGGGGCATCGTCGCTCGGTCGGCAAAGCCCACACCCGGTTCGCGTACCGAGGTGCAGAGAGTCGCGTGGGAGCTGTCCGCTCTGAACGCGGGCACGTTGGGTGCCGGCCGAGTTCGCGGATCGCACGGGCGAAGGCACGGCGTCGCGCGCCCTCCATGTCCACGGTGGACGCGCGCGGGACTACCCCTCGACGTCCCGCGAAGCACTGACCCACGATGAAACTCCTCCCTCTTCTCGCCCCGATTCTGTTCGCCACGTCGCTCCATGCCCAAGGTCCCAACGCAGCGCTCGACGCTTACGAAGCCGCTCGACGTCACGCGCGCGCGGGGGAAGTCGACGCGGCCTTCGCCGCGCTCACGCGGGCGAAGCGCGCCAGCTTCTCGGACCGCGAGCGAATGGCCGCGGATCCGGCCTTTGCGGCGCTCCGCGACGATCCTCGCTTCGAGCTACCGGCGGAGACCGTCTTCGACGAGCTCGAACTCGCCGGCGGGAAGCGCGCGAAGATCGCGTATCGGCTCCCGGTGGGCTACGACCCCGAAGCGCGACACCCCGTTCTGCTCGGCCCGGGCGACGGCAACCGAGGGGCCGGCTACGATCCGCCGCGGTTCTGGGGCGAGGACGCGGTTCAGCGCGGTTGGATCGCGGTGGACTCGCCGGAGGTGCTACGCGGCGCGTCGCAAGCGTTCCTCGAGGCCTTGAAGCAGCGCTTTCCACCCGAGGGCGGCCGCTTCCACGCCGTCGGCTTCAGCGCGAACAGCGCGGGCACGTTCGCCACCGTGGTCGACCACCCCGAGTTCTTCCACTCGGCTTGGGGCATCCCCGGTTATCCCCGAACGCGTGACGCGGACGAGCTGCGCGGCCTAGGCGACGCCGGCGTAGCGATCCACTTCATCGCCGGGAGCAACGACACCGGCTGGCTCCGCTCGTCCGAGCGCGTGCACGAGCAGCTGAAGAAACTCGGCGTCGAGACCACGCTCGAAGTCATCCCGGGCGGCGGCCACGTCTTGGACGAGCTGCTCGGCGGAGGATTGATCGAGCGCTTGGACGGACGCCGGTAGGGGGCGTGTCATCGTCAGCGCGTTGGCATGATTCTCCCGGCGCGCGCGCGAGCGAACCAGCGAGCCCCGCGGGTCCGAGCCTGCGTCCAAAGCGCACCTTGCTTGCGACGCGCCGCGGTCCCTCCAAGCGTTGCGATGGCGAGTCCGGCGGCCACAGCCCTTGCTTTGAAAGTGCTCGTCGTTCAGCGCCCGCACCCCCGGCCCTCGAGGCACCCGGGGCGCGGCCGTTCAGTCGCGAAGTTCGGGAGCATCGCGGAACCAAGCAAGCGACTTGGCGAGCGGATGTGCGCCGGCTCCGGGGACACATCGAAAGCTGGACTGAAGTTGCAGTTGCCGATCGCCGACGGATCCGCTGACATCGACTGCGATTCGAAGTGAGCCGCCGTTGCGTGGCTCGTCGTCCAGGCGAACGTCACCGGAGAGTTCCCGCCACCACCAGATGCCTCCGGCCACGTCGATCGAGAACACGGCCCCGCTGCCGATCAGACCGTATCGCTCCTGCTTCTCCCGGAATTGCAAGTAGAGGGCGCTTCCCTCGGACCCATCCTCCATATCGGCCACGACTTGCACGATGAGGTCGCCGATTTGAGACCGGGCCGATCGGATCTCGCAACTCGAACGCCGGTCGAGTGCGACGGGTCCGCGGGAAAACTCGAGGTCGCCGGACAGTTGCCAACGGTCCGCCAGGACGTCGTCCAGCGCCGGTGTTTCGGTCGCCATCGAACGGCGGATCGAGGACGAAGGGCTGGATTCGGCGCACGCGTTCAGTCCCGCGAAACACGAAGCTGCGGCGAGCAGTGCTACGGCCGGAGAGCGACGCATGGAGCGATGGTATCAGCGCCGAGCTGCAGTTGGCATGCCGCCCGTGCATTGAGCAACACGCGCTCCTGCGCCCGGCCATCGAGCGGGCGAAGGGACTCGAACCCTCGACATTCAGCTTGGGAACCACGTCCCACCGGCCCAGGACAAGCCTCACTAGCGAGTCTACGGCAACGTTTCCGGTCGCGCAACGTGACGCGGCAACGAGCAATCGGTGCACTGTGTCGCGGTAGAGACTCCGAAGTTCGCCAAACAGGGTCGAAGCCTTCTGCTCCTCACTCCGCGCGGCGCTGGTCGATGACGGATGCCTCCCGAGCGCAGGCATGCGCATCGTCGTCACGCCCGAGTCGCCGAAAGCACTTTGCGATGTTTCGAAGGCTCGTTGCTAGATCGAACTCGAAGCCGGCGGGGTCGGCTCGCGCCAGACGTCGACGGATCTCGACCGCTTCCTCGCCCGAAACGAGCGCGTCCGCTAGGCGCCCAGCGTGAAAAAGGACGACGCCACGGGAGTTGAGGCTCGCAGCAAGCGCCGGCTCGAAACGGCCCGGGTCTTGCTGCACAAGCCGCCGACACAAACCCACGGCCTCGTCGTACTTTGCAAGCGCGTTGCCAAGTCGGCCCGCAACGGTGAGGCCGAGCCCGAGGTTCTGCAGGCCCAACGCGAGATCCAGTTCGGAGTCTGGGCGCTGCCCCGCGTGCGTCCGCCGCAGCGCAACTGCTTCCTCGAACGCAACGACGCCCTCTGTGAATCGCTTAGTTGTGCAGAGATACCCCCCCAGGCTGTCGAGACTGGCGGCGAGCTCAGGCTCGAAACGAGCTGGGGCCCTCTCCGCGATTCGTCGGCGGATCTCGACAGCCTCCTCAGTCGGCCCGACGGCTTCCGCGGGGCGTCCCGCAGAGCTGAGATGGAAGCCGAGATTGTGCAAGCTTGCGGCGAGGTCATGCTCAAACTTGTTCCGGTCTCGTTCTGCTAGACGTCGTCGAACTTGTACCGCTTCTTCGATGTGGGCGAGCGCGCTAGCGATGTCGCCCGCCTCGCCCAAGAGCGTGCTAACGGTGTCGAGGCTTGTGCCGAATCCGGCTTCGAAGCGCATCGCATCATCGCGAATGAGACGGCGGTATATCTCAACCGACTCCTCAGCTAATGCGAGCGCATCCTCATTCCGGCCGACTCCGCGAAGGCGCGTGGCCAGGTTGTTGAGGCTTGAGGCAAGGTCGGGCTCGATGCGAGCCGGATTGCTGGGCGCGCAGCGGCGGTAGATCGCGACGGCCTCCTCGCACAAGGGTAATGCGTCGTCGATACGTCCGACATCGCACTGCAGGTCAGCACAGTTGTTGAGACATACGGCCAAGTGCGGCTCAAATCGAGCGGGGCGCTCTTGCGTGAGCTGCCGAACGATAGCGACAGATTCCGTGAATGAATCGAGCGCTTCCTTGGGGCGCCCCGCTCGCTTGAGACAGAGCGCAAGGGTGTTTAGACTCGATGAGAGCTCCGGTCCGAATCCGATTGGATCCCCTTGCGCGAGGCGTCGGCTGATTCGGACCGCTTCTTCAGCTGGGGCGATGGCTTCCCCATCGCGGCCGACCTCACTCCGTCGGATTGCGAGGCTATTGAGGCTCTCGGCAAGGTCCGCGTCGAAGCGTCCACGAACTTCGTTCGAGAGACGTCGGTAGACTGCAGCCGCTTCCTCGTTCAGACTCAGGGCGTCAGTCTGACGCTCCACCTCCCCGAGCAGTACGGCTAGGTTGAGGAGGCTCTGGGCCAACCTTGGCTCGAAGCGAGTTTGGTTATCCTGAGCGAGGCGCCGGCAGATGCTAACGACCTCCTCTCCGACGAGAATCGCGTCCGTTGGGTTTCCCGTTGAATTGAGAGCGGTGCTTAGGTTCTGAAGGTGCGACGCCAGATCCGCCAGATGCCGGGCGGGGTTCTCCGCTGCAAGGCGGCGCGCTATCTCGACTCCGGCACGAATCGGAACGAGCGCGTCTCGGTAGCGTCCCAGGCTACCGAAACACGAACCGACGCTGTTGAGAGCCGCGGCGAGATCGCGCTCGAACCGAGCCGGGTTGTCTCGCGCGAGGACTCTGTAGATGTCGACGACTTCCTCGGTCGCCGAGAGCGAATCCGTATGGCGGCCTGCGTCGTCCGACAGGTTGCCTAGATGGAGAAGACTTGCCGCCAGGCTTGGCTGGAACCGCGCAGGGTCGCGACGCGCGAGGCTTCGGAAGACCTCCACAGCCTGCGCAACCGCGACGACCGCGTCATCGTATCGGCCGATCTCGCCAAGACAAATGCCAAGCCCGTCAAGGCTCAGAGCAAGCTCTGGCTCGACAACACCGGGGTCTTGACTCTGAAGACTCCGATAGATCTCGACAGCCCGCTCAGCCTCGTCAAGAGCCTCCGCGCGACGTCCCGCTTTCGTAAGGTCGCTGGCTAGCCTTAGGTGTCGCGCGGCTCGCTCGCCTTCACTCTTCGCTTCGCGAACCAAGCTTCGCCCGACGATGGCAGCAGCCCCTGCAACGACATGGGAGTGTTGCGCACCGGAGACAGCCGACGAGTGGGCACAACGATCCGGATGATCTTCAAACGCCTGCTCGAGCCAGTCCCTAAGGCTCGGTCGGCCAAGCTTCAGGACAAGATCGGCGTCCCAGATCAGACGCTCCAGTCGCCGGAATCCCGACACCGGCGCCGACTCAATTGCCGACCAAATCCAGTCCGGAGCTCGACTTGGTCGTTGCCGCAAGGTCTCGGTCGCGATAGCCGATGCCACAAGATCGGGACGAGGCGCCTCCAGAATCTCGCGTCTACTTACGCGTCCGATCGCTTGGAGGCGGTCGACCACGCGGTCGGAAGGCAGCGCAATTCCAATTTCCAGGTCCCCATCGTCTCGGGCAAGCTTACGAAGTCGTTGAGCGTCGAGAGAGCCCCCAAGAATCGCGAGGGATACGAGCCTCGGCAACGCGTGGGCCTCCATGCCAGCTTCTACACTCTCGTTTCGGAGCCGAGCCAACTCTCGTCGGGCCAAAGCATTGACGGCGTCGGGCCCTGACAGACTCAGCAGGTCCTGTTCGGGGTGTATGGCACAGTGGATCGCGGCGGCAACGATGAACAGCGGACGGTGATGCTCTGGAATTCGCTCGCTCCAAGCTTCAAAGCTCTCGAGCCCAACATGTCCAATGGCCTTCGTAGTCTCTTTCGGGGTCCTGGCCCGCGCCTCCTCGAACAAGGCGTACCGATCCTCGAGCGAGCGCAAACCTGGCATTGCAAGAACAGCGCCCTGGAACGCAGAAGTACTCCTTGTGTCGTCGATGATTGGCTGCCAGAAATCGAGCCCCTGTCGACTAATCAATAAGACGCGGACATTGGCTTGATCAGGAAGCTGGTCAAGCGTGCTCAGGAAGTTCTTGACTGCGCGAAGCCGTTCTTCGGGGTTGTCGATTATGAGCAAAGTGCCTTTGCTTCCGAATCTGTAGGCGCTAGCGCATTGAGGATCAAAGAACCCAGCCGCCCACCCTCGCTTGCTGCGCAGTGCCTCCGCGACCTCTGCTGCGAGACGCGACTTGCCCAGGCCACCCTCCCCCGACAAACTGGGACCCCTGGCGCCCCCCAGCAAGGTTTCCCAAAACATAAGGCCGCGACAAAGTACGTGAAGCGCCCCCCCAGT
>JAJDEV010000252.1 GCA_029259605.1 Planctomycetota bacterium | reverse complement strand
CTACTGGAGACCAAGACTTCATAGCGAACGCGCGTCAGGATGTGCCCCGCCTTGTTCGAGAGGTCCGACGGCTACGAGCACTTCTTGACGCCGGTGCATAGGTGTTGACGCGAATCACACGGTTAGCTGAAACGAAGGGGTAGGGCGGCACGGCCCTGCCCTGCCGTGTGCATCTTGTGCGAACTGTGCATCAGGCTTGGCGGCATGGATGTGGCAACGACTGCACTAGCCCACTGGAGCGGCAACAAGGTCGAAGGTCGAAGGAACGAGGCCCCCCTCCGACTACCCGCGTGTCCGCGCGGCCTCCCGCCGAAACAGCCGCGACAACGTGACCGCCGACCATGCCGAGTGTCGGGCTCGAATCCCGTGCTCGTCGCAGTACGACGCCAGTTCGCGGAGACTTCGTGTCCGTCGGAGCCGCTCGAGCCGCCGGATCGTGTTCTGCTCGTTCGCATCCCTGACCACGCGGGTGCCGTCGTCCGCGAGCCGATACCCATAGGGGACGCCGCCGACCCGTTGCCCCTTCGACTTCTTGGCCGCGAGCGCCGCCTTGGTGCGCGCTCGGATCAGCGCCCGCTCGAACTCGGACACGGCGTCGATCATGGTGCGAAGGAGCCTGTCTTCCGGCGATACCCCTGACGCTACGCCGTCGGCGGTCTGAACTACGGCACCGTGCGACTCGACGACGCGTTCGATCACGGCCGCGATCAAGTGAGTATTCCGGGCCACGTGGGCACCCAGTCCGGGGCACTTGGGCACTCGGTCCGGGCGCACTTGGGCGGCGGGAGCGGAGCGACCATCTGGAGATCGGAGCGGGCGGCGTGAGTGGCGTGGGGTCGTGGGTCAGGGTTTCGGGTTGAGGCCCTTTCGCTTGCGGCCGGACTGGCCCTTGAGGGTGAGGACATGAGCATTGTGCACGACGCGGTCGCAGATCGCATCGGCGACGGTGGGATCGACGAGCGCGGCGTGCCACTTGGCGGTGGGGAGCTGGCTGGTGAGCACGGAGGAGGAGCGGTCGTAGCGATCTTCGAGGATTTCGAGCAGGTCGCGGCGCTCGGCGTCCTTGAGCGGGGCGATGAGGAAGTCGTCGAGGATGAGCACATCGAGCTTAGCGAGCTTGGTGAGCAGGCGGGTGTACGTTCCATCGGCGCGGGCGATGGCGAGTTCTTGCAGGAGCCGTGGGACGCGAGCGTAGAGCGTGCGGTGTCCGGATCTGCACGCGGCCTGGGCGAGCGCGGACGCGAGGTAGGACTTGCCGCACCCCGTCTTGCCGACGCAGATGACGTTGTGGCGCTGCTCGATCCACCGGCAGGTAGCGAGGTCGCGGACGACGGACTTGGCGACGCCTCGCCCGGCGGTCGTCCACACGTCCTCCATCGATGCGTCAGTCGTCAGCCTGGCGGCCCGCAGCAGCCGGCCCAGCCGGCGATTCTCGCGGGCCGTCCACTCGCGGTCGGCCATCAGGGCCATCTTCTCGCTGAAGCTGCGCTGGTTGCTCGGCGCCTCCGCGAGGAGTTCCTCGAAGGCCTCGGCCATCCCGTGGAGTTTCATCTGCTGCAGTTTCCGTAGGGTCTCTTCGTCGATCATGTTCATCTTCCTCTTCGTCGTCGTGTTGGGGTTGGTGGTCGTCGCCGGTGGCGTAGTAGCCACCGCCGCGCACGTTCTCGTGCGAGATGGGGAGCGGGATCTGAGCGTCGGGCTCGGGCTCGAGCGGGACCTTGTCGAGCCCGTTCTTCAGGATCGCCAGGACGCTCCGTCGCGTTGGGGCGTTGATCGCCAGCGCGCGCGCACACGCAGCCTCGATGCGCTCGACCGGGTACCGCTTCGCGTCGCGGATCAAAGCGAGGCACGACCGGTACCCCTGCTCGGGGTGCGGCCTGTTCCTCATGATCGCGTCGACGAGTGCGCCGGCGTTGGGCCCGAGCTCGGTCGCCCAGGCGACGATCCGCTGAGGCGGCCACGCACCGTACTGCCGATGCGACTTCGGTCGGTGCGTGTCGACGGTGACGTACTTTCCCTTGGGGGCATAGCTTCGCGCGTGGCTAGCGACGCGCTTCCCATCGAGTACGAGCTCGACGGACGACACCGTTGCGCGCACCCACACCTTGGCGCCGACGAAAGGGTGCGGCGCGCTGTAGTAGCGGCCCTCATACTCCACGTGATGGTCGATGTGGACGGTCGCCTTCTTCCAAGTCGAGGGCTCGAAGCGTCGCGGTGGCAGCGGACGTAGGGCGGGCTTGTCGACCGCCTCGTAGACCGAGCGGCGCGTCCCATCGAGCTTCTGAAACGGTGCGTCGTTGAGCTGTTCGAGCAGCTTGGCGATCGCCACGTTGAGGTCCTCTAGCGTGAAGAAGGTGATGTTTCGCAGCCGAGCGAGGACCCAGCGCTGGGCTAGCAGCACCCCCGCCTCCACCTTGGCCTTGTCCTTGGGCTTGCGCGGCCGAGCGGGGATCACCGCCGTGCGGTAGTGCTCGGCAAACTCGGCGAAGGTCGGGTTGATGTCCGGGTCGATGCGATCGGGACCCGCCACCGCGCTGCGGAGCTGGTCCGGCACCGTGATCTCGGGGACGCCGCCGAAGTACTCGAATCCGCGCGCCACCGAAGCGATGAAGTCGTCGCGCTTCTGCGTGCGTGTGGCCTCCGCAAAGGTGAAGCTGCTCGCGCCGAGGACCGAGACGAAGAGCTCGACCTCGTGCACCTCGCCCGTCTCCCGATCGACGATCGTCGGCTTCGTGCCGGAGTAGTCGACGAAGCACTTCTCGCCCGCCCGATGCTCTTGGCGCATCACCACGTCGATGCGACCCCGGAAGCCACGGTATCGATCGCAGAATTGGCTGTACTGGTAGGGACGCCGGCTCTGCTCGTCGTGGCGCGAAGCCTCGCGGTACTCGACCCACAGCAGCTGGAGCGTGACGCCCTTGCGCTTCATCTCGCGGTGGACCCAGTCGAGATCGATCGGCACGCGATCGACCGGCACGTTGCGACCCGGCGTCTTGAAGAGCCGCGCCTCGAGCTCGTGGTCGGACAGCTCGCGCGCGACCTCCCAGCTCACGCCGTGCTCGCGAGCGCGC
>JAJDEV010000251.1 GCA_029259605.1 Planctomycetota bacterium | reverse complement strand
GGCGCGACGGGCCCGCAAGGGGACATGGGACTCCAGGGTCCGCAGGGAGACCTCGGACCTCAGGGCCCCCAGGGCGACCCGGGCCCGCAGGGCGTGCAAGGCGATCCTGGCGCGACCGGCCCGCAAGGGGACATGGGACTCCAGGGTCCGCAGGGTGACCTCGGACCGCAGGGACCCCAGGGCGACCCGGGACCGCAGGGTGCGCAAGGCGATCCAGGCGCAACGGGCCCGCAAGGAGACATGGGACTCCAGGGCCCGCAGGGGGATCCCGGTGCGCCGGGGCCGATGGGGCTCCAGGGCGATCCGGGTCCGCAGGGGGACATGGGACCCCAGGGACCGGCGGGGCCCCAGGGAACCAGCGCGTGGTCCGACACCGTGTCCGAGACGACGACGATGCTCAAGGTCGGGGTCGGGGTCGAGGTGCCGGTCGCGGTGATCGATGCGACTTCGACGACCGCGACGAAGATCATCCAGGGACTCTCGACGAAGCCCGGGAGCATCGGCGTTCACGGTCAGGGCGCCACGGGCGTCGACGGAGACGGCGGTCCCTACGGCGTCATCGGAACCGGGTCCGCGTATGGCGTGTACGCCTCGGGCAACCTCGGCGCGGCGGGGATGAAGTTCTTCCTCCATCCGCACCCCGAGGACCCGGCCAAGGCGATCCGCTTCGTGTGCCTCGAGGGCAACGAGTCCGGGACGTACTTCCGCGGCACGTCGCAGCTCGAGAACGGCGTGGCACGCATCCGCGTCCCCGACGACTTCCGTATGGTCTCGGACGCCGATGGACTGACGGTGCAACTCACGCCGCGGGGACCGGTGCTCCTCTGGACGGAGTGTCCGAACCTGAACGAGATCGTCGTCCACGGCGAGCTCGACGTGGAGTTCGACTACATGGTGAACGGCGTTCGGCGCGGTTTCGCCGGCGTCGAGACGACCACCGACAACACCGTGTTCCGTCCGACGATGAGGGACGTTCCGTGGGGCGAGCAGTTCACGCCGGCGTTCCGCCAGCTGCTCGTCGAGAACGGGGTCCTCAACGCCGACTTCACGCCGAACGAGGTCACCGCCGCGCGGCTGGGATGGAAGCTCGAGGACGCGACGCGCGTCGACGGCAAGATCAACCGGCTCTACAGCGGCGTCGTCCACGACCAGGCGAAGCCCTAGCAGACTGTGGCAAAAGTCATTCACCCGCAGAACGCCGTCCTCCACTCCGGCTTGGCCCCCGAAAGCCTCGCCGAATCCACCGCTTCGCCTACGTTTCCGGAGACCAACCCGGAGCGGATGCCGACGCTTTGCGGGCGAAGCACTTTCGCCACACCCTGCTAGCGGGCTGGCGGGAACGCTCCGCACCCGGGGGGGAACAGCTCCCCCGGGTGCGGAGCCCTACGGCGCGTTTCGGGGGGCCGCGCGGCGTGTTCGGCGCGCCGGGTGGTAGGCTCGTTCCATGAACCGCGAATCGCTACGCGCCTCGATCGACGGCCTCCGTGCGGAGCTGACCCAGGATTGCCCCACGAACGAAGCGACCCGCGAGCGCTTGCTCGGGCTCGTTTCCGATCTCGAGCGCGCTCTGTCGGACGACGAGGAAGGGCCGCCGGAAGAGACCATCCTCGACAGCGTCAAGGATGCCATCGAGCAGCTCGAGCTCGAGCACCCGCGCGCGACGAGCCTCCTGAATCGGATCATGCTGTCGCTCGGCAGCGGAGGGATCTGAGCCGCGCGGACTCTGGACACGGCCGATGCGGCTTCGTACCACCTAGCAGGTGAGCGCAAACGTCACCACCGGTCCCGCGCCGTCCGTCCCGCGATGACGCGCGTCGCTCGACTCACGACCTCGGTCGACGGGGACGCGCTCTCGATCCGAGTCCTCGCGCCGGAGCGCACGCGTTCCGATGCGCGGCGACCGTCGAGCGCGGACTCCGGCCTCGTCTTCCTGCCGCCCTTGATCGGGGGCAGCGGGCTGCACCAGGCGGGCTACTTCCGCGACCTCAGCCGGATGGGCTACCGCATCGCCACGTTCGACTATCGCGGGCATGGGAAGAGCGGTGGGAAGTTCTGCGTCGAGAACGCGCTCGCGGACGGACACGCCGCCGTCGCCGCGCTCGAGCGCGCGGGTTACGCGCCGCCGTACTTCGGCATCGGCGTGTGCTTCGGAGCGCTGCCGCTGCTCGCGTGTGCCCACGCGCGTCGTGACCTGTTCGGCGCGCTCTCGCTGATCAATCCCATCCCGTCGCTGCAGTACGCCGTGCCTCGCCGCAAGCTGCTCTCGAACTACTACTTCGAGGGCGGGCGCTTCCGGCTACGGAACCCGTTCGACGCGCGCGGCATTCTCGCGGCGACGAACACGCTCCTCTTCCCCGAGATCGACAAGTCGCGCGAGCACTTCGGCATCCTGCGTTACGAGCGCGCGCTCGGGCGCCGCGCCGTGAGCGAGTACATGCGCCTCGACGCGCTCGCGGGCGTGCAGGTCGACGTTCCGTCGCGCGTCGCGTACGGACGCTCCGACACGTTGCTCGAGCTCGATCGACCCGCGCGCGAGGCCGACTACCGCGCACGTTGGCGCGCGCTCTGCTCGCAGGTCGACTTCGTCGCGCTGGAGGATGTCGACCACTACTGGAACGGGACACGCCGGGTAGCGAGCCGGCTGTCCGCCGAGCTGTTCGCGCATGTGGCGGGCGACGAGTTCGAGCCGCACGTCATCTCGACCCCGGCGAAGCGCCCGATCGAAACCACCAGCTCGGTGGCTTGATCAGGTCGCCGGGCTTGAAGCGCGTCGGACGGCGATACTCGATCGTGTCGAGCAGGACGGGCTCGCTCGCGCCCCGCGTGGACTCCCACAGCCTGTATTCGCCGAAGAGCCCGAGCTCGGGATCGAAGTCGCTGTAGACGATGCGCTCGCCGTCGGGCGCGACCGCGAGCGCGCCGATCTCGTTCGATTCGACGCCCAGGTCGCGCACGTGTTCGCCGTTCAGGTCGTAGAGCGCGAGCGCCGCGCGCCCGTTCTCGAGCGCGCGCACGACGAGCAGACCGTCGTCCACGCGCGTCGGTAGATAGGCGTTCGGAATCAGCAGCTTCGGCGGTGCTAGCGGCTCGGCCTCGCCCTCCGGGACGGCGACCGCGTACACGTCGAACGATTCGCCCGTGGTCCTCGCCGCGAACACGACCGTGCGATCCCCGTCGACGAACTCGATGCCGCGGAACGGATGATAGCTGGCCTCGGTCAGGCGGCGTTCCGCACTGCCGTCCGTCCGCGCGACGAACACGGCGCCCGCTCCCCAGGGATCGTCGAGCGACCAACCGTCGTAGTCGGGGCGTCGCGCGAACGCGATTCGATCCCCGCTGGCGGAGTAGCGCGGATAGGACTCGGCGCGCCGCGAAGCGCTCCACCGCGTCCACTCGAGCGTGGCGAAGTCGAGCGTGTAGATCTGGAAGACGTGGTCGTTGTGCCCGCCGCCGGCCGTGATCTGATCGCGACCCGCGACGAAGACCAGCGTGCGCCCGTCCGGCGCGACACACGGGTTGTCGATTTCGTCCTCGAGCCCCGCGATGCGTGCGAGGCTCCCGTCGCGTTCGACCTGCAGAACGAGCCCGCCGTTCGCGGCGATGCCCAGCCGACCGTCGGGGAAGAAGAACGGGCGGATCCCGGAGACGCGTCGCCGGTTGTGGATCCCGCCGGCGACCGAGCGCAGGGCGAGGACCGGTCGATCGATGAGGACGCAGGCGGGCGTGACGAGCGTCGCGACGAGGGCCAGAGCGGCGAGCCTTCCGAGGAGCGGGCGGGCGGGGCGTTTCATCCCGGCATTCTGCGTGTTGGCCGCGGGCGCGCAAGTTGACCGCCGAAGTCGCGTTGCTCGCCGCGTTCGGGCGTGAACGCACGGAAGCTCGGTATCGTGTGTCGATGCGGAGCACGGAACCCAACGTCGCGCGCGCACGGGTCGTCGCGGCGACGGTCATCGCGCTGATCGCGTTCGCGGCGAATTCGATCCTGTGTCGACTCGCCCTGGGCGACGCGTCGGTTGGCGCGGATCCGGTCAGCTTCACCGGTGTGCGTCTCCTGTCCGGTGCGATCGTCCTGGGAGCGCTCGCGCGCGCGCGCTCATCCGCGCCGGAGCTCGCGCGCAGCTGGCTCCCCGCGGCGTTGCTCTTCCTCTACGCCGCCGCGTTCTCCTTCGCGTATGTCTCGTTGACGACCGGCACCGGCGCCTTGCTCCTCTTCGGCTCGGTCCAGCTCACGATGCTCGCGCGCGCGATCGTCGCGGGGGAGCGTCCGGAGGCGCGCGAGTGGGGCGGACTCTGCGTCGCGTTCGGCGGCCTGGTCGTGCTCGTCTTCCCCGGCCTCGCCGCTCCGTCCGTCGTCGGATCGGCGCTGATGATCGGCGCCGGTGCCGCATGGGGGGCGTACTCGCTCGTCGGACGCGGCGTGGCCGATGCGGTCGGTGCGACGGCGCGCAACTTCGCGCGCGCGATTCCGTTCGCCGTCGCGCTCGCCGCCATCGCGACGGCCCTCGGGCACGCGTTCCGCCTCGACGCGCGCGGAGCGGCGCTCGCCGTTTCGTCCGGCGCGCTCACCTCGGGCCTGGGCTACGTCGTGTGGTACGCGGCCCTCGCCGGGTTGACGCGCACGCACGCGGCGGCGGTCCAGCTCGCCGTGCCCGTGCTCGCCGCGTTGGGGGGGATCGTGTTCCTCGGCGAGGCCCTCGCCCCGCGCCTGGTCGTCGCTTCCGTGCTCGTTCTCGGAGGAGTCGCGCTCGCCCTGCCCCGAAAACCGGCCGCGCGGCATCCAAGTCAGTAGCCACGCCGGATCTCCGCCGGCCGCAATCATGTCGAAGCCCGTCCCGCACGTCGCCCCCGAACGGATCGTCGCCCAGCTGGGTTGGATCCGGGGGCTGGCGCGCGAGCTCGTCGGCGACGTGCACCTCGCCGACGACCTGGCCCAGGACGCGTGTCTCACGGCGCTCGAGCGTGGACCGCGCGATCCGGGCAAGCTGCGCGGCTGGCTGCGTGCCGTGCTCGTCAATCGTGTGCGTCAGGTCGTGCGTGGGGACGGAAGACGCGCAGGTCGCGAGGCGGACACGGCGCGCCGCGAGGAGCTCGAGTCGACCGCGAACGTCGTCGAACGCGCCGCCGTGCACCGCGGCCTCGCGGACGCCGTGCTCGCCCTCGACGAGCCGTATCGGACGGCGATCCTCTCGCGCTACTTCGACGGCCTGCCGCCGCGCGAGATCGCGCGGCGTACGGGCACTCCCGTCGCCACCGTGCAGAGTCACCTGAAGCGCGGCATCGCGCGGCTGCGGGCGACGTTGGACGAAGCG
>JAJDEV010000026.1 GCA_029259605.1 Planctomycetota bacterium | reverse complement strand
ACGCGCGGCGCTATCGCGCCGCTGCGGGACAGGCTCGCTTCGCTCGCGTCCCGCCGGCCGCAGGCGCCCGTTTAACGCGCGGCGCGAGGCGCGCCGCTGCAACACAGGCTCGCTTCGCTCGCGTGTTGCGAGCCGCAGGCGCTACCGATTGACGCGCGGGGCTTCGCCCCGCTGCACGGCATGCGCCGCTTCGCGGCGCGCCGTGCAGGGACTGCGCGCAACCCGCCGGTCGCACGCCGGTGACAAGTCCCCGAACGCTCCATCGGCCGTTCCGGAAACCGTAGCGGCTGCCGTGTAAACCCCTGGTCCGTTGCGTAACGCAGCACGCGAGCGAAGCGAGCCTGTGCTGCAGCAGCGCGAAGCGCTGCGCGTGAATCGATAGAGAACGCCCACAACTCCCCGCGACTCCAGTTCACCCCCCGGCACGCGAGCGAAGCGAGCCTGTGCCGCAGCAGCGCGAAGCCCTGCGCGTGAATCGATAGGAAACGCCCACAACTCCCCGCGACTCCAGTTCCCCCCCCGCACCCGAGCAAAGCGAGCCCGTGCCCACCGCTGCGCGAGGCGATGGCGAGCGTCCGCAAGTCCCCGACCCCTCGCGCTGCTCCGTTTTCGACCCCTGGCCGAAACTTTTTTTGCGCGTTCCTAGTCCGCTCGCCTCGCGCGACCCCCACTACATGTAGCGGTGTGCGCGCTCTCGAACCCCAGCTCTGGGGGGGCGTCCGGGGCGGCAAGGGGCGGTCGTGGGGGCGGAGGGCGGAATCCCAGGCCTTGGCTCTTTCCCGTTCCGCGATCCCGCATACGATCTCGGGTGTGGAGCTAAGTGGGGCAAAGTGGGGCGAAGGTGCACGGGGGACTCGAGATGTTCTCCGGTGAGTCGAACCACACCCTCGACTCCAAACACCGCGTCTTCGTGCCGAAGCGGTTCCAGGAAGTTCTCGAGCGGGACGACGGCGGTCATTTCACCGTCATTCTGACACGCGGCTTCGACGGTTGCCTCTTCCTCTTCTCCGAACCCGGTTTCGAAGAGGCCAAGGCGCGCCTCCTGACCCAGCCCTTCGGCGGTCAGGAGCTGCGGAAGATGCAGCGCCTGTTCTTCTCGAACACGCACAAGTGCCAGCTGGACGCGTCGGGCCGGGTCGTGATCCCGGAGAAGCTGCGCCGCTTGGCCGGGGTCGAGAAGGACGTGGTCATGGTCGGCGTCGCCGACCGGGCAGAGGTCTGGGATCGGACGCGTTGGGAGCGCTTCGAGGCCGAGAACGAGGACGCCTTCGACGAGCTCGATGTCGTGCTCGTCGGACGCCCGAACACATCGAACGAGGGCGGATCGACCGCGGGCGGTTCGTAGCCGCCACACAACCATGGTCGTCATCGGGGGGATGGAGATGGACGAGCGAAAAGAGCGGGTGCACCAGCCGGTGCTCGCCGCCGAGGTTCTCGACGCCATGCGTGGCGAGCGAGCGCCCGAGTCGCTCGAGGGATGGATCATCGACGGAACGCTCGGAGCCGGCGGACACACGCGCCTGATCCTCGAAGCGTTCCCGAAGGTGCGCGTCTTCGGCATCGATCAAGACACGGAGATCCTCGCCATCGCGCGTGAGGAGCTGGCGGAGTTCGGTGACCGCGTCGTGACGGCGCACGGACGCATCTCGCGCCTCTGCGCGCTGTGCGGCGAGATCGGCCTCGAGTCCGCGATCGGCGTGCTGTTCGACCTCGGCGCGAGCTCGTTGCAGTTCGATCGCCCCGAGCGCGGCTTCAGCTTCGACGCGGACGGTCCGCTCGATATGCGGATGGATTTGACGCGCCGCCGCACGGCGGCGGACATCGTGAACAACTGGGACGAGGCGGACCTCGCCGACGTCTTCTACTACGAGGGGGGCGAGCGCCGCTCGCGTCGCATCGCCGCCGCGATCGTCGAGGCGCGCCGACGCGTGCCGTTCCAGCGCACGGCGCCGCTCGCCGACGTGATCGCGCAGGCGCTCGGCGGCAGAAGCGGCAAGACGCATCCGGCGACGCGCTCGTTCCAGGCGCTGCGCCGCACGGTCAACGCCGAAGGACACCAACTCCAACGCGGCCTGCGCATCGCCGAGCACGTGCTCGCGAACGACGGCCGACTGGTCGTGCTCACGTTCCACAGCGGTGAGGACGGAGCTTGCAAGCGCTACCTCTTAGAGCGCGCCCGGGAAGGACACTGGCAGCTGGCGAACAAGAAGCCCCTTGGTCCGGGGCACGCCGAGCGCCGATCCAACCCCCGGGCGCGCTCCGCTCGACTGCGCGCCGCGATTCGAACGCGCGGCGCGGACGTGTCGACGCCGTGCGAGGAGTTCCCGGAATGACGCGCATGGTCCTCTCCGGCGTGCTGTGTGTCGCCGCGATCGCGATCGGCATCGCAACCGCCGTGATCGCGTCGAAGAACCGCGCCCGCGCGGGAGATCTCGATCGCCGCCAGCGTCGCTGCGAGACCGTGCTGCGCCAGAACGACCTCGTGCGCGCGCAAGTCGATCGCGACGAGTGGTCCCTCCTTCACGGTGACGAATGGCTCGAAGCGAGCACCGTCGCCGCATCCCACGTACCCGACTTCGAGCACTGACATCGTGTCCGTCGCCACCCTCTCTTCCGCGGGACTCCGTCCGATGAGCGCCTTCGTGGTGATCGGGACGGTCGTGCTCGTCGTGGCGGGGTGGGTCGGTTGGCTCACCGACCGGCGTGGCGCCGAGCGGCCGGCGCTCGCACGCGAAGAGGCGGGCGTGCCGCCGAGCTACACGATCACGGACACCACCGGGCGCGTGCTCGCGAACTTCGTCCCGCGCTTCGATATCGAGATGTCGCCGCGCAGCATGTGGCAGGCGCACACGCCGTCGCACATGACCGCGGAGATCTCGCGCGTACTCGGAGGTTCGCCGTCGCCGGCCGAGCTCGAGGCGCTGTTCTTCCCCGACGCGATCGAGGGCGAGATCACCGTCGACGCGTGGGAGCTCTCCGCGCGACAGGCGCACGAGCTCAACGGTTGGATCGAGGGCGGTGCCGAGGGCTTGGACGAGCCGGTCCGCGGGATCCGCGTCGAAGCGATCGGCGGCGACCGACGGACGCGCACGTGGCGCCTCGTGTGGTGCCCGACCGAGTTGCTCTCGGTCGAACAGCGCGAGCGTCACGGCTACGACAGCGCGTGGCGCTGGGGGCGCCACATCGCAAACAGGATCGCCGCGTGCCTGCGCGACCCGTCCGCACCCGAGCCGCGCGGTTCGATCGAGCGCGAGCGGATGCGTTCCGAGGTGTGGAGCGGGCTCATTCCGCGTGCGAGCTGCCGCCCGATCGAAGGCATCCCGTCCGACTGCGTGCTCGCGCTGCGCGACCTGCTCTCGAAGGAGGGCGTCGCCGCGTGGCAAATGCGACTCTCGTTCGGACGCGACCGCACCTATCCGACGGGCGAGCACGAGCTCTTCGGCAACTGGGGCTTCACCGAGCCGGAGCAGACCGCGCCGCAGCCGCGCGCGGGGCTCGAGCTCCTGTGCGACCGGCTGCTCGACGACGCCGACTGGCAACCGCTGCTCGACCTGCGTCCGCCCGTCTACCGCTGGAACCAGGACCGCACGGTGCGCGGAAACCGCGAGAACGCCTACCTCGGCTACGCGCCCGGCGCGCCGTCGCCCCGCGTCGAGTCGACGATCGACCTCGCGCTCCAGGAGTTCGTCGGCCGCGCGCTCGACGACGTGCTCGAAGAGCACGATCCCGCGCTCGCGATGGCGCTCGTCGTCGACGTCGAAACCGGCGACGTGCTCGCCGTCGAATCGCGCGAGGCGTACGAGATCGAGCCGTTCGCGCCGATCTACCACCTCTTCACGACCGGCTCGACGCTCAAGGTCCTGACGATGGTGTCGGCCTTGGACCAGCACGTCGTCGATCCGAACGAGTTGCTCGACGTCGGCTTCGGCGCGTACCGCATCCACAAGGACGGCAAGCCGACCGGGCGCGTGATCCACGAGGCCGAGGGTGCGGCCACCGGCGTGATCACCGCGCGCGACGCGTTCGCGTTCTCCGTGAACGCCGGGATGACGCAGATCGGCCTGCGCGTCGACGACGACATCTTCCACGACTACCTGTCGCGGCTGGGATACGGAAAGGCGGCGGGGTCGGGCCTCGGCATCGAGCGAGCCGGGCTCCTGACCGCGTTGCCCTGGAAGTACGAGTACACGCACGCGTCGGTGTGCTTCGGCCACGAGATCTCGACGACGGCTTGGCAGCACGTGGCAGCGCTCGCCACCGTCATCCGCGGGGGCGTGTTCCGACCGCTCCGCATCGCGCGCGCGGTCGAGCAGGGGGACCGACGGTGGGAGCTCGTGCCCAACGAGGGCGACCGCATCTACTCCGAGTCGAGCTGTGCGGAGGTGCGCGACCTGATGCGTTACGGCGCCGAGTACGGCACCGGCGCGGACGCGCACAAGGCGATGCTCGCTGCGGCGGAGAGGACACCGGGCGGCGCGGTGATCGACCTCGGGACGAAGACCGGCACCGCCGAGAAGACGCGCGAGCTCTGCGTGCACGTCGAGCTCGGCGAGCGCGAGCGCTGGCGCAGGAACAACTTGACCGCGACGAGGGCGCGTTACGACTCGCTCAAGTCGATCGCCAAACCGCACACGACGAGCTGCTACACCAGCTCGATCTGCATGTTCGGCAGCCGCGACGGTGGTCGCGAACTGCTGACGTTCGTCGTCGTCGAGGAGCCGCGCGGCAAGCAGAAGTTCGGCTCCAAGGTCGCGGGCCCGACGGCCGCGCGCATCCTCGCCGAAGCGCTCGACCTGACAACCAACGGCACGCCGCCGCGCGCCGAGATCGCCGACGGCTTCTTCGCGTCGGTGGCGAGCGAGGAGAACCCGCTCGACGAACCGTGGCGCGTCGAGGAGGTCGAATGGTGAGACTCTCCGACCTGATCGAGCGCTTGGGCGGTGAACGAGTCCCCGGCGCGGGAACGATCGACCCCGTCCTGACGGACGCGCACATCGACAGCCGACGCGTCGGCTCGGGCGAGCTCTTCTGTGCGCTGCCCGGGCTGGTCGACGACGGTGCGCGCTATGCGTTCGACGCCGTCGAGCACGGCGCCGCTGCGGTGCTCTCGCCCGCTCCGATCGCCGCGCTGCCGGGCAAGGTGGCCGCGTGGGTGCACCCCGATGCGCGACGCGTGACCGGCGAGGCCGCGGCGCTCGTGCACGGCAACCCGTCGCAACGCCAGCGCGTCGTCGGCGTGACCGGCACGAACGGCAAGACCACGGTCGTGCACCTGATCGGACAGCTCCTGCGTTCGTGCGACGCGAAGCCCGCGACCGTCGGCACCGTCGAAGTGTCGCTCTACGGTCAGGCGCCGACACCGACGACGCACACGACGCCGGACGCGACCGAACTGCAGCGGCTCTGCAGGCGCAACGAAGAGCACGGGGGCGACACGTTCGTCCTCGAAGCGAGCTCGCATGCGCTCCACCAGGAGCGTCTTGCCGGGCTCGAACTGGACGTGGCGGTTTTCACGAACCTCGGCCACGACCATCTGGATTACCACGTCGATCGAGACGCGTACGCCGCGGCGAAAGAGAGGATCTTCTCCTATCTGAAGCCCGGCGGTGCGGCCGCGATCCACATCGGCGACGCGGTCGCCGAGCGGATGTCGCGCGCCGCCAGGCGTTCGACCGATCGCGTGGTCACGTACGGAACCAGGTCCCGAGCGGACCTCTTTGCCGAAGCGACCGAAGCGGGTCCGCGAGGGTCTCACCTTGTCTTGGAAGGGATGGGGATCCCTAAGACCGGGTTGTATTTACCCCTCGTTGGCTCGCACAACGTCGAAAACGCGATGGCAGCGTTGGCTGCGGTTCTCATGTTGGGAGCGAGTCCCTCCTGCGCGTTGGAGGGACTCGCTTCCGTCTCTGCCCCGAGGGGGCGGCTCGAATCCGTGGACATCGGTCCGCGGCGAGGCTTTCAGGTCTTCGTCGACTACGCGCACACGTCCGACGCGCTCGCGAAGGTGCTCCAGGCGCTGCGCGAGACGATGACGTTCAGCGGCGCCGACGAAGGGTGCGACAACGCCGTGTTCGAAGGGCGGCTGATCTGCGTCTTCGGCTGCGGCGGGAACCGCGACACCGACAAGCGCGCGCCCATGGGCGAGGTGGCCGGCCGACTCGCGGACGTCGCGATCGTGACGAGCGACAACCCGCGGAACGAAGACCCCGAAGAGATCATCCGTCAGGTCCGCGTCGGCATGACGGGGACGGACGCGGACGTTGTCGTCGAACCGGATCGCCGCGCTGCGATCCGCGCGGCCCTGCGCAGAGCCGAGCCGGGCGATGTCGTTCTCATCGCAGGAAAAGGACACGAAGCATGGCAGTTCATACGAGGCAAGAAGCTCCCCTTCGAAGACCGTCGCGTCGTTCAAGAGGAACTGCCGTGAACCGTCTGCGCCTTCGCGACGTGCTAGCCGCGACCGGGGCGGTGCTCGTGCGCGGTGGCGACGAGGACGTCACGCTCATCGGCGTCAGCACCGACACGCGCACGCTCGGCGCGGGTGAACTGTTCGTCGCGCTCGACGGGCCCAGCTTCGACGGCAACCGCTTCGCCGCCGCGGCCGCGGGGGCCGGAGCGACCGCGCTGCTCTTGCGCGAGGGTGGCGCGCTCGACGTCGACGCGTTGCCCGCGAACGTGGCCGTCGCCGTACACCCGAACCCGCGCCGTGCGCTGGCCGACATCGGTGCGTGGTACCGATCGACGCTCGCGTGCTCGGTCGTCGGCATCACGGGTTCGTGCGGCAAGACGACGACCAAGAACATCCTGCGCGACCTGCTCGCGCAGAGCTATCCGGTCGTCGCGTCGCCGAGCTCGTTCAACAACGACATCGGCGTGCCGCACACGATCTTCCTCGCCGACGAGAAGACGAGCGTGCTCGCGATCGAGATGGGTACGAACCATCCGGGCGAGATCGCGACGCTGTGTCGCATCGCGCGACCGACCGGCGGGATCATCACGAACGTGGGTGCGTCGCACCTCGAGGGGCTCGGGTCGATCGACGGAGTCGCGCGCGAGAAGGGCGACCTCGCCGCGAGCTTGCCGCGCGACGGCTTCTGCGTCCTGAACGCCGACTGCCGCTTCACGCCGACGATCAGCGCGCGCACCGCGGCGCGCGTGATCACGTTCTCGATCGAGGGCGGGATCGAGAACGGCGCGTTGTCCGGCGCCGCGGCGCAGCGCGCCGACCTCGACGCGAGCGACCTCTACTTCCACGCGAGCGGCACGACGTTCCGCCTGCGCGGCGCCGACGTTCCGGGTGGGGAGCAGGGCGCTGAAGTGACGTCGCCGCTGCTCGGAACGCACAACGTCCAGAACCTGCTCGCCGCGCTGGCGGCGTGCCTCGGGCTCGGCATCTCGCTCGAGGACGTGCTGCCGCGCATCGGGCAACTGTCCGGTGGGCGCCAGAGGATGGAGCGCGTGCAGCTCCGCGGCCTCACCGTGTTCGACGACAGCTACAACGCGAACCCCGAGTCGCTCAACGCGGCCGTGCGCGTGCTCGCCGGGCTGCACGGCTTCGAGCGACGCGTGCTCGTGCTCGGCGACATGCTCGAGCTCGGAGAGCTCGCGGCCGAGCTGCATCACGAGGTCGGGCGCAATGCGGCGGCCGCCGGGATCGACCGCATCGTGCTCGTCGGCGAGCTCGCGAAGGCGGCCGCGGCCGGCGCGCTCGAGGGCGGGCTGCCGAAGGACGCCGTCGTGCACGTCGAGACGACCTCACAGGCGATCCCGCTCGTCGAACAGCTCGTGCGCGACGGCGACGTCGTGCTCGTCAAGGGCAGTCGCCGCATGAAGCTCGAGGCGATCGTTCAGGAACTCGTCGAGCGGAGGGGGCCGCCCGTCGGCTAGCGACGAACGCGACCCGTGCTCTACGGACTCGTCTACGAAACGCTCGGGGTGCGCCTGTTCGGGTACATCTCGTTCCGCGTGGCTGCGGCCGCGTTCACCGCGTTCGCGCTCGCGCTCGCGCTGGGCCCGGTCGCGATCCGGTGGCTGAAGGCGCACCGCGTGCGCGAGGACGTTTCGAAGACGGACGCGCCCGAGCTGGCGGACATGGCGGCGAGCGCCGGCAAGAACGAGACGCCGACGATGGGGGGCAGCTTCCTCATCGCGTCGATGATGATCTCCGTTCTCCTCTGGGCGCGCCTCGACGTGATCCATGTCGTGCTCGGCATCCTGCTCGTCTGCGGCATCGGTGCGGTCGGGTTCGTCGACGACTTCAAGAAGCTGACGATCCCCGGGTGCAAGGGGCTGAGCGCAGGGTCGAAGATGGTCGGCCTGACGCTCGTGACCGCGTTCGTGCTCGGGTCGCTCGCGTGGTACGCGAAGATCAGCGGGCGCGGCACGGTGCTCGACCTCTTCCCGCCGTTCTTCAAGGACGCCGTCGTGCCGCTGTCGCAGTGGGGCGTCGCCGGAGTCGTCCTCTTTCTCGCCTTCGAGTGGTTCGTCGTCGTCGGCGCCGCGAACGCGGTGAACATCACCGACGGCATGGACGGCCTCGCGACGGGCTGCATGATCATCTCGGGGCTCGCGCTCCTGATCTTCTGCTACATCACCGGCCGTCCCGACTGGACGAGCTACCTCAACCTGCCGCACGTCTCGGGCGGTTCCGAGATGGCCGTGATGGGGGGCGCATTGTGCGGCGCGTGCATGGGGTTCCTGTGGTTCAACGCGTATCCCGCGCAGGTGTTCATGGGCGACTCGGGCTCGCTGCCGCTCGGCGCGGCGATGGCCTGGATGGCGCTCGTGTCGAAGCAGGAGCTCGTCCTGCCGCTGATCGCGATCGTGTTCGTGGCCGACCTCGCAACGAGCTTCATCCAGCGCTTCTGGTACAAGCGTAGCGGCGGACGGCGCGTGTTCACGCTCGCACCGATCCACCACGGTCTCGAGCGCTACGGCGGCGTGTTCCGGCGCCAAGCGCAAGGCTGGCACGAGGTGCAAGTCGTCGTCCGCTTTTGGATCCTGGCCGGCTGCGGCGCGATCGCGAGCCTGGCCCTGTTGAAGGTGCGTTGACCATGGCGCGCACCCAGACACGGACGGCGCGCGTCGGCGGCGGCGAGCAGCTCACAATCACCGGCTTCGTCGAGGACCTGGCGAAGAAGGCCGAGGTCCACGACCCGCTGCGCCCCGCCACACGCCTCTTCCTCGTTTGCCTCGCGCTGATGGGGATCGGCTTCCTGCTGCAGATCAGTCACGCCGCGACGACGCAGAGCGGTCCGAGGTTCATGGCCGAGGTGCAGTCGCAGGCGCTCTTCCGTCTGTCCGCGATCGCGGTGATGCTCGTGGCCTTCCGCCTCGGCCCGAGCGGGATCCGACGCTTCCTGCCGCACCTCGTGGTGTTGAGCCTCATCGCGCTCCTGTGTGTGTTCATCGAGCCCTTCCGCGCACCGCGCAACGGCGCGTACCGCTGGCTCGACCTGCACGCGATCAAAGTCCCGCTCGCGTTCCAGCCGTCCGAGATCGTGCGCCTCGTGCTCGTGCTCTGGGTCGCGGATCGTTGCGTGAAGCTCGGTTCGCTCGTCTACGACCTGCGCCGCGGCGTGCTGCCGATGCTCAGCGTCGCGCTCGTCCTGTTCTTCCTCGTTCTGATCGAGACCGACCTCGGCGGTTCGATGCTGCTGCTCATCTGCGCGCTGTCGACCATGTGGGTCGGCGGAGCGCGGCTCCTGCCCGTCGGTGCGTCGCTCGTCGCGATCGGCGGCGGCGTCATCACCGCCGCGAGCGTCTTCGTGCCCTACATGCGCGATCGCATCGGCATGTGGATGGGACACGTGCAGAACGATCAGGTCACGCAGACGCTCAACGCGCTGACGAGCGGCGGCGCGGCGGGCGCGGGCTTCACACACGGCGCGTTCCGCAACGACGGCGTTCCGTATCTGCAGTCGGACTACGTGTTCGCGCTGATCGGCGAGGAGTTCGGGCTGCTCGGCATGTGGCTCGTTCTCACGCTCCTCGTCTGCTTCCTCTGGTTCTCCCTGCGCCTCGTGCTCTCCCTGCGGGAGCGCTTCGAGGCGCTGGCGTCCTTCGGCCTCCTGGTCTCGGTCGGGCTCCAAGCCATGGTCCACGTCCAGGTCGTCTCGGGCCTCGCCCCGCCGAAGGGCATGACGCTGCCGTTCCTGTCCGACGGCGGTACCTCCCTGATCGTCTCCGCACTTGCGGTTGGCCTCGCGCTCGGCGCGGCACGCAAGACCCACCAGGACCTGTATCCATGCAATCCATCGAACGTTACGGGGTAGTCGCCCTGCTCTTCCTTGTCGTCACCGTCATCGCCGTCCTGGTCTGGGAGGGCGAGCCCTCGGCCTTGGCTGCGTCCGGAGAAGTGCAAGCCAAGGAGTCCGCGCCGGCGGAAGTAACGCCGCCGAAGTCGAATCGCATTCGGATGACGAGCCGTCCGATCCGCCGCCCGCTGAAGCGCGACGCGGAGCCGGTCGTGAACGACGCGCTGCTCGAGCGGAGCAACGCGTCCGAACTCTCGCCGCCGACGCGGTCGGAGCCCGCGCGTCCGACGGGCGGCATCGTGCCGTCGCGCGGCGAAGCGAAGGAGAGCGTGCGCCCGACCGACACGGGCGTGTTCCTCGCCCAGCGCCACGAGCGCGAAGCCGCGAGCCGACCCGAGCCCACGCGCCCGGCGACGAAGTCCAACGCGCCGACGGGAACGCGCGCCTATACCGTCGCGTCGGGTGACACGCTGAGCGAGATCGCCGAGAAGCAGCTCGGCACGCTGAAGCGTTGGAAGGAGATCGTCGCGCTCAATCCGAAGGTCGACCCGGCGAAGCTGTTCGTCGGACAGAAGCTCGTGCTTCCGGCCGGGGACGCGACGTCCGTTGCCCAGGCGCCGCGCGAGACCGCGCCCGCGCTCCCCGCTGTCACCGTCGCGGCCAACACCGGCTCGGGCGAAACCTACGTCGTCCGCAGCGGTGACAACATGTGGCGTATCGCCGCGCGCACGCTCGGCGACGGCGAGCGCTGGAAGGAGATCGCGAAGCTGAACCCGAAGGTCGACGCGGATCGTCTCTTCGTCGGTCAAGAGTTGGTCGTCCCGCGCGGCAGCAACGTGAGCGTGTCCTCGCCCTCCGTCGCGACCGCGACCCGGACCAGCACGCCGACGCGCGCCAGGAGAGTGCATTGAAGCGCGACGCCGCCATCGTCCTGATCCTCGGCTGCTTCGTCATCCTGCTGCTCGAGGCGCCGATCGTCATGGCGCAGATGCTCGAAGACCTCGACGGTCCCTATCCGGCGTGGAGCGAAGAAGCCGTTCGATTGGCGCCGGTCGCCCAGGGCGACGAGGGCACGGCGCCGCTCGACGAAGCGGTGGAATCGACGCGGCGCGCGAAGACGTCGCTCGCCGTCTACCGACCCTAGCCCGGATGATTCATGAGGCTTCACCGAGATCGACGCAGCTACGCGCCATCTCAGCACTTCCCTCCCTCACCGGGTTCGACGACCCGTCCAGGTCGCCTGCACGCGCTTCGGTCGCGACGCGCTGATCTGGCGCGGGTCGGCGTCGATCTCGGCAAAGCCGCATGAAGAACACGGGCTAATCGCGGGCCGCTGACTCTTCTGCGCGTGCAATCGATCGCGTTCCGGCGGTGTGATGTGCGGAGCCGCGCCGCCGGAACGCTATCGTCGAGCCCATGACGAACCGCGGCGTGGACGCCATCGCCTTCGCGGGCGGCGGCACCGGTGGGCATGTCGTGCCGGGTTTGCATCTGCTCGAGCGCATGCGGCTGCGGGGAACTCCGCCCGAGCGGGTGCTGTGGTTCGGAGCGGGACGCGCGATCGAAGATCGGGTGCTCGGCGCGGCGGGCGACGTCTTGGATGGCGTGCAGCTCGAGCGTGTCGCGCTGCGCCTCGAGCCGGACGGCGGGGGAGCGCCGAGCCTCGCGCGGCTCCTGCGCCGCACGCTGCCCGAGGTCGTCACCGCGCGCCGTGCCCTCCGCCGCCACGGAAGCCGGCTCGTCGTCGGTCTCGGCGGCTACACGACGCTGCCGGTCGCCCTCGCCGCGCGCTCGGCGGGCGTGCCGCTCGTGCTGCTCGAGATCAACGCCGTCGCCGGCCGGGCGACGCGCATGCTCGCGCCGCTCGCGACGCGCGTCTTTCACGCCTGGCCGAGCACCGTTCCGCCGCGCGCGGCGAGGCACCCCGGGCGCCACGTGCACGTCGGTCCACCGCTGGCCGCAGCCTTCGCGCGCGGCGGCGCCGACGAATCCGAGCGCGTTCAGGCGTGTCGGACGCTCGGTTTCGATGCGGAGCGCCCGCTGCTCGTCGTCCTCGGGGGCAGCCAAGGGGCGCGCTCGCTCAACGCCTTCGCGCGCGCCCACGCCGCTGCGCTCGTCTCCGCCGGGGTCCAGGTCCTGCACCAGGCGGGGCCCGAGCGTTCGGGCGAGGGGGCGAACGGCGTGGGCGACGGGTACCGCTGCGTCGAGTACCTGGCGGACGTCGCCACCGCGCTGGCCGCGGCGACCCTCGTCCTGTCGCGCGGCGGCGCGTCGACGCTGGCCGAGATCGCCGCGCGCCGCTCGCCCGCCGTCGTCGTGCCCTATCCGCACCACGCCGACCGGCATCAGGAGCGCAACGCGCGCCTTCTCGGTGCGGGTGTCCGCATCGTCGCGGAGTCCGAGCTCGACGAAGCGTTTCGAGCCGAGCTCGTGCGCCTCGCGAGCGCGGATGGGGCGGGGGACCGCGGCGCGATGATCGCCGCGCTCGAGCACGCCGTGCCGACCGACGCGAGCGAGCGCATCTGTCTCGCGCTCGGGACGCTGCTCTGACGATCGAGGCGCGCGGAACGATTCGCGCCCAGGTCCGAAGGTCGCACTTGATCGGGACGTCGCGATCGTTCCAATGGCGATCCATGAACCACCGAGCGAACTCCGACGTCTCGAACGCGCCGCACGCCTCCCGTGCCGACGTCGAGTTTCCCGAGCGCGTGCACCTGCTCGGCGCCGGTGGCGCCGGCGTTTCGGGCGTGGGGCGCATCCTCGCCGCGCGCGGTGCGCGCATCACCGGACACGACCGCGCGCCTTCGCAGATCTACGACGCGATGCGCGAGCTCGACCTCCCGCTCGAGCTCGGTCCGTCGACGGCGGACTCGCTTCCCAAGGACACGCAGCTCGTCGTGCGCTCCGCGGCCGTCGGCGTGGACGATCCGCAGGTGGTCGAGGCGCTGCGGCTCGGCATTCCGGTCCTGAAGTACGCCGAGGTGCTGCCGCGCCTCGCGCCGGCCTCGCGCTTCCTGGCCGTCGCCGGAACGCACGGCAAGACGACCGCTTCGTGGATGCTCTGGCACGCGCTCGACGGGATCGCCGAGCAGCTCGGCGCGCCGCTTCCGGGCGCGCTCGTCGGTGGCATCTGCCGACGCCTGCGCACGAACGCCCTTGCCGGAGGTGACGGCGGCTGGTTCTGCGCCGAGGCGTGCGAGTACGACCGCACCTTCCTCAACCTGCGACCGCGCGGCGCGATCGTCACGAACGTCGAAGAGGACCACCTCGACTGCTACGGCTCGCTGGCGAACATCGAGCGCGCGTTCGCGTGCTTCGTCGACGAGGTCGCGTCGGACGGGCTCGTCGTGCTCGGACGCGATGTTCCGGAGACGGTCGAGCTCGGCGGGCCTTCCGTTTGCATCTGGCGCCTCGGGCGCGAACTCGAAGTCGATCTGCTCGGCGAGGAGCGCGGCGCGTTCCGCTTCCGCCTGCGCGGTCCGGGCTGGGCGACGCCGCCGATCCAGCTGCGCGTGCCCGGGCACTTCAACGTGGAGAACGCCGCGCTCGCCCTCGCACTGGCGATCGGACTCGCCGCGCGCACGAGCGGCGTCGAGCCCGCGTCGATCTGCGCCGCGGCAGCCGCGGGGCTCGCGCGCTTCGAAGGCGTGCACCGTCGCTTCGAACCGTGGGGATCGGCGTCGGGCGTCGACGTCATCCACGACTACGCGCACCACCCGACCGAGGTGCGCGTGACGATCGAAGCCGCGCTGCGCGCCTTCCCCGGACAACCGCTGCACGTGCTCTTCCAACCGCACCAACACAGCCGGACGTCGCGCTTCCTGACCGAGTTCGCCGACAGCCTGCGCGCCGCGCACCGCGTGGTCATCTCGGACGTGTACGGCGCGCGCGTGCACATCGACGGCGAGGAGTACGCGGGTGCACCCGAGCTCGTGCTCGAGCTCGCGCGACGCAACGTCGATGCGCTCGAAGGCGGCGATACGGCAGTCTCGGTCGAGCACCTTCTGAGCGGACTGCCGGAGCGCGCGACGGCGCTCGTCCTCGGCGCCGGCGACATCGAGCACGTGCGCGACCCGCTGCTCGACGCGTTGCAGACGCGCGACGGGCGCGTGATGACGCCGCGCTAGCCCGAATCCTCGGCGTCGATCGGGCACGAAACTGTTCCGGGAGCGCGCGCGGGCGTAGACGGGCAAAGGCGTTCCTGGAACGATGGCGCCATGGCCTCCCAAGCCCCCTGGCCCTGCGCCGCGATCTCCGAGGCCGAACTCGGTCCGCGCACCACGATCAAGGTGGGCGGCTCCGTCGAGTGGCTGCTCGAACCCGCGCATCCCGACGAGTTCGTGACGGCATGGCGTGCGTGCCTCGAGCGTGACCTCGCGCCGCTCGTGCTCGGCGGCGGTGCGAACCTCCTGATCGCCGACGGTCGACGTTCGGGCGTCGTGATAACGACCGAGCGCATGTCGCGCGTCTTCCGACCGAACCGCAACGAGGGGCGCGACTGGACCGCGAACGGCGATCCTTCGGCGCCCGTTTCGCAGCGCTCCGACGACGACTCGGCGCCCGAGCTCGTCGCGTGGGCTGGCGCCTCGATGCCGGGCCTCGTTCGCGCCGCGCGCGAGCTCGGTTGGAGCGGGCTCGAGGGACTCGTCGGCGTCCCCGGGCACGTGGGCGGCGGCGTGGCGATGAACGCCGGCGGTCGCTGGGGTGAGATGTGGGACGTGGTGCAATCCGTCCGCGTGCTGACGCCCGAGGGCGAGCTCGAGGATCGACCGCGCGACGCGTGCTCGCCGTCCTATCGCAACGGCAACCTGGGCGGCGCGGTCGTGCTCGGAGCGGTGCTGCGCCTCGAGCCCGCCAACCGGCTCGAGATCAAGGAGCGCATGCGCCAGTACCTGTCCGAGAAGAGCGCCGCACAACCCGTGACCGAGCGTTCCTCGGGCTGCATCTTCAAGAACCCCGACCCGGAGCAGTCGGACGGGCGCTCCGCCGGGAAGCTGATCGACGACTGCGGCGGCAAGGGATTGTCGGTGGGGGACGCGGTGGTCAGCCCGAAGCACGGGAACTTCATCGTCAACACGGGACGCGCGCGCGCGACGGACGTGCTCGAGCTGATCGAACGCGTGCGCCGGCTCGTCGAGGACGAGTCCGGCGTCGCGCTGCAGACCGAAGTCCGCATGTGGTGATGCCTCAGCGTCGGGGTAGGTCCGGACACCGCGTCGTTTCGTATCCCTGCACGTAGCCGTGGACTCCACCGGCGGTGCAATTGCAGTCCGGTGTGGCGATGCCCGTGCCCAGGAAGCTGACCGACCCGCACTTGCAGGACTCGAAGGTCACCTCGAGCTTCTCGAACGGGATGCACATCGTGCCTTCGTTCGCGTCCCCTTCGCAGATTTCACGCGTGGGGTGGAACAGCTTCTTGTCGGGGCACTCCGGGCCGAAGAGCGCGATGCGAATGCCGAAGATCTTGATGCCGCCTCCACACCGTGTGATGCGTCCGGCGTAGACGACCGAGCCCGCCAAGGTCCTCGACTTCGTCTCCGGACAGCCCACGCCGAGGGTCTGCGACGATGCGGTCGTGGAGAGGGCGAGCAAGGCGGTCAGGGCGAGAGCGGGAATGCGTGCGAGCATGGGTTGCCTCCTAGAGTTCGTGTCCGTCGTCAATGGGTGGCGGCCTGTCGAAAGGCGGCGAACGCGTCGGCCGACAGGTGTTGTTCGAGGATGCGCATCGCGCGCGCGCGCTCGTGGGCCGAGAGGTCGGGCTCGAGCGCGACTTCGCGCACGAACGCGAGCAGCTCCGTGTGGAGCGCCGCGTCTCTGCCGCGCGCGCCCGGCGCCGACCGCCGCGCGAAGTTCGAGAGGGCGCCGAGCAGCGCGTACGCGGGGATGCCGATGTCGGCGTCGGCGCGGTTCACGAAGCCCTCGCGCAGGAAGCCGAGGACCGCTTCGCTCGGCGTGAAGTCGTCGCCGAGCGTGAGCGTGGTCCAGGCTTGTCCGCGCACGGTGGCGCTCGGGTCGTCGAGCGCGAGCGCGATCAAGCGTTCCGCCTGTTCGTCGACCATGCCCGAGACCAGCATCCGCCGCGCCTCGTCGCCGGTCCCGTTGACGCGGTGCAGGACGTACCGATCGCGCAGCGCGCGGACGCCTCCACGTCGATCGCCGAGCGTCGCGAACTCCGCGTACAGGTCCGTGCTCGCGCGCTCGGCGAGGAACTCGGCCGCCGAGTCGACGGGGCCCGCAACGGCGACCGCCGTCGCGACCGCGCGCCGCATCTCGGGCGTCGTCGCCGGGAGGTCGTACAACTCCACCGCCCAGCGCATCGCCTGCTCTGCCGACGAGCCGTCGAGCAGGCGCGAGAGCGACGCGGTGACCAGCCGCGGACTCTCGCCCTCGAGGACGTGCAGCGTGTCGAGCGCGCGCGTCGTCTCCGGCGCGAAGTCTGTGGCGACATCGGCCAGCATCCCGAGGTAGAGGTCGGACAGTTCGGGGTGCACGAACGCGAGTTCCGTGAGCACACCCTCGTACGAGAGGTCGAGCACGAGCCGGCCGTTCGCATCGCGGATCGCCGCGAGCATCTCCGCCAGGACGGCGCGCACGGGCGGTCGCATCGGCGCGAGTGCGGTGAGCACCGCTTCGAAGAACACGCGTCCATCGCGACTGACGCCAGAATGCTCGAGCGCGCTCGACGCGCCGTCGATCGGATGCAGGACGGCCACGGTGCACACGATCGCGCGCACCGCGCCCACCTCTTCCAAGGCGAGCGGATCCGTTCCGCTACCGAGCGCTTGGCGTGCGAGCAGCTCGACGACGCGATCCAAGTTGCCCGGATTCGTCGCGAACGGCGCGAGTCGCGCCTCGAGGAACTCGCCGTCGAACATGTCGATCGTGGCCAAGCGACGCAGCGCCTCGCGCAGACCGTCGTCGTCGAGGTCGGGCGCGCGGCGGAGTTCGGGCTCGTTCGCGGGCACGACGACCGAGCGCGTCACGCGCGCCGCGCGCGGCAATGCGGACGCCGCGCCGTCGTCGCGCCGCGCCGCTGCGGGCTCCGGGCCGTCCTCTGCGGCGACCGTCTCCGCGTCGACGGGCCGCAGGGTCGCGACCGCGAGCACGGCGAGGAGCGCCACGAGGCCGAGGACGGCCCCGGCGGGATGGAAACGTTTGCGCGGCGGACGGGCGGTCGCGGGCGTTCGATTCGGCATGGTCGTTCAGGACCGCGCCGCGCCCGCGGCGGTTGCCCGATTTCGACCCGTTCTCGCTCGGAGTACACGGGGCTCCGCGCCCGCGCGACGGTCCCGATTCAGGAGAATCGGGCGTGATCCGGGGCGCCGTGGGAGCGACTCCCAAAAAGCGCTTCGGCGATTCGCGACTTCGTCCGATACCTGATCTCAGTGGCAGCCGGGATCCCCGCAGAACCTGCGGAGTCCATCCCCACCTTCCCCCACCCGCGGATCGTCCCCACGATCCAGACTCTGCGGTGTAGTCGGGGATCTCGGTAGCCGCTATCTTGGCCGCCGTCATCGCGAAGGGGACGATGACAACCCTTCTCGCCAGGTTGGCGGCGTCGGGAAATCCTGGATCCCCTGGGTCTTCCATGAGCAGCCAAGACGCTCCTCCGCCGGTCGAGGAGCCGTTCCCGCTCTCGACCTTGCGCCACTCGGTTTCGCACCTGATGGCCTCGGCGGTCGAGAAGCTATACCCGGACGTGCAGTTCGGTTTCGGGCCGGCGATCGAGCACGGCTTTTACTACGACTTCCTCCTGCCCGAGTCGCTCGAGGCGAAGGATCTCAAGCGCATCGAGAAGGAGATGCGCAAGATCGCGAAGCGCTCGGCCGAGCTCGTCTGCACCGAGTACACGCGCGAAGAAGCGCGCGCGCGGCTCGAGGCCAAGGGCCAGTCTTTCAAGGTCGAAGCGGTCAACGATCTCCCGGAGGGCGAGAAGATCACCTTCTACTCGCACGACGAGTGGGAGGACCTGTGCGAAGGGCCGCACATCGATCGCCTCGATCGCGACTACGTGTTCAAGCTGCAGACCGTCGCCGGCGCCTATTGGCGCGGCAGCGAGGACAACCCGATGCTGCAGCGCATCTACGGCACCGCCTTCTGGAACAAGGAGGACCTCGACCAGCACCTGGCGTGGCTCGAGAAGGTCAAGGAGTCCGACCACCGGCGCCTCGGTGCCGAGCTCGACCTCTTCAGCATCCACGCCGAAGCGGGCGCGGGCTTCGTGTTCTGGCACCCGCGGCTCGGCGCGGTGCGGCGCGAGATGGAGAAGTTTTGGTGGGAGGAGCACACCAAGCGCGGCTACGAGGCGGTGTACACGCCGGTCGTCGCGCGCGAGGACCTGTTCGCCGTCTCGGGTCACCTCGAGAACTACGACGAGCTGATGTACGCGGCGATGGACATCGACGGGATCCCGTACCGGGTCAAGCCGATGAACTGTCCGGGCCACGTGCTGATCTACGCCAACCGCGGACACAGCTATCGCGAGCTGCCGATCCGCATGGCCGAGCTTGGCGGCTGCTACCGCTACGAGCGCTCCGGCCAGGTGCACGGGATGATGCGCGTGCGCGGCTTCACGCTCGACGACGCGCACATCTTCTGCCGTCCCGATCAGTTGCCGGACGAGATCGCCGGCGTGATCGAGCTCGTGAAGCACATGGTCACGACCTTCGGCTTCGAGTTCACCGCGTACCTCGCGACGCGGCCGGAGGAGAAGGCGATCGGTTCGCCCGAGGTGTGGGACGCCGCGATGGCCGCGCTGAAGGCGGGCGCCGAGAAGGCGGACATCGCGCTCGAGCTCGACGCGGGCGGCGGTGCGTTCTATGGGCCGAAGATCGACTTCAAGATGCGCGACGCGCTCGGCCGCGAGTGGCAAACGTCGACCATCCAGTGCGACTTCAACCTGCCCGAGCGCTTCGATATCCACTACACCGATTCGGACGGTGAGAAGAAGCGCCCGATCATGGTGCACCGCGCGATCTACGGTTCGCTCGAGCGCTTCACGGGCGTGCTCATCGAACACTTCGGCGGGCGCTTCCCGTTCTGGCTCGCGCCGATCCAAGTGGCGATCATCCCGATCCGCGAGGAGCACGGCGACTACGCACGCGAGTGCGCGGCCGCGCTCCAGGCCGAAGGCATCCGCGTCGACTGCATGGACGCGCCCTCGCACATGAACAAGAAGATCAAGCTCGCGCGGAAGGAGAAGGTCCCGTTCCTGTTGATCGCCGGCGAGCGCGAGGTCGCGGACAAGACCGTGACCGTGAGCCAGCGCGACGTCGAGGAGCAGACGAGCGCGAAGTTCGAGGACTTCGTCGCGCGCGCCAAGGCGCTCGCGGCGTCGCGTTCGCTCGAGCTCTGACGCGGATCAGGCCGCGAGGTCGGTCGTCTGGACGCTCTCGCCGCCGGCGGCGGTCGCTTCGCGCGCGGCGCGTTCGGCCGTCGCTTCGAGCGCCTCGTTGATCAGACGGTTGAGGTGCTGGAGCTCGTCGCTCGTCCGAATGTGGCACGGGCCGGGGTTCTCGCCGCGCACGACGGCGGCGAGGTGCTGCTCGAAGCGGTAGAGCGGACCGGCGATGCGGTGCGTGGCGACGATCCCGACGAAGAAGGTCAACGGCAACCACATGCCGCCGGTGAAGAGCAGCGAGCGTAGGAGCAGACTCGGGATCGCGTCGGCGAGCGAACTCTCCGGCGTCTCCTGCGCGACGAGTTGCAGGTCCATGCCGAGCAGGAAGAGCTGCACGATCAGCGAGCACGCGGCCAGTCCGACGAAGATGCCGGCGATGCTCAACTGCAGTCGCGGGTTGATCAGCTTGATGCGGCGTTTGACGGTGCTTGCGTTCATCGGTGTGCGAGCGAAGGAGGGCGGCACGGGAGCGGGCACGAGGTTCGAGGCCCCGCGGTCGCGGCGGACGGATCGAGGCTACTTCGACGGACGGCGGTCCGCAGCTTGACCTCGCGTCCGGGAAATCGCTTCCCGCTCGACCACGCCAGCCGCGCACGCGTCAGATTGCGAGCGCGCCCGTCCAGGACGCGGCGATGACGACCGCGGCCGCGATACCGCACGCGGCCTGCGTGCGCCGATCCTCGATGCGCGCCCCGAGGACCATCGGGAGCAGGACTCCCAGCACGACGCCCCAAGCGAACCCCGTGACGTGCGCCATGACGTCGACGCGACCGGGCACCTCGGGGATGCCGTGGAAGGCGAGGATGCAGAGCGCCATCACGATCGGCGCGGCGACGCGCAAGCGACGCTGGCTCAGGAGCCGCCGTCGCCGCCACTCGGATCCGCCGAGCAAGCCGACCGCCGCGAACACGGCCGTGGACGCGCCGATCGAGGCGTGCATCGGATCCTGCATCAGCGCGTTCGTTCCGTTCCCGAGTGCGCCGGCGACGACCATCGCGAGGCACGTGACGCCGCCGCCGAGGTTGTACGCCGCGCTGTAGAGGAACAGCGCGCCGAAGAGCAGGTTGTTCCAAACGTGCACCGGCCCCGAGTGGAGGAGCAGCGCCGTGACGGCGCGCCAGGGCTCGGCACCGATCACCTTGTCGGCGACCGACGCGCCGCGCTCGTAGTAGTCGATCCCGAAGGCGCGACCCGCAGTGATGATGTGGAACACGCCGACCACGGCCAAGTACGCCGCGACGCCCCAGCGCGCGCCGGGAGCCGCGTGGGCGACAACCGTCGGCGGCGGCCAGTTCGCGTTCTCCGACTCGTAGGCCGCGAGCTCGACGCGCGCGGCTTCGTAGTCGGCCTCTTCGACGAGCAACACGTGGTGCGCGCCGCTGCGCCCCTCGACGTACGGAATCGAGCGCGCGCGCAACACGAGCGCGCGCTCGTGGCAATCACGCGCGCGCGTCGAGGCGAAGATCTCGAAGAGCCCGCGCGGGCTGTCGGGCAGTCGACTCAGTCGACCGCGATCTCGCCGCAGCCGATGCGCCCGCCGGCGGCACCGGTCGGTTGGCTGACGAGGTCGTCCGCGCTCGCGTGGACGATGATCGCACGGCCGGCGACCGAGTACTCACCGGGTGCGACCGTCAGCTCGGGCATCAGGATCGCGTGGTGTCCATCGCCGGACTCGTCGACCCACATGTTGCCGAGGTCACCGGCGTGGTGCTCCATCGCGTGCGGCGCACCGTGCGCGACGGCGCCCGGGTTGAAGTGACCGCCCGCGGATTTGCCGTCCTCGGACGAGCAGTCGCCGACCTCGTGCACGTGCACGGCGTGCCATCCGGGGGGCGCATGGTTGACCTCGATCATGACGAGCACGCCGCCCTTGACCGACTTGAAGGTGGCCTTGCCTCCGAGCGCGGAGCCGCTCTTGCCCTGGATGATCGCGTACGCGACGTCGTTGCTCGACGCGGCCGTCTTGCCGTGCGCGCGATGACGATGTTCGCCGTCCCCTTTGGCCGAGACGAAGACGCAGGAGAGCGCGAGGCTGCTCGAGACGAGCGCGGCGAGCGTGAAGAGGAAGAGCTTCCGATGCTGCATGGTCTGGTGTGGTAGGGACGATCGATGGGAGCGCGAGGCAGCTTGACAGGTCGAACCGAGGAGCGCAATCGGGGCACGCGCGCGACGCCGGGGTGAATGACTTTTGCCACAGTCTGCTAGCCCGGGTTCTTCATGAGGCTTTGCCGAGATCGACGCAGATGTGCGTCAGATCAGCGCTTCGCGACCGAAGCGCGTGGAGGCGACCTTGACGGGTCGTCGAACCCGGTGAGGAAGGGAAGCGTTGATATGGCGCGCAGATGCGTCGATCTCGGTGAAGGCTCATGAATGATCCGGGCTAGGGAACGCCGCGCCGTTACACGGGGCTCTACTCGATCTCGCTGCCGTCCTCGAGCGAGAGCGCCGTGCGGGCGCCCCCCGCGGTCGTCACGAGGACCTCCTCGCGCCCGATCGAGACGTCGGTGACCTGTCCGTAGGCATCCGCGCGCCACGCGAGCCCGATGTGATCCTCGACCAGGCAGACGCCGCGCGAACACCACAGGAGACGCGCGCCGTTCGGGCCGTCGAGGATGCCGCCGAACAAACCGCCGAGGCGCATGATTGCCGAGCGCGTCTCCGCGTCGAACTGGACCTCGGCGCCTTCGCCTTCCGCGTCGGCGCCGCACACGGGGCACTCCGATTGGACGTCGCCGTAGACGGTGACGCAGTTCTTGCAGTTCGTGAGATCCAAGGTTCACACACCGAACATGGGGAAGCGTCCCTGGAGCACGACGCGGGTCGGCGAATCGAGATCAGACGCTATCGGCGCGCTCGATCTTGGCGCTCGCGCGCAGCGTCTCGAGCAGTTGGTCGCGGAACGGTCCGATCTTCTCGAAGGTCAGCTCGTAGCGGATGCGGTCCGCGCACTCCTCGAGCGGAATCACGCGTGCCTCCTTCGTCTCGGTGAGCTGGATGATGTGATACCCGAACTGCGTCTCGACGATGCCGCTGACGCCGCCGATCTCGAGCTCCCACGCGGCCGCCGCGAAGGGCTCGATCATCACGCCGTTGCGCGGGAAGTGACCGAGGTCGCCGCCGTTCGGAGCGGACGGCCCGGTCGAGTGCTCTTTGGCGAGCGCCGCGAAGTCCGCGCCCTCCGCCTGAGCGAGCGCGAGCACTTCGTTCGCCTTCGCGAGCGACGCCAGCTTCGCCTCGTCGTCCTGCCCCTCGGTTCCGATGAGGATGTGGCTCGCGCGGCGCGTTTCGGGGAGCGTGAACTCCGTCGCGAGGCGCTCGGCGTAGCGCGCGGCGACGTCCTCGGACGTGACCTTGGTCTCCTCCGGGAAGCGCGCTTGGACGAGCTTGGCCTGCGTCAGGCTCTGCGCCACCGCGGGGTTCGAGGCTTGCATGTCGATGAACTCGTCGACGGACACGTTGTAGGCGCCGCGGATGCGCTCGGCGAACTCCTCCTGCGACAGGCCGCCGCGGACGCGCTCGGCCTCGACGTTGTCGCGCAGCAGCGCGACGACCTCTTCCTTCGAAGCGGTCACGCCTTCGGCGGTCGCGGCCGTGACCAAGAGGTGGTCGTCGATGAGGTTTTCCACGACGTCCGGGCGCAGCATCTCGCTCATCTCGGAGCGCTGCGGCTCCGGGAGCGGGCGCCCGAACTGCTGCAGCATGACGAGGTTGGCGCGCTCCTCGACGTCGCGTTCGCGGATCACGAAACCGTTGACCGTCGCCGCGACGGCGTCGCCGTCCGGCGCGGACTTGACCGGTTCGTTCGCGAGCATCTCGTTCGCCGCGGCGACCAGGTCGTTCGGCGCACTCGCCGCATCGCCGGTCGAGGTGTCGGACGTCGGCGTCGTGCGCGCGTCCTCCACGCTCGGCGTCTCCGCGTTCTCGCCCGCGCCGTTGCACGCGGAGAGCAGACAGGCGGCGAGGGCACCAAGGGGGAGGAGAGTCGATCGTTGCATCATGGTTCTGGTCGCGGATTCGCTGTCGGGACGGGCGGAGAGGTTCCGCGCTGGTCGGTCATGCCGGCCCGTGCGAGCCCGCAATGCGTCCGCGCGCGGTCGGCGCGCGGCGCGGACGGCGGGTCGGACGCGGGAAATCGGCGAATAGGATAACCGCGGTGGACGGGGGGGGCCCGGGCTTTCTCGCCTGCGCGCACCGCGTACGCTTTCCGTGCTCGCCGGGCCCTCACCGAGCGCCGATCCGGGCGTACACTCCCGTCGCCTCCCCATGGATGCCCACCTCGCCGACCTCGTCGTCGCCGTTCACCTCGGCGTCGTGCTCTTCGTGATCGGGGGGCTGGTCCTGATCCTCGTCGGTGGCGTGCGACGCTGGGACTGGGTGCGCAACCCGTGGTTCCGCGGCGTGCACACGGCGATCATGGGATACGTCGTGCTCAACGCCGTGCGCGGCGCGAGCTGCTTTCTGACGGACTGGGAGTACGCGCTGCGCGCGCGCGCCGGGCAGGCGTACGACGAGACGGGGTCGTTCGTCGGACGCATCGCGCGCGAGCTGCTCTACCTCGACCTGCCCGAAGACTCGATCGCGCTGCTCCACATCGCCTTCGGCGTGGTCGTCGCGATCTCGTTCGTTGCGGTGCGCCCGCGCTGGCGCGCCAAGCGCTCCTAGCAGGCTGTGGCGAAAGTGCTTCGCCCGCCGAGCGTCGGCATCCGCTCCGGGTTGGTCTCCGGAAACGTAGGCGAATCGGTGGATTCGGCGAGGCTTTCGGGGGCCAAGTCGGAGTGGAGGACGGCGTTCCGCGGGTGAATGACTTTCACCACGGGCTGCTAGCCCGGATCATTCATGAGCCTTCACCGAGATCGACGCAGCTGCGCGCCATATCAACGCTTCCCTTCCTCACCGGGTTCGACGACCCGTCCAGGTCGCCTCCACGCGCTTCAGTCGCGAAGCGCTGATCTGACGCACA
>JAJDEV010000250.1 GCA_029259605.1 Planctomycetota bacterium | reverse complement strand
GCGACCGAAGCGCGTGGAGGCGACCTTGACGGGTCGTCGAACCCGGTGAGGAAGGGAAGCGTTGATATGGCGCGCAGCTGCGTCGATCTCGGTGAAGGCGCATGAATCATCCGGGCTAGTCCCCGACCGTTTCGCGCGCGTAGGCGTGTGCCGCGCGGCCGAGCGCACCGAGATCGCCGAACGCGGTCTGGGCGTCGACCTTGTCCTCGTCGTGCCGATACCACGCCGCGACGTAGTCGATCAGGCGCTTGCGGTTCTCGGCGGTCGAGTTGAACAGGTAGTGGCAGAGCGCGCCGGACTGGGCGTAGAAGAGCTGCGTCTGACTCTGCTCGGCGCGCACGCCGAGGTGCCACGCGAGCGACACCGTGGTCTTGCCTTCGCGGCCGAGGCGGTTGAAGGCGTCGTGGTCGAGTGCGACGAGCGAGCTCCACGGTAGGAGCTCCTTCCCGTCCGCGTTCGCGACGACGTCGAGGCTCGACGCGCGCGGGTTCTTCGTCTTCCACGTGCGCGTGCGCACGTCGAGCACGAACTCCTCGACCAGCGTCGCGATGCCCTCGACGATCCAGTAGGGGAACTTCGGATCCGCGAAGCGGTTCGCGAACGGCGCGCGGGTCGCGAGCCAGTGGTGCGTCATCTCGTGCGCATAGACGCTGAGCAAACGGTCGAACTCGCGGTCGTCTTCGGGCACGTACACGCGGCTGATGTTCTCGGCGCTGCTGTAGTGCCCCGCCGTCCAGCCGAGCGCGAGCTCCGGACCGCTGCGACCGCGCCGGCTCTCGCCGATGTACTCCTCGCGCGACTCGTACAGGATCATCGTCATCGGGTCGCCGCCCGGTTCGTGCTCGGCGTCGAACATCGTTTCGAGGATGTCGCACACGAACTCGCCGACCTCGAGGCAGCGCGCGACGGCGCCGGGGTAGTCGGGCGGGGCGATGACGAACAGGCGTTCGGTGCGGTAGCCGTTGACGTCGGTGCGCCACTCGTTCGCCTCGAGCGTCAGGCGTTCGATCTCCGGGGACGGCGCACGGCCGGCGCGGGGGACGGCGAAGTCGATCGGCGTCGTCGCCATCGTGTCGATCAGGTCGAGCCAGCTCAGCGCGTCGAACGTCGAACCCATCGGCGCGCCGCGCGGGACCGCCGACCGCACGCCGGCGATCGCCTCCTCGTGCGTCGGATCGCGCTCGAGCGCGGCGCGCAGGAAGCCGCGTTGCAGCGCCGGATCGTTCGAGGAGCGCGCGGCGTCGAAGAGCTCGCGCGCCGGCGTCGTGCGCAGTCCGCGCTCCTCCTCCTCGATGCCCGCGACCCGTCGCGCGTCCGCTTGCTTGGGCCGTCCCTTGGCGATTCGCTCGAGACCGTCGCGCGCCGAATCGACCGTACGCCCCTGTGCACCGCGTCGAATCGCCTCTTCGAGCAGGCGCGCGGTCAGCGTCGCGTCGCCGAGCCGCAACGATTGATAGGCGAGCAGCGCGAAGCCCTCGGTGACCTTCGCGTCGATCTCCTTCGCGCGTTCGACGACCCGTTGCCCCGCCGGTGAGCGCGCGGGATCCGGCTCGCGCAACGCGGTGATCGTGCGCTCTTCCTCGACGACCAGGAGGTAGCCGCCGGCGGGCACCGGCCGGAAGAGCGGCGCCGCGCGCTTCCACAGGATCGCGCTCGTCGTCAGATCGGCGGCGATGCCGCCGAGGTAGACGACCGCGCCCGTGCGACTCGCCGGAACGGACGCCGCCGTCAACTCCGGGTGGTTCGTCGCGTCCGCGAGCACCGTGACCTCGACGCCGCCCTCGGCGTTGCGCGAGTACGTCCAGCGCGGCGCGTCGCCGTCCTCGTCGAGCGCGATCCAGCCATTGTTCCACGCGATCGGCGCGGCGAGGATCGCGTTGAGTCCGCCCGCACGCTCGTCGAGCCGATCCGTCTCGTGCCCGATGCGTCCGTAGCTGAGCTCCGTGCCCGTGGTCGTCGGCACCGGGCGCGGGTAGTGCAAGAACACGGTGTCGTCGAGCACGAAGAGGCTCGCGTCCTCGTCCGCGGTCGGGATGTCCCCGCCGTGGTGGCCGGCCTTGGCCTCGCTCAGCACCTCGCCGTTCGCGCGCGACAGGACCGTGACGAGCGCGTTGCCGCGTTCGTCGTAGCGCACGCAGTACACGCCGGCTCCGCGCACCGACGGCGTTCCTCGAAACGTACCGGCGTCCGACGCCCACAGCGCCGCGCGTCGGTCGAGGTCGTACCGGTGCAGCTCATCGTCGACGCGCACGTAGAGCTCGCCGTCGACGAACAGCGGCGGCGAAATCGATTCCTTCGCGCGCAACGAGCGCACGAGCATCAGGCGCTGGGCGCGCACGCGATACACGTCGACGCGATTCTCCTCGGGACGCACGGCGACGTGGTCGGCCCACACCGCCGGCTCGAGCGGGATGTTGGCGGGCAGGACCTGGTGCAAGCGCGTCGCGCCGGTCGCGAGCTCGAGGACCTGCAGCGCGCGGCGCGTCTTCGCTTCGCGCGCGCACACGAAGACGAGTCCGTCCGCGACGCGCGGCTCGCCCTCGATCGGACCGCGCAGCGTGACCTGCCAGTCCTCGATCGGCTCGGTGCGGATCGGCGCGGCGAGCGACAGCCCGGAGCGCGCCGCGCCGCCGCCGTTCGTGGCCCAGCGGCCGGGGGGCGCGAAGCTGCCCGCGGCGGGCGTCGATTGGGCGTGCGCGGTCGCGCTCAGCAGCGACGAAACGAGGGCGAACGAGGCGAGCGCCGTTGTGATCGTCGATGCGAGCGGATGCTTCATGGTCGAGCGTCGGCGCTCACGCGTTCGGACCGTATCATGTGCGACCCATGTCCCACGAAGCCGCGAACACGACTCACGATCCTGACGCCTGGCGCGATCGGTTTCCCATCCTCGAAAGCTCCACCTACCTCGTCAACCACAGCCTGGGCGCGATGCCGCGCGCCGTGTTCGGGAAGTTGCAAGGCTTCGCGGAACAGTGGGCGACGCGAGGCGTGCGCTCGTGGGCCGAGGGGTGGTGGGACGCGCCGACACAGATCGGCAACCTGGTCGGGCGCATCATGAACGCACCCGAGAACACGGTCGTCATGCACCAGAACGTGTCGATCGTGCAGTCGATCGTCGCGTCGGCGCTCGACTTCTCGACCAAGCGCAACAAGGTCGTCTACACGGAACTCAACTTCCCGACGTGCATGTACGTGTGGGAGGGGATGCGCAAGCACGGCGCGCGCATCCATGAGGTGAAGAGCGACGACGGCGCGACCGTGCCGACCGAGCGCATGCTCGAGGCGATCGACGAGGAGACGCTGATCGTTCCGATCAGCCACGTGCTCTACAAGAGCTCCTATCAACAGGACGCGGCCGCGATCTGCGCGCGCGCCAAGGAAGTCGGCGCGCTCGTCCTGCTCGATTGCTACCAGTCGCTCGGCACGGTTCCGATCGACGTGCAAGCGCTCGGCGTCGACATGATCTGCGGCGGGTCGGTCAAGTGGCTCTGCGGCGGACCGGGCGCGGCCTACCTCTACACGCGGCCCGGGTTGCTCGAGTCGCTCGAGCCCGGCATCACGGGTTGGATGGCCCACGCCGACCCGTTCGCGTTCGAGACCGGCGAGCAGCGCTACGCCCAGGGTTCTTGGCGCATGCTGCACGGCTCGCCGGCGGTGGCGTCGCTGCTCGCCGCGACCGCTGGGCACGAGACGATCCTCGAAGTCGGCACGGACGCGATCCGCGACTACTCGATCCGGATGACCGAGGGCCTGCGCGCGAACCTCTCCGAGCGCGGCTTCGCGATCCCCAGTCCGGAGGATCCCGCGCGGCGCGGCGGCACGCTGACCGTCGCGCTCGCCGACGACGAGAACGGACCCGCGTTCGTCAAGGCGCTCGAGGCGCGCGACATCCTGGTCGACCACCGGCCGGGCTCGGGCATCCGCGTCAGCCCGCACTTCTACACGCGCGAGTCCGAGCTCGACGAGTTCGCGGAAGCGATGAGCGAGCTGCGCGAGAGCGGCGCGTGGAAGGACTTCATCGCGTCGACGGCCGTCTATTGACGACGCGCACGGAGGAGCTCGAGTTCGCCGGGCAGGGTGGGGACGCGGTGCGCGCGTTCCTCGCGCTGCCCACGGATGCGGACGACGCGCCCGACGCGCCCGACGCGGACGGGCGCGCGATCGTGCTCGTGCACGAGGTCTTCGGCGTCGACGCGTTCGTGCGCGAAACGGCCGAGCGGCTCGCAGCCGAGGGCTTCGTCGTTCTCGCGCCGGACTTGTACTCGCGCGAAGGCCTGCCGGGCCCGGCGTCGACCGACGCGGATCCGGCGCCGAAGTGGGACGCGGACGCGATCCGGACGGCGGTGCTCGAGCTGCCGGACCGGCGCGCGCTCGCGGACATCGACGCGGCCGCGAAGTTCCTCGCGGCACGCGACGACGTCGACAAGGGCAGCGTCGGTGTGCTCGGCTTCTGCATGGGGGGCACGCTCGCGTTCCTCACCGGCTGCACGAGCACGCGCTTCGCCGCGGTCGTCGAGTTCTACGGCAAGCCGCTCTACGCCGAGCTCTCGGAGTCCAAGCCGATCCAACCGCTCGAGCTCCTGCTCAACCTGGACCGCCGCCTGCTCGCCTTCTTCGGCGAGGACGACGCCGGCGTTCCGATGGAGCACGTCGAGCTGATGCGCACGCACCTCACCGACGCGTGCAAGGACTTCGAGCTCGTCACCTACCCCGGCGCCGGCCACGGCTTCTTCAACCACCGCCGCGCCGGCTTCCACGAAGCTTCCGCGCAGGACGCCTGGCAACGTACACTGGCGTTCTTGCACGAGGCTCTCTGAGCGCGTCCCCCATTCCCGCACCCCGCGTCGCCCATGCCCGCTGAATCCCTGACCCTGTTCGACATCGTCCCCGGACGCGTCATCGCGGACCGCTTCACCGTCATCGGTCCGAATCGTCAGGGGGGCTTCTCGACCGCGTTCGAGGTCACCGATGCGAAGGACGGCGCGCGCTGCGAGTTTCAGCTCTTCCCCGCCGGCCTGTTCGAAGGCGACGACCAGGCGGGGCACTTCTGTGAGCGCTTGCGCCCGTGGGCCGAGGCCGAGTCCGACGCCATCGTCGGTGTGCGCGACATCCTCGAGCTCGACGCGCACACGCTCGCGCTCGTCACCGAGTTCCCCGTCGGCGAGTCGCTGCGCGCGCGCCTGACGCGCGAGAAGCTCGTGACGCGCGACGAGGTGCTCGCGATCGGAACGCGCCTGCTCGAGGGGCTCGAACAGGTGCACGCGAAGGGGTTGTTCCACGGCGACATCAAGCCGAACACGATCTGGGTCGACGGCACGGGCGAGGACGCGCAACCGCAGCTCGTCGACGGCGGCGTGACGTCGGCGCTGTGGACGGCGAAGGATCTCGGCGCGCGCACCGCGCTGATCGGCACGCCGTTCTACGCGCCCGTCGAGCAATTCGGCGGCGACGCGCCGGACGTGCGCTCGGACATCTACAACGTCGCCGCGGTGCTGTACGAGTGCGCGGTCGGCGTGCTGCCCTGGGCGGCGAAGACGTTCCTCGAGGTCTTCCAGGCCAAGCTTCTGGATCCGAAGCCGATGCGCGAACGCGCGCGCGACATCGAGGTCGACGCGGAGTTCGACGAGGCGATCCGCAAGGGCTGCTTCGCGGACCGCAACCGACGCTACGCCTCGGCGGCCGAGTTCCGCGCCGCGCTCGAGCGCCTGAAGTGATGTCCGGTTCGGACCCCCATGCAGTGGTCGCGCCGTTTCCCGAGCGCTTCAACCTGGCCGAGTACTACCTCGACCTGAACCTCGCGGCCGGGCGCGGCGAGAAGACCGCGCTGATCCTCGGCGAGCGCACGCGCACATACGACGAAGTGGCCGAGCGCGCGCGCCGCGTCGCGGGCTTGCTGCGGCGCGCCGGCGTGCGGCCCGAGGAGCGCGTGCTCATCCTCTTGCCCGACGGCTTCGAGTTCGCCGAGGTCTTCTTCGGCATCCTGCGCGCGGGCGGCGTGTTCGCCATGGTCAACCCTTTGCTCAAGGCGGAGGACTACGCGTACTACCTCGCGTACAGCAAGGCGCGCGTCGTCTTCGCGCACGGCTCCGTGTTGCCCGAACTCGAACGCGTCGCCGCGGACGAGCCGTTGTGCGAGCGCGTGTTCGTCGTCGAGCCGGAAGGCGAACTCGCCGGCAAGTGCGAGGCGTACGAGACCGCGCTCGCCGCCGTCGCCGCCGACGCGCCGGAGAACGCGCTCGCGCCCACCGGCCCCGACGACCTCGCGGGCTGGCTCTTCACGTCGGGCTCGACGGGCAAGCCCAAGGCCTGTGTCCACACGCACGCCGACTTCGCGTTCAACACGGAGACCTACGCCAAGCAGGTGGTGCAGTACGCCGAGTCCGACCGCTGCGTCGGCGTGCCCAAGCTCTTCTTCGGCTACGCGACCGGCACGAACCTGATGTTCCCGTTCCGCGTCGGCGCGACGGCGATCCTGTTCCCCGGTCGCTCGACGGCGGACGAGCTCTTCGACCAAATCCAAGCGCACCGCCCCACGCTGCTCACCAGCGTGCCGACGATGATCAACAACATGCTGCGCTCACCGCGCTTCGAGACGACCGACCTCTCGTGCCTGCGCGTGTGTCTATCCGCGGGCGAGGCGCTTCCGCCGGCGCTCTACACCGAGTGGAAGGAGAAGACCGGCGTCGAGATCCTCGACGGCATCGGCTCGGCTGAGATGTTCCACATCTACATCTCGAACTGGCCCGGCGACGTGAAGCTCGGCAGCCTCGGCAGGATCGTTCCCGGCTACGAGGCGGAGATCGTCGGACCCGACGACGCGCCGGTTCCGGACGGCGAGCCCGGGCGCCTGCGCATCCGCGGCGGCTCGACCGCGCTGTGCTACTGGGGCGACAAGCAGAAGTCGCGCGAGTCGTTCCAGGGCGAGTGGTGCACGTCGGCCGACATCTTCCGGCGCGACGCGGACGGCTACTACTTCTACGAGGGACGCTCCGACGACCTGATCAAGGTCAGCGGGATCTGGACCTCGCCGCTCGAGATCGAGAACGTGCTGCTCGCGCACGATGCGGTCGCCGAGGTGTGCGTCCTCGGTTGCGAAGACGCGCAGGGTCTCGTCAAACCGTTCGCCTTCGTCGTGCTCGACGGCGGACGCACCGGCGACGACGCGCTCGCCGGCGAGCTGAAGGCGTGGGTCCAGTCGCGCCTCGCGCCGCACAAGTACCCGCGCTGGTTCGAGTGGCGGGACAGCCTGCCCAAGAACGACCGCGGCAAGATCGCGCGCAAGATCCTGAAGGAGGAGCTCGCCTCGAGATGACCGACCTCGCCAAGCTGACCTGGCCCGAGGCGCGCGCGCGCTTCGACGACCGGCTGATCGCGATCCTGCCGATCGGCGCCACCGAGCCCCACGGCCCGCACCTGCCGCTCGACACCGACGTGACCATCGCGCACGCGCAGGCGACGCGCGCGGCCGAGCTCTTCGGCGAGAGGAACATCGACGCGATCGTGCTGCCGCCGGTCGCCTACGGCTTGACGCACTTCACCGACGGCTTCGAGGGCCGCATCTCGCTGCGCCCCGGCACGCTGTGGGCGCTGCTCGAGGACGTGATCGAGTCGCTCGAGGAGCAGGGCGTGCGCCGCATCGTCTTCGCGAACGCGCACCTCGAGCCGGCGCACATCCAAGTCATCCGCGGCGTGGCGGGGGACTTCGCCGAGCCGTTCACCAAGCACAAGGCCCAGGTCGTCTTCGCCGACAACACGCGCCGCCGCTTCGCCGGCACGCTCGGCGACGAGTTCCAGAGCGGCGACTGCCACGCCGGCCAGTACGAGTCGAGCATCGTGCTCGCCGCCGACCGCGATGCCGTGCGCGAGGACGAGCGCGCCAAGCTCCCGCCGAAGGCGATCGAGCTGATCGAAAAGATGCACGCGGGCGTGAAGAGCTTTCTTCAAGCGGGCGCGACCGAAGCCTACTGTGGCGATCCGGCGGCGGCGTCCGCCGAGGAAGGTCGCGAGCGCATCGACGCGCTCGCCGACATGATTCTCGTTTCCGCGCTCGAAGCCTGGCCCGACCTCGTCCGATGACACCGGCCCGCACCAAGTCGTTCACGACCCAGCTCCAAGTCCGCTTCGGCGACGTCGATCCCGCCGGGATCGTGTACTTCCCGAAGATCTACGACTACCTGCACGAGGCGTTCGAGGACCTGTGGGACATCCACGTCGGTCGGCGCTACTACCACGTGCTCGGCGAGCAGCAGATCGGGTTCCCGCTCGTGCACTCCGAGGTCGACTTCAAGCATCCGATGCACTTCGGCGAGCGTCCGATCGTGAAGGTCACGTGCTTCAAGCTCGGCCGCAGCTCGCTCGGCCTGCGCTACAAGATGGAGATCGACGACGTGCTGTGCGTCGAGGCGGAGATGACCGTCGTGTGCGTCGACCTCGAGGACCTGAAGAGCCGCGAGATCCCGGCCGAGTACCGCGCCAAGTTCCAGGAGCTGTTGGAGCCGAACGCGTGAGGATCGACGAGCTCTACCGCCGCGGCGGACCGACGTTCAGCTTCGAGTTCTTCCCGCCGAAGACCGACGAGGCCGCGAAGAAACTGCTGCGCACCGTCGCCGACCTGCGCGAGATGCACGCGCCCGACTTCGTGTCCGTGACCTACGGCGCGGGCGGCGCGAGCCGCGGCCGCACGGTCGAGCTGGTCTCGCGCATCCAGAGCGAGCTCGGCATCACGGCGATGGCGCACCTCACCTGCGTCGAGCACACGAAGGCCGAGCTGGGCGACATCCTCGAGCAGCTCCAGAGCCGCGGCATCCAGAACGTCCTCGCCCTGCGCGGCGACGCGCCGAAGGACCAGGCGGAGTTCGTCGTCACCGACGGCGGCTTCGCGCACGCGAGCGACCTGATGGCCTTCGCGCGCGAGAAGTCGTCGCTCTGCATCGGCGGCGCCTGCTACCCCGAAGCGCACCCCGAGTCGACCGACCCGGACGCCGACCTCGAGTGGACCAAGCACAAGGTCGCGAGCGGCGCGAACTTCCTCATCTCGCAGCTCTTCTTCGACACGGAGCACTACTTCGAGTTCGTCGACCGCGCGCGCGCCGCCGGCATCACCGTCCCGATCGTCCCGGGCATCATGCCGATCACGAACGTCTCGCAGATCGAGCGCTTCACCAAGATGTGCGGCGCCCAGATCCCCGACGACCTCCACGCCCGCCTGCACCGCTACGAAGACGACCCCTCGTCCGTGATGGCCCTCGGCATCGAACACGCCATCCGCCAATGCCGCCGCCTCCTGAACGGCGGCGTGCCAGGGATCCACTTCTACACGCTGAACAAGAGCCACGCGACGCGCTCGATCCTGGCGGCGATCAAGGAGATCTGAGGGCGGCTGCGGCTGCGTTGCGCGGATCGGCGATTGCGGTGGACGAGTCTCCCGCACCTGTTTCGGGGCGGCTACTTGCCCGCGAGTACACTTGCTCGATGGCCCCGCAGCAGGACGCGACGTGGATCTTCGCCCGATGAACACCGCCACGCTCCTCATCACCTCGTTCCTGCTGTCGCCCGGGACGGCCGCGAACGATCGAATCCTGCAGCCGGGGGAGTTCGCTTCGCCTTCCGACGAGTTCGTCCTGTTCGTCGACCCGTCGCACCGCGACGGAGCCGGGCCGGCGTCCTATCGCATGCGTCGAGGGGACGAGGTTCTTTGGGAGCGCGAGCTGCCGATCACGCTCTGGACGCCCAGTGTTACGAACGACGGACGGGTCGCGGGGTTCGCGTACTCGACCGGGTACGGCAATCACATCGACGACGGGATCCTCCACCTCGTCGTGCTCGCTCCGTCCGGTGCCGTGCTCGTCGACGAACAGATCGAGCGGCGCGGCACGTTCGCGATGGGCGCTGATCCGGTTCCGGTGGGGGCGCGGACCGTCTTCGTCGAGGAGCACGATGTGGTCCTCATGCAGACCGCCGACGCCGGGTTCGGCAAGGGCCTTCCGTGGAAGCGCTTTCGGCTCAGCACGGGCGAGAGTCTGGGGGAATGGTCGCCGCCTACGCCGGTCGAGGTCGCCCGTCGTCAGGCGATCGGGATCACGGACGCGCGCTGCGTTCCGACGACGGATCTCGTTCTGCTTCGTTGGTGGTTCTGGGACAACGCGACGAAGCTCGAGGGGGATGTCTTCTCGCTCGTGAACTTGGCGGGCGAGGAAGTGTGGAAGCTCGAGCGTCGCGAGCGTCCGCGAGTGAAGCCGTCCGTCCGTGGTTCGATCCGCTCCGTTTCGCCGACCGCGACGTTCACCCTGCGAACGCCTCCGGGCGAGAAGCAGGAGACGTTTCGCATCGAGTCCCGCGGCGAGGGCGAGTGGGACGTCGCGCTGGTTGCGACGGGCGCGCAAGCGTCGCCGCGATCCGACGAGCCGGCAACCGTCGTCCCCCTCGAGACGATCCACCTCGAGCCCCTGGGCGAGGTCGCGATGCAGGTGCCGGTCGAGCGAGCCGAGGGGCCGATTCGCGATATCGCGAGCTTCGGGTTCACGGACGCGGGCAACGTCGAGTTCATTCGCTCGCCGCGCACTTCGGCCGAGGGAGCGGTGGGCGACTACGTGCGCTTGAACCGTGACGGGAGTGTCGACTTCGTGACCCCCATCTCGCCCTTCGAACCGGCGGGTCTGAACGTCGTCACGTCGTGGTACGACGGCGTCGGCGACGAGTGGTTCGTTCTCATGACGGACTGGGGTGTGGAGTCCGGTCCGCGGCATGTGCGCCGACTCAACGCACGGACCGGCGAGAGTCGCGCAGTGCATGGTCTCGAGTTGCCGGAACTCGCGTCGATCCGCGCCTGTCGCGACGGTGGTTTCTTGGTGCTCGGGACGGACACGCTGCTCGTTGTCGGTCCCGACGATCGGCTTCGTTGGCAGGTCGACGGCACGGATCCGCGACTGGGGAGCCTCTTTTCTCCCACCGACGTGACCGAGACGCGTGAGGGGCTGATCGTCATCGTCGACTGCATCGCGGACGTGCTGCACGTCCTGTCGAGCGACGGCGCGTACCTGCGCGCGGTCGACCTCGTGGCGTCCTGGGGCGTCGACCCCGAGTATCCGTCGAGAGTTTGCACGGACGGCGCGGGCGGAGTGTGGGTTGCGGACCACGGGCAACTGCGCCACATGACGCTCGAAGGCGAACTCCTGCACACCTGGGACTCCGACTTCGCGTTCGAGGTCGATCCGGAGGGGACGATCTGGGCGAGCGACGGAATGACGCTCTCGTCGTACGACGAGTCGGGCGCGCCGGCGCAGACTTTCGGCCAAGGTCCGTCGCGAACGAGCTTGAGAACCCCGGTTCAAGCGTCGATCGATGCGCGCGGTCGAGTGATCGTGCGCGACGATCGGACTTCGACGTGGCACGTGTTCGATTCCGGCGGCAGACATCTGTTCGCGTGCCCAGCTCATCAGGCCTACGGCTTCGAACCGGAGGCTGACCTCGAAGGCCGCCTCTACGTCCCAACGGACCACGAGCACTACCTCGTACACGACGCGTCGGGTCGTCCGCTCGAGACAGCATCGCTTCGATTCGGCGACGTGCTCTTCGTCCCCGATGCGCATCGGTACTGGGCCGTGAGGGCGGGATCGGTGCGACTCATCGACGACGCGGCAATCGAGATTGCGCAGCTCGACCGTCGTCCGGACAACCGCTGGTGGAGCGACATCCGGGGTGCCGACATCGCGGCCGACGGTTCGACGTTCGCGATCGTCGACGAGACTCATACGACGACGGCACTCGCGGTCTTCGACCCCCAAGGCCGCGGAGGCCGACTCATCGACCTCGACGGCCGCGCCGGCTGGGTTCGGGTCTGCGCGAAGTGGGCTGTCGTGGGCGATGGCGAGACAGGGCTCGTGATGGTGCGGCTGGCCGACGGAAGTCTCCACCGGTTCCAACCACCCGCGGGTCTCGCTCACGTCGAGTGGGACTTCTCGCCGAGCGGACACGAGCTATGGGGCTTCGACATCTCGCGGCTGACACTGCACCGCTGGGCGATGCCCGAGTAGGGGCGCGGCGCGCGAGCCGCGCCCTCAGAACCAGAGCGTGACCTCGGTCGTCTCGCCCGAGCGAATCTCGACCACAGCGCGCGCTTCGCGCCCGTCGGGAAGGCGTCCGACGAGTTCGAAGCGACCGGTGGGGAGAGCGAGCGAAGTGTGCGTCGACCCGAGCGGCCAGGCGCTCGTCCGGCGATAGGTGAAGCTCCGATGGGTGTCCCTGCGATAGACCGGCTCCGGTCGTCGTCCCTCCGATTGCACGAAGACGTCGGCCGTTCGCGCGCGGTCCGGCGATGGCGAGGCGTTCGGTTCTCCGCCGCCCGACGGGCGCGCCGAATCGCGCACGCGGAGACGGAGCGAGCCACCTTCGGTCAACTCGAGCGAGGCGCGCGTTTCCCGGCTCGCCGCGATCTCGATCTCCAGCTCGCTTCGTCCGAGTTCTCGCGGGGCGTGCACATCGCCGTGGTGTCCCGTTCGGGCATGACCCTCGGCGACGACGCGGTAGCGACCTGGCGGGACCTCGAACTCGACCGATGCCTGCTTCGGGCGAGCCGTGTGCAGAATCGCGCGTGTCAAAAGGTCCTCGAGCGTGACTCGGAAGCTGTGATCCGTCGCGGGAGCCGACTCACTCGTGATCGCGACGATCGCGCGCCCCAGCTGCAAGTCGTTCTGCTCACGGAGTACGACGTCGATCCGGCCCCCGGTCGGCGGAACCCGCACGCGTTCGAGCGTCGAAGGGAAACCTCCACCGATCGCCCCCACGACGTATTCGCGATCCGGCGTGACTTCGTAGACGAACTGACCGACACCGACCGAGGTCCCGCTCGAGCGCGGGTGGCCCGCGACGTCGCGGACGCTGTCCAGTTCGAGTACGACGAGCCGCACATCCGAACCGTTGAACCAAAGTCCATCGCTCAACCAGCTGCCCGGCCTGTGGACTCTCGGATCGCCCGCGGGGTCGAGGAGTTGGACGACCAGATGCGGTCGTCCGAAGACGAGCTCGAGCTCCGGTCCGTCCGTCGAGACCGGCCGTTGCGTCAGGAGGATCGGATGCGTCGTCGTGTGCGGATACTGGCGATCCTTCGGGGCGCGGGCGCGAACGACATACGCGCCGGCTCGCAGTCCGCGCACTTCGAACCTGCCGTCGGCATCCGCGGTTGCGCGCACTCGGACCTGCCCCAGGCCATCGCTCTTGCGCAGCGAGCACGCGGGTTCCGGTGGCTCGAAGTGCCCGGTTCCGTCGTCCAGCGCGGCGAGAAGAACGAGGACGTCGAGTCCGGCCGCGGGCGTCCCTAGTCCATCCGAAACCCGGCCGCGCAGCACCGACGCTCCGCGGACGACGATCGTGACGTCGCGAGGAGGAGCGAGGGGATCGAACTCTTCGAGCGTCGTCGCTCCGAAGCCGAAGTCTGCGGCGTCAGCCCAGAGGATGCCGTCCGTCGCGTCAACATCGAGCGCGAAAGCTCCGTCGGGTCGACTCGTCGTTCTCGCACGCGACGTGAGCTGGCGGCCGTCCTTCCACACTTTCCACCGCTGCAGACTCACCACAGCTTCGATGCCGCTCCCCGACGTGTCGACGACCCGTCCGCGGATCGTGCAACCCGCGGTTGCGATCAGCGTGAGCCGATGGAACTGGCTGCCGGACCGTGGTGCCTTCACCTCGACGGGTGTCTCGGAGAACCCGGGTTCGAGCATGCGGCCGGTGACGGGCAGCCGTCCCTTCTCATCCAGCACGAGGTCCGGAGTCGCGGCAAGCTCGACGATCGCGTTGCCCTGCGCATCGGTACGCCCGCGATAGAGCGGGGGCGCGCCCGGTTCGGCATCCCGCGCGTCGAGCGCGAACGCATGGTTCGGAAGCAGGGAGTCGTGAGTCTGGGTGCACACCGCGATGCGGAATGAGCGTTGCGCCGGTCGCGTGGGCGAACTCACGCGCGGCGCGGCGGTCCTGCTCAACGCGTTCCGCGCCGGCGGGGCAACGTCGTCTGGCGGCGCACCGATCGGTTCCGGTGCGAGTTCGGTCGGCGCGACGAGATCGACTTGCGCGCTGCGCTCGACCTCGTCGACGATCCTCGGAGCGAGGCGCGGAGTCTCCATCGGCGTGGTTCGCCGAATCGCGACGACCACAATGCACGCGACGGCGATCATCGCGAGCAGAGAGAGAAGCGAGCGCGGGTGAGGCATGACGCAAGTGTAGTGGTCGGCGGAAAGCGCCCCGCGAAGCGCCGCACGAGGCTGGTCGCACGCGTTCCTAGCCCGGGTTATTCATGAGGCTGTGCGGCAGGAGCTGCAACTCGGTTCCTGCCGGTGCTTTGCGGGCGTTGGCCCTGGAGGCGACCTTGTCAGGTCGTCG
>JAJDEV010000249.1 GCA_029259605.1 Planctomycetota bacterium | reverse complement strand
ACGCCGTCGCCGTCGAGGTCTCCGAGCGCCGCGATCCCCGCGCCGAATTGGTCGCCGTTCGCGAGCACCCCGGGGAAGCCGCCCGACGTCGCGCTGATCTTCGCGTGCCCCTTCACGGTTCCGTTCGCGTTCAGGTAGAGGATCCAGAGCGCGCCGCGATCCGTTCCGCCGTCGTCGTCGTTCGTCGCGCCGACGAGCAAGTCCGGAAGCCCGTCCCCGTCCAGGTCGCCCGGCCCCTCCAGCTCGACGCCGAAGCTGTCCCCGTTGTCGAGCACACCGCTGAAGCCACCCTTCGTGGAGCTGATCTTCTGGTGCGCCTTGACGCTTCCATCGGCATTCAGGAAGAGCACCCAAGCCGCGCCGCGGTCCGTGCCTCCGTCGTCGTCGAACAGCGAGCTCGTCGCGAGATCGACGACGCCGTCGCCATCCAAGTCACCGAGCGGCGCCAACGCGTGCCCGAACAGATCGCCGTTCGAGAACACGCCCGTGAAGCCGCCCGACGTGTCGCTGATCTTGCGCTCCGCGGCCACCTTGCCAGTCGCGTCGAGGGTCAGAATCCAGATCGCGCCTCGGTCGGTGCCGCCGTCGTCGTCGAACTGCGCGCCGACGGCGATCTCCGTCTGCCCGTCCCCCGTCAGGTCGCCGAGGTTCGCGATCGAGATCCCGAACGTGTCGCCGTTCGCGAGCCCGCCGCCGAAGTTCCCCAGCGTGTCGCTGATCTTTTGGTGAGCGGAGACCCAGTCTCCCGCCTGCGCGCTGGACGGGCCGGACAGCATCGCGAGCAAGGCGCAGAACCCGAGGCCGACGCGGGCGACGCCGTTCGTTGAGGTGGACCGTTGGTATCGATTCGTCATGGTGGCGGGCGGCGCGTTGTGCAGCACCGGCTCCTCGGCGCGATCCTGCGCTCGTTCGCGCGCGCCGTCTTGCACGTCCTTGACCTGGAACGACTTTCCGCCTGTGACCCACGGGCGCGCGGCGGCTAATCGCCCGTGGTCTCCGGAACGAACGAGGGACGGCGGCGCTGGCCGTGCGGACTGTGCGATGAGGAGTACGCGACCCGTGGGCGCATCGCCGGGCACCGCCACGTCCACGGCTTCTGCTTCACGCTGACCGACTTCGAGGCGCGCATTCGCGTGCCGCGCCACTCGCACGATTCGGCGTCGTTGACGCTCGTGCTCGAGGGCGCGTACGAAGAACGGACGATCGGGTTCGATCCGGAGCTCGAGGCCGGCGCCGCGCTCTACAAGCCGGCGGGCGAGCCGCACGCCAACCGTTACCCGACGCGCGCGCGCACGCTGCTCGTGCAGTTCAAGGCCGGCGAGCCCGACCTCGACCGGCTGCGGATGCCGAGGTTGCGCGAGGCGTTCGCGATGCGCACTCCGCACGTCGCCGCGCTCGGGCGCAAGCTCTGGCGCGAGCTGGAGGACGGCGACGACGAGGCGCTCGAGTGCGGGACGTTCGAGCTGCTGGGCACGGCCTCGGAGCACAGCGCTGCGTCACCGCATCCCGAGCGCGTCGTCCAAGTCGCGCGCGATTGGCTGCACGCGTGCTACCGCGATCCGCTCGACCTCTCGCTCATCGCGCGGCTCGCCGACGTCTCGCCGAGTTACCTGGCGCGCGCGTTCCGCGCCGGGACGGGTCGCACGATCGGCGAGTACCAGCGCCACCTCCGCGTGGGACGCGTCATGCGCCAGCTCGCGCACTCGAACGCGCCGATCGCCGAGCTCGCGCTCGAGGCGGGCTTCGCCGATCAGAGCCACTGCACGCGCGTCTTCAGCCGGCACGTCGGGATCTCGCCCGGCGTGTTCCGCGCGCGCATCCGCGCTCGCGCGTGAACGCGGGCGCGGTCGGGCGCAACCGGGCGGTCAGTGCTGCTGCGCGCGGAAGAGCTCCATCGCGCGATCGATCTCGGCCTTGTCCTTCGGCTCGCGCGTCGCGTGCGTCTCGATGTCGTACACCGTGAGCTCGTGCGTCGAGGGGTCGTACAGGTAGTAGAGCCCGGTCTCGGGGTCCTGCACCTGGAGTCGCTCGGGCTCGGCGTTCGCCGCTTCGATGACGTCGTCCTCTTCGTCGCCCTCGCCCTCGCGATCGAGCGCCATCTTGAAGTCCGCGATCCACACCTGCGACGACTTGTCCGCGCTGCGCTGACTCGTCCACATCATGCGCGAGCCGTCCTGGTTGAAGACCGGCAGGCCGTCGAACTTGTCCGCGAACGTGACGCGCCGGCGCCGCGTTCCGTACTTCGCGGGTCCACCGTCCGTTCCGGGATCCGCGTCGACCGCGAAGACCTCGTAGTTCTCGTGCCCCATCTCCGACGTCGCGTAAACCAGGTAGCGCCCGTTCGGGTGCCAGAACGGCGCCCAGTTCACGTGCACGTTGTCGGTCAGCTGGAACTCGCGTCCGACGCCGAGCACCTTGCCCGACGCGTCGATCGAGAGCTCGGAGACGAAGATCTGCAGGAGATCGTCGCCGCGCCGATCCGAGCGATAGCAAATGCGCGTGCCGTCCGGTGAGAAGAACGGGCCGCCGTCGTAGCCGCGGTTGTTCGTGATCGGGAAGGTGCGTCCGGTCGCGAGCTCGCGACACAGGAGATCACCGCCGGTGCGTCCCTCGGCGACCTTGTGCTCGCAGTACACCATGTACTTGCCGTCGCCGCGGATCACGCACTCCGCCAGGTACGCGTCGGGGTTCTCGATGACGCGCTCGAGCGTGGCCGCGGTGCCGTCGGCTTTCGCGATCTCGCAGCGCACGATGTCCATCTCCTGCGGGAACTGCCACACGTAGCGGCTCGTGCCGCGCTGGTAGCCAGCCTTGTCCGGGTTCGACGGCGGAATGACCGTCGATCCGAAGACGACGACGCCCGGCTCGGTCGGATGAAACCAACCGCACGTGTTCGACGAACCCGGCGGACTGAGACGCACGACGTTCGCGATCCCGGTGACGCGCTCGCCCGCGAACACGAGGTCGGCCGCGTACATCTGATAGAACGGCTCCTCCTGCGACGGGTCCTCGAGCTTCTCGACCGCCTGGAAGATGATCTGCTTCCCGTCCGGGGAGAAGTAGCACTCGCCCGCCTTGCGGAAGCGATCGGACGACGTGAGCTGCACGTGGTTCTCGAGCAGGCCTTTCTCGGCCTCGCGCCACGACGCGGCGTCGTCCTGCGCGACGGCCGTTCCGGACGCGGCGACGAGCGCGCCCAGGGCGAGCGAGGGGAGCGAGAGGTACGGAACGGTGCGGGATCGAAGGGACGTCATGCGCCGGAGTCTAGCGACCGAATCGGGACAAGTCGCTTGCCGCGCGGCGGGAGAAGTCGCGCCGTGATGCGAGTCGCCCCAACGGGACTCGAACGCGCCAAACCCCGCCGTCCGAACCCGCGCCGCCGGGCGCGGCGTACGATGCAATGCGCATCGGCGTACGCCCGATGCGACGATCGCATGGCCTACGGCGCATGGCAACCCGGAGCTCCCCTGGCCTCGTGGGTCGAGAGCATCTGGATCCAGGAGAGCCCCGCGACGGGCGAGCCGTGCGAACCGACACGCCTCCTTCCGACGGGACGCGCGGACCTGGTCGTCAGCTACGGAGATCCGTTCGTGGAGGTCTGCGACGACGGGCATGAGCGCACCTGCCCGCGCTTCGCGCTCACCGGCGTGTCCGCGCGAGCGTCGACGCTGCGCGCGACCGGGCGCACGGGATTGGTCCTCGTCCAGTTCCATCCGTGGGCGGCCGCCTACTTCGGGTCGGCCAAAGCGCTGACCGGCCTCCGCGTCGACGCCGGCGCGGTGGTCGGCGATGGCCGCGCGCGCGAGGTGATCGAGCGCGTCGCGACGGCCGCCACGACCGCCGGACGCGCGCGCGTCGTCGAGCGCTTCCTCCTCGAACGCCTGCCGAAGACAGAGCCCGACCGACGCGTCGTCGCTGCGGTCCAGCGACTGCGCCATCCGAGGGGACCGTCGGTCGCGACGCTCGCGGGCGAGCTGGGCATGAGCCGACGCCACTTCGCACGCGTCGTCTCGGGCGAGCTCGGTGTCGCGCCGAAGACCTTCGCACGCATCCAACGCCTGCAAGCGGCGCTGCGCGCGCGGCGCGACTCGGAAAGCTGGGGCGACGTCGCGGCGACGTGCGGCTACTCGGACCAGGCGCACCTCACCAAGGAGTGCGTGCGCCTGACCGGATTCACGCCGACCGTGATCGACCGTCGCGTGGGACGCGCCCCGCTCCAGGAGCACTTCAATCCCGGCGGCCGCGGCGGGAGTCGGGACACGGTTTACGTCTAGCCCGGGTCACCCATGAGGCTTCACCGAGATCGACGCAGATGCGCGCCAGATCAGCGCTTCGCGACCGAAGCGCGTGCAGGCGACCTGGACGGGTCGTCGAACCCGGTGAGGAAGGGAAGCGTTGATATGGCGCGCAGCTGCGTCGATCTCGGCACATCCTCATGAAGAACCCGGGCTAGAGGTCCGTCACCGGAGTCTCGACAGGACTCTGACAGGCGCGTGTCCCAAATCGCCAAGACGCTCCGCGCGCGGGCACCTAGCTTCGCTTCGTCGGTCCCAGACGAGCCAAGCCCCCATGCCTACCCTTCGCGCCGCGTTCCAGCTCAGCCTCTCCCTCCTGATCCTCGCCACATTCGGAAGCAGCGCGCGCGCCGCGCAGGAAGCCGATTGGCCGCGCTGGCGCGGGGCACACTGCGACGACGCGTCGCGCGCAACGGACGTGTTCGGCAAGCACGTGGAGTTGCGCACGCGCTGGAAGAAGTCCATCGGCTCGGGCTATTCCGCGGTTTCGGTGTTGGGCGACTTCGCCGTCACGCTCGCGTCCGCCGACGGCTTCGACTTCGTGATCGCGCTCGACGCGGACACCGGCGACGAGCGTTGGCGGCAGAGCATCGACGCCGCGTTCGCGGGCAAGGACGGCGCGAACGACGGTCCGGTTTCGACGCCGACGCTGACGGCGGACGCGGTCTACGCGCTCGGTCCGAACGGGCAACTGCTCGCGCTCGAACTCACCACCGGCGCGCTCCGATGGAGCGTCGACCTGGTCGAAGCGGTGGAAGCGCGGCGGCCGCACTGGGGCTTCACGACGGCTCCGCTCGTCTACGAAGACCTCGTCATCGTCGAAGCCGGCGGACCGGCGGGGCGCGCGTTCGCGGCGTTCGACGCGGGCACCGGCGAGCTGGCGTGGACGGCCGGAACCGATCGCATCGAGTACCAATCGCCGATCCTGGCGACGCTCGGCGGTCGCGAACAGATCGTTTGCGCGGGCGACACGTTCGCGTTCGGGCTCGATCCGCGTAGCGGTGAGGTCCTGTGGCGCATGCGGCACGGCGGCACCGACTTCTACGCGAAGATCATCCAGCCGCTCGTCATCGATGGCGAGGTCCTGATCAAGCACCGGCAAACGAACGCGAAGCTGCTCGCCTTCGGTCCGGCTGAAGCGGGCTATCCCGTCGAGAAGCTGTGGGAGTCGCGCCACATCAACTCGAACTATCAACTGCCGGTCGCGTTCGACGGGCATCTTTACGGCTACAGCGGCAGCTTTCTGACCTGCGTCGACCTGGCGTTCGGCGAGCGCGTTTGGCGCTCGCGGCCGCCGGGCAACGGCTGGACGAACCTGGTCGACGAGCACCTCGTGATCCTGACCAAGGCCGGCTCGCTGCACGTCGTTCGCGCCACGCCCGAGGAGTACGACGAGCGCGCGTCGCTGCAGCTCTTCGATCGGCTGACGTGGACGCCTCCGAGCTTCGCGAACGGACGCATCTTCGCGCGCGACAGCTTCTCCGAGATCGCGTGCGTCGACGTGGTGGCGCCGGAGACGGTGGCGACCGGCACGAGCGCTCCGGAGGGCAGCGGCTTGATCGCCGAGCTCGAAAAACGCATCGCGGAGTCCGACGATGCGCCGGCGGTCGTGACGGCGTTCCTCGAGTCGCAGGCGTCCTTCCCGGTCGTCGAGGACGGCACGCGCGCGCACTTCTTCTACCGGGGCGCGGCCGAGGACGTCGTCGTGCGCGGCGACCTGTGCAACGCCGACGCGACGCTCGCGATGCGACCCGTCGCCGGGACGGATCTCTTCCACGCGTCGCTCGAGCTGCTCCCCGAGGCGCGCATCGGCTACCAGTTCGTGCGCGACCTCGAGCAAGTGGAGCTCGATCCGCTCAACCCGGCGCAGAGCCCCTCGCTGCGCTTCGGGCCGAGTTCGGTGCTGCGCATGCCGCGGGCGATCGATCCGGCGGAGCCCCCGCACACGCCCGCGACCGAACGCGGAAGCACGCGCTCGTTCACCCTCGAGCTCCCGACCATCCAGGTCGGCCGCTTGAACTTCGGGGGCGCGCGCACCGTCGAGGTCTACCTGCCGTTCGGCTACGACGAGGGCGACGAGCGCTACCCCGTGCTCTTCGTCAACGACGCCAAGAACGCGGTCGACGCGTTGGGCATGCGGGACGCGCTCGATGCATGGATCGCGCGGACGAAGCGCCCGTTGATCGCCGTCTTCGTCACGTCGACGAGCGCGTACGAGTTCGCGCGCTCGCAACGACACGAGTATCGGCGCATGCTCGTCGAAAGCGTCGTTCCGCACGTCGACGAGAACTTCCGCACGTCGCGCGATCCGGAGCGGCGCGGCATCTTCGGTTTCGACGAGGGCGCGTACGCCTCGCTGCTCATCGCGTTGACCCACCCGGACCTGTTCGGCGTCGTCGGCGCGCAGTCCGTCTACCTCGGTTCGATGCAGGACGAAGCGGAGGTCGTGGAGCTGATCGAGAAGAGCGACGACCTGCCGCGCTTCGTGCTCCACTTCGGAACCTACGACACGCGCGACCCGGTGCGCTCGATCGACACGCCGCGCTTCCACCGCGACCTCGCCCGGAGGCTCGGCCTGCGCGGTGCGCGCGTCGACGGCGGCGAGCATCCCGACGGCGGCCTCTTCGACCTGTGGCGCGAACGCCTGCCGTCGCTCTTCGACGCCGTGACGGGATCGGTTGGCACATCGACCGGCGGCTGAGTCCGGCGGGGTTGGCCTCGTTTCGAATTCCGCGTATCGTCAGCGGCCCGTCTCACCGAACCCGGCGACGACCTGGAGAATCCAAAATGCACGCGGACATGCTGGTCAGGCTCTACGACCTCGACGACGACTGGAGCTTCGTGCAGAAGCAGGCGGCGCGCGGCGTCACGATCCGCAAACCGATCGGACCCGAGAAGACGCTCCTGATCGAGTGGGTCTCGAAGACGTTCAACCCGGTCTGGGCGAGCGAGATGGACGTCGCACTCAGCAATCAACCGCAGACCGCGTTCGTCGCCGTGCGCGACGGCAAGCTCCTGGGTTTCTGCTGCTACGACGCGACGTGCCGCGGCTTCGTCGGACCGCTCGGCGTCGACGAAGCGCACCGCAGCGGCGGCACCGGCAGCGCCCTCTACATGGCGTGCCTGCTCGACATGAAGAACGCGGGGTACGGGTACTGCGCGCTGGGGATGATCAGCGACGACATGTTCGCTTACTACCGGCACCTGTCGGGCGCCGAGCCGATCGAGGGCTCGGGCACGAGCGTGTGGAAGACCTGGGTCAGGCCGTCGTAGGGCGGGCTACGACGCCAGCATCGAGCGCACGCGGCGCGTGAGCGCGCCGACCGGACCGTGCACCAGGTCGGCGAACTCCGGTGGCGACATGCCTTGCAGGATGCCGCTGCGCCCGACGAAGCGTTGCCCCGGGACGCCGAAGCCGCCGTCGGACGTGAGGATGCGCTCGAACCCGAGCTCGAAGGCTTCGTTCACCGTCGCCGCATCGTAGGCGCCGCCTGGAACACAGAACGTCGAGCACGGAACGTCGATCCACTCCTCCACATGGCGCTTCGAGTCGGCGAGCTCTGCTCGGCGCGTCTCCGGCTGCGCGCGCGTCAGCAGGAAGTGCTGCACGTTGTGCGCGGCGAACTCGACGAGCCCCGACGCCGACATCTCGCGCACCTGCTCGACGGTCATCGGCCGGTAGTCCTCGACGGCGAAAATCGCGTCGTGGTCGATGGGGACTCCGAGCGCCTCCGACGCGGTGCGAACGAGTTCGGCGCGACGCTCCTGCTGCACGGTCGTCGCGAGCACCAGAAGCCGCTCGTACAGAGCCGCCCGACCGGACGGCCCGTCCGTCTCGGCGAGGTCCCAGCTCGTCTCGTCACCGTCCCAGGCGAGCGTCACGCGCGCGGGCGCGGCGCGCGCCACGAGGAACTCGACGACGTCGTTCCACAGCGGCACGCGGTCGCGCACGAAGCCCGTGGTCAGCGCGAAGACCGCCGGAAGCTCGAACCGGCGCAGGATGCGGAAGGCGTTCGTGAAGTTGTTCTCGTACCCGTCGTCGAAGGTCAGCACGACGTTGATCCGCGACCGCCTCAGCCCCCGGCCGCTCAATGCGTCGTCCAGCCGGACGACGTGGCAGCGACTGCGCAGGTATTCGACTTGACGCTCGAACTCGTGGACCGGCACGTTGTAGCCGAAGCGATTCGTGATCGCGTCCGAAGCGGGCCGGCTCGAAATGCCGTGATAGATGAGCAACTTCACGCGGCGCCGTCGGAGCATGTCCCACGCGGCGGCCGCGCGGCAGTGGTACGCGGCGTGAACCAGGGCGCGCTCGACCAAGCTCAGGCCGGACGGGAAGCGCGGCGCTACGCGCCGTTCGGGACTCGCGGTCCCGTCAGCGAAGGATTCGGACGGAAGTTGTTTCACGCGGACAGCCGGATCGGGAGAGGGTGAAGACGCCGATCGGGCGGACGAACGAGACTGCCCCATCGTACTCCGACGTCTCCCGAACGGGTAAACCGACGCGAGCGAGGTGCTGAGACGCGCAAGAAGCGGCGCCGACGTGCGTGCGCTCGCGCGCGACGCCCCTAGAATGCTCGCCGCCTAGGCCGAACCGCGCCCGCCGCCCCGCAGGATTCCCCTCCGCGGAAACCCGGATCCCCTCCAGCCTCCCGGCCCCGCGGCCGAACCCAACCTCTTATGCAATCCGAGTTCTCGGACAAGCGCTGCCTCGTCACCGGCGGCACCGGCTTCATCGGCGGACGCCTCGTCGAAACCCTCGCATCGGAGGGCGCAGACGTGCGCGTCCTCGCGCGCAACCTCTCCAAGGCGTCACGCGTCGGACGCTTTCCCGTGACGCTCGTCCGCGGCGACCTCGCGAACCGCGCCGAAGTCACCGCCGCCACCGAGGGCTGCGACTACGTCTTCCATTGCGCGGTCGGCACGAGCCCCGACGAAGCCGAGAGCCGCGCCGCCACGGTCGACGGCACGCGCCACATCATCGACGGGGCCGCGAAGGCGAAGGCGCGCCTCGTGCACGTCAGCACGGTGTCGGTCTACGGACCGCCCAGCGACGGCGACCTCGACGAGACGACGCCGCGGCGCCCCGACGGCGACTTCTACGGCGAGACGAAGCTCGAGGCCGAGAACGCCGCGCTCGACGCCGCACGCGCGGGAACGGTGCGCGCGTCCGTGATCCAGCCCACGGTCGTGTACGGTCCGTTCGGTCCCGCGTGGACGGTGCGCACGTTCTCCGAGCTGTCCACCGGACGCGTCATGCTGATCGACGGCGGCGACGGCCTCTGCAACGTCGTCTACGTCGATGACATCGTGCAAGGCCTGCGGCTCGCCGCGCTCCGCGACGAAGCGATCGGCGAAGCCTTCCTCATCTCGGGTCCGGAGCCGGTGACGTGGCGCGAGTTCTACGCCGCGCACGAACGCATCCTCGGCTTCGAGAGCCACGTCGACCGCACGGCCGCCGAAGCGCACGCGCTGTTCCAGAAGCTGTACGGCAAGAAGGCCTTCCTGCCCGAGAGCCTGTCGCTCGTGCGCGAGAGCGCGGACCTGCGCGGCCGCCTGAAGGGCACCAAGGAAGTGCAAGCGTTGCTGCGCGCCGTCAAGCTCGTCGTCCCGCCGCGCGCGCGCAAGTCGATTCAGAACAAGCTGCGCGGCGTGCGCCCGCGCGCGACCTCGCCAGCGCCGACGACCGATGCGGCGGCGAACGGAACCGCCACGATCGAGAAGCCCGTGCACCCGATGGGACCCGCGGGCATCGAGATGTGCCGCGCGAAGTCCACCGTCCGCGTCGACAAGGCGCGCCGCCTGCTCGGCTACGAGCCGGCGTTCGACTTCGAGGCGGGCATGGAGCGCGTCGGCGCGTGGGCGCGCTGGGCCAACCTGCTCGAGTCCGCCGACGCGACGCGCTAGGAAACGACGGATGAGCGCGCAGCAAGGCAACGAACCGGATCGCACGGGTACCGCCCGCGCGACCGTCGTCGTCCCCTGCTACAACCAGTCGCACTTCCTCGCCGAGTGTCTGAACAGCGTGCGCGCGCAGACCCTCGACGCGTGGGAAGTCGTGGTCGTCGACGACTCGTCGCCCGACGGAGACGATATCGCGCGCGTGGTGCGCGAACTCGACGACGCGCGCATCCGGCTCGTGCGCCACGAAACGAACAGCGGCCTGGGCGGCGCACGCAACACCGGCATTCGCGAGGCGCGCACCGAGTACGTCCTGCCCCTCGACGCGGACGACCGCATTCGCCCCGGCTGCCTCGAGGCGCTCGTCGGCGCGCTCGACGCGGACGCGGCGATCGACTGCGCGTTCGCCGACGTGCAGCTCTTCGGGCGCCTCGACGAAGTGCTCGCGTTCCCGGGACCGCCGCCCGGCAAGCCGATGCTGCGCGCCGAGCACACGATTCCCGGCGCGGGCACGATGATGCGCAAGGCGTTGTGGGAGCGCCTCGGCGGCTACGACGAGGCAGACATCCTGCGCCTCGGCCGGGAGGACTTCGAGTTCTGGGTGCGCGCGTTCGAGCAAGGCTGCACGTTCAAGCGCCTGCTCGAGCCGCTCTACGAGTACCGCATCCTGCACTCGTCGATGAACGTCGCCTGTCGCCTGCGCGACGACGAAATCGCCGACTACATCTACGGCAAGCACCGCGAGCTGTTCGACCGGAACGGGGAGACGAAGGACTTCCTCTGCTTCTGGTTGAGCAAGGCGGCGCGCGCCTCCTACCTCTCCGATCAACGCAAGCGCGCGTTCCAGCTGTCGATGCGCGCGTGGCGCATGCAGCCGTCGCGTGCGCGGCTCGAGGGCAGCGTACGCGCGCTGCTGCCGTTCTCGGTCAACGAGTCGATCAACGCGGGCGAGATCCGCCGCATGATCCCGCTCGTCGGGTATCCGCTGCGCGGCAAGCAGCGCCACAGCCCGTTCTTCGTCATCGGGATGGGGCGCTCGGGCAACACGCTGTTGCGCCGCATCCTCACCGCCCACTCGCAATTGCACCTGCCGCCGGAGACGTTCGTGCTCGGGCAGTGCATCAAGAAGTTCCGGAAGCAGGGTAGGCGGCTGAACTGGCCCGACCTCGTGTCGATGATCATGGCCGAGTTCGAGTTCCATCCGGAGTTCGACCTGTTCGAGATGAACCTCGTGCCGCTGGTTCAACGCCTGCAGCACGCGCGCCCCGCTGATCGCAACCTGGCCTATCTGTTCGACGCGGTGTTCCGCCACCACGCGGAGACGCACGACGTCGAGTTCGTGCGCTGGGGCGACAAGACGCCGATGAACTCGCTCGACGACGTGCTCGTCCGCGGCGACCAACCGCGCAACCTCGGCGCCGGCGTCCCGGAGACGCTCGAACGCCTGCTCGACGTCTTCCCCGACGCGCAGTTCCTCCACATCGTGCGCGACGGATGCGACGTGGTGTACTCCGGTCTGCGCGGCGGCTTCTTCGGCAGCATCGAGGACGCGGCCAAGCGCTGGCTGCACGTCGAGTCGCAGACGCGGCGCTTCGCGGAACGCCACGCATACTGCTCGCACAACCTGCGCTACGAGGACCTCGTCACGGACCCCGAGGGAACGATCCGCGGCGTGTGCACGTTCCTCGGCGTCGACTTCGAACCGAGCATGCTCGCGTCCGAGTCGGCGGCGCCGACGCTCGGCGACGTCCCGGCATTCTTCTGGCACGCCCAGGTCGCCAAACCGATCAACGCCAAGAACCCGGGCAAGGCGCGGCGCATGTTCTCGCGCTCCGAGAAAGAACGCCTCGACCGCCTGATCGGCCCGGCGCTCCGCGAGTTCGGGTATCCGCCGGCGCTGTCGGACGAGTAGGTTCGCGCGTTGCGGGCTTGGCTCGTCGCGGTGTGTCCTTGGGGGGGTGGGGACCTCGTGATGTCGTGGGGGGCGGGGAGCTCTTGGCGTTTCTGGCTCGTTGGTTCGCTTCGCTCGTCGTGGGGTTCCCTTCGGTTGGGGGACCTCTTGGCGATTCGCCTCGTTGGCTCGCTGCGCTCGCTTCTCTCGTCGTCGTGTTCCCGTCGGTTCGGGGACCTCTTGGCGTTTCGCCTCGTTCGCTCGCTACGCTCGCTTCTCTCGTCGTCGTGTTCCGGTCGGTTCGGGGACCTCTTGGCGTTCTCTATCGATTCACGCGCAGCGCTTCGCGCTGCTGCAGCACAGGCTCGCTTCGCTCGCGTGCTGC
>JAJDEV010000248.1 GCA_029259605.1 Planctomycetota bacterium | reverse complement strand
GTGCTTCATCCTCGGCCAACTCGGAAACCCGGACTCGCGGGCGACGATGAACTGCGCCTCGCTCAGCCGTAGGCGCGCGGCGAGCACCGCTTCGACCGTGCTGCTCGCGGCGCGCGGCAGCGCGGCGACGACGCGTCGCGCGGCGGCGGTGTCGCCCGCGCGGTGGGCGCGCACGAGCTCCTTGGCGCGCTTCTGCTTCTGCTCGAGGCTCGGTTGCCCCGCCCCACCGGAACGCTGCTTGTCAGACATACGACCTCACTTCCTTGCGAAGTCCGGGGTCCGCTGCGCCGGACGGAAGAGGGTCGTCGAACGACGATCGCACGAACGATTCCAATCGAGATGGGCGCTGCCCTTTCCGCGGACCGGTCGCGCTCCCGAGCGCGACGTCGAGCATAGCAGCGCGGCGTCGGCTTCGGAACGCGCGGAAGCGACGTCGAATGCCCTCAGCGCCCCCCCGCGACCACGGCGGCCCCCTCATCAGCGCAGGCTATCGCCCCCATCGCAACTCGCGATTGGCCGGCCGCGCTCGAGCCACCGATCATCCGGGAGTGAATCGCACGCCGTCATCCCAGGAGAACAACATGAAGACAGAGACCACACCCGCCGTCACCGCGCTCGAGGACCTGCTGTCCGACAGCTACACCCTCTACCTGAAGACGCACAGCTACCACTGGAACGTCACCGGTCCGATGTTCTCGACGCTCCACCTCCTGTTCGAGACGCAATACACCGAGCTCGCGCTGGCGGTCGACGAGATCGCCGAGCGCATTCGGACGCGCGGCTTTCCCGCCCCCGGCAGCTACTCGCAGTTCATCGAGCGCGCCACGGTCGTCGAGGACAGCGGCGTTCCGAAGGCCGAGGACATGATCGAGAACCTCGTGCGCGACCACGGGCTCGTGGCCGAAGCCGCGAGGCGCGTCGTGCGCGCCGCGGAAGCCGCCGGCGACGACGCGACCGTCGACCTCGGCGTGCGGCGCATCGAAGTGCACGAGAAGAGCGCGTGGATGCTGCGCAGCCACCTCGAAGCGTGAGCGACGGGCGCGGCCTGCTAGCGCTTGCCCTTGCGTGTCATCCCGAGCAAGAGCAAGAGCACGACCGCGCCGACGAAGGCCGTGATCAGCGCACCGACGATCCCGCCCTCCGTGCCGATGCCGAGCAGGCCGAACAGGAAGCCGCCGAGGATGCCACCGAGGATCCCGACCACGATGTTGCCGAGCACACCGAAGCCCTTGCCCTTCATGAACTGGCCCGCGAGCCAGCCCGCCGCCGCACCGATGAGGAGGAAGTAGACGAGTTCCATCGATCGATCTCCTTGGGTTCCTGGTGACGTCGCGGGTCGCGCTGCGCGCCGTTCGACACCCAAAGCCTACGCCTTCGGCGGAACGCGCTCGACCGCGTACGCGTGCGCGCCCGAGATCGGCGCACGATCACGCGCCATACAGTCCGAGAAACATCGCCACCGTGTCGCGAACGACGCGCTCGAGTTCGTCGCCCGCGAGCGGCGGACGCGTCCCGAAGAGCTGCGGCCACAGCGCGAACTCCTTGATCAACGCGACGAACTGCTTGCTCGCCCGGACCGGGTCGTCGACCGCGAGTCGACCGTCCGCGTTCGCCGCGCGGATCCAGTCCGTGGCGCCGAACTCGCCCTTCTCGATCTCGTTGAACGCTTCCTCGGCGACGTGCGGACGGCGAACGCGCTCGGCGAGCGTCACGCGCACGAGGCGCAGGAAGTCGGGTGCGCTCAGGAGCTCGACCTTGCGGCGCGCGATGTCCGCGAGCTGCTCCTCGAGCGGAGCATCGGGCCGATAGGGCTCGTGCGACTGTTCGAGGACGCGCCGGCAGGCCTCGGTACTGATCGCGCAGAAGAGCTCCTCCTTGCTCTTGAAGTGGTTGTAGATCGTCCGCTTCGAGACCCCGGCGGTCTCTGCGATCGCGTCCATGCTCGTCGCCGGGAACCCCCGCGCGTGGAACTCGGAGATGGCCGCTTCGACGATCGAGGCGCGTTTTCGGTCGCTGCGGGTGAGGCCGTCGTGCATGGCGGAGGACGCGCAAAGGCGGGATCCCCCACGGCGCCCCCAGAAACTACACGCTCCAGTTTACTTTTCCAGCGAAAAAGAACACTGCCCCGTGTAGTTTCCTCCCTCAGTCGTCGCCCCGAGCCCGTCCCATGAGCCAGCGCAACCTCCGCATCCCCCTCGCCCTGTCCGCCTTCGCGATCGCCGCTTGCGTCTCCACGCGCGGCGTCGGCCCGACGTACGAGCGCCCCGCGAGCCCGCTCCCCGCCGCGTTCGGGGAGACGGAGCCGGTCGAGGGTGAGCGCGTCGCGCCGGACGACGCACGCCGAACGGACTGGTGGGCGGCCTTCGGGGACGACGAGCTCGAGCGCATCGTGCGCGCGGTCCGGGAGCACAACCATGAGCTCCGCGCGGGGCTTGCGAAGTTGCGGCAGGCGCGCGCGCTCGTGCGGAGCGCGCGCGCCGACGGGCTTCCCGACCTCGCGTTCGAGCCCTCGTTTCGGCGCGAGCGCACGTCCGACGAGCTCGAGTTCCTTCCGGGCGTCACGAACGGTCGCACGGCGAACACGTCGACCCTCCCCTTCACGCTCGGCTGGGAGATCGATCTCTTCGGTCGCATCCAGCACACGACCGAAGCCGCGGCCGCGGACGCCGAGGCGGCGCGCGCGGACTTCGACGCGCTGCTGCTCTTGCTCGAGACCGAAGCCGCGTCCGACTACTTGACCCTGCGCGCCCTCGACCTCGAGCAGGACGTCGTCGCGCGCAGCGTCACGACCCAGCGCGATGCCGTCGACCTCGTTCAGCGTCGCTTCGAGCTCGGCGCCGTGAGCGAACTCGACGTCGCGCGCGCGGGCGCACAGCTCGCCACGATCGAAGCGGAACTCGTCGCGTTGCGCGCTGCGCGCGCTCGAATGCAGTACGCCCTCGCCGTGTTGGTCGGCGAGCCCGCGACCGGGTTCCGCGTCGAACCCGCGCCGCTCGTCGGCCTTCCGCCGAGCATTCCGGCGGGCGTACCGTCCGAGCTGCTGCTCGCACGCCCCGATCTCCGACGCGCGGAGCGGCGACTCGCAGCCGAAAACGCGCGCATCGGCATCGCGACGGCGGCCTTCTATCCGTCGTTGTCGCTGACCGGGAACTTCGGCTGGCAGGCCACCGACGAAGCGAACCTGTTCGAGTCCGACGCGCGCATCTGGGCCGTGAATCCGCGGCTGTACGTGCCGCTGTTCCAGGGCGGGCGCAACGACGCGAACCTCGAGCGCGCGCAGGCGCGCTATGAAGAGGTCGTCGAGCAGTATCAGAACGCCGTGCTCGTCGCGCTCTCCGAGGTCGAGTCGTCGCTCTCCACGCAGCGCTTCCTCGTCGCCCAACGCGACGTCCAACAACGTGCCGTCGCGGCCGCGCTGCGCGCGCGCGACGTATCGGTCACGCAGTACGAAGTCGGCACGCTCAACTACCTGAGCGTCCTCGATGCCGAACGCACCGCGCTCGACGCGCAACGCGCGGAGGCGCGCCTGCGCGGCGACGCGTTCCGCAACGCCGTTCAGCTCCTGCGCGTGCTCGGCGGCGCCTGGTAGCCGCCCGCCCCTTCCTCGCTCCGTTCCTTTCCGGACGCTCGAACCATGCAACGCATCCTCTCGCTCGCCGTGCCCTTCGCCCTCGTCGCCGCCTGCGGTGGCGCGTCCGCGCCGCCCGTCCGCCAAGCGCCGACGGTCGACGTCGTGCGTCCCGTGACGCGCGAGATCGTCGATTGGGACGAGTTCACCGGACGGCTCGAAGCATCGGAGTCCGTCGACGTGCGCGCGCGCGTCTCCGGGCTGCTCCAATCGATCCACTTCGACGACGGGGAAACGGTCGAGCAGGGTCAGCTGCTGTTCGTGATCGACCCGCGGCCCTTCCAGGCCGAGCTCGACGCGCGCCTCGCCGACGCACAGGTCGCGCAGGCAGCGCGCGACCTGGCGCACTCGAACCTCGAGCGCGGACGCAAGCTGCTGAGCTCCAACGCGATCGCGGCCGAGGACGTCGAGTCGCGCGCGGCCGCGCTGGCGGAGACGGAGGCCGCGCTCGCCGCAACGAACGCGCGCGTCGCCTCGGCCCAGCTCGACGTCGACTTCACGCGCGTCACCGCGCCGATCGCCGGACACGTCAGCGATCACTTCGTGTCGATCGGCAACCTGATCAGCGGCGGGTCGGCCAGCTCCACGCTGCTCACGACGATCGTCGCCACGGACCCGATCCACTGCCGCATCGAAGCGAACGAGAGCACGGTGCTCACCTACCTGCGCCTCAACGCGGCGGGCAAGCGCAAGAGCGCGCGCGACTACGAGGCGCCGGTCCAGCTCGGCCTGGCCGACGAGACCGGCTTCCCGCACGAGGGTGTGCTCGACTTCGTCGACAACCGCTTCGACGCGGGGACGGCGACCATGCGCGCGCGCGCGCGCTTCGCGAACGAGGACGGGCTGCTCTTTCCGGGGATGTTCGCGCGCATCCGCATCACGGGTGAGGGTGCACGCGAGGCGCTGCTCGTTCCGGACAAGGCCGTGCAGACGACGCAGACCCTGCGCTACCTGCTCGTCGTCGACGACAAGAACGTCGTGCAGTATCGGCCGGTGCAAACCGGCTCGCTGACCGAGGACGGGCTGCGCGAGATCACCGACGGGCTGAACGCACTCGATCGCGTGGTGGCGGCCGGACTCTTCATGGCGCGGCCCGGTGCCGTCGTCACACCGAACGAAGTCGAAGCCGTCTCGGCGCGCTGATCCGAGGACGGCACCGCCATGAAGCTCACACACTTCTTCATCGACCGCCCGATCTTCGCGACCGTGCTGTCGCTGCTCATGATCCTGATCGGCGGGGTCGCCTATCGCGGTCTGCCGATCACGCAGTATCCCGAGGTCGTGCCGCCCACGATCCTGGTGAGCGCGTCGTTCCCGGGCGCGAGCCCGATCGTGCTCGCCGACACGGTCGCCGCGCCGCTCGAACAGGCGATCAACGGCGTCGAGGGCATGCTCTACATGACTTCGTCGTCGACGGCAGACGGGCGGGTCGCGCTGACGGTGACGTTCGAGCTCGGCATCGACGTCGATGACGCGCAGGTGCTCGTGCAGAACCGCGTCGCGACCGCGGTTCCGCGCTTGCCCGAGTCCGTCCAGCGCGCGGGGGTCACGACGGCGAAGACCTCGCCCGACATCATGCTCGTCGCGCACCTGCTCTCGCCCGATGGACGCTTCGACCAGCTGTTCATGGGCAACTACGCGTTCCTCAACATCCGCGACGAGCTCGCGCGCATCGACGGCGTCGGCGACATTCGGGTGTTCGGCGCCGACGAGTACGGGATGCGCGTTTGGCTCGACCCGCAACGGTTGCGCGCGCTCGACCTGACGGCCGGCGACGTGCTGCGCTCCTTGCGCGAGCAGAACCTGCAGGTCGCCGCGGGCGTCATCGGACAAGAGCCCATGGAGACCGAGCGCGCGTACCAGCTCAGCGTGCACGCGCAAGGGCGCCTGAGCAGCGCGGACGAGTTCGCGCGCATCGTCGTCAAGACCGGTGCCGAGGGCCAACTCGTGCGGCTGTCCGATGTCGCGCGCATCGAGCTCGGAGCGCAGAGCTACGCGATCGAAAGCTCGCTCAGCGGCGGAGCAGCGGTCGGCATCGGCGTCTTCCAGCGCCCCGGTTCGAACGCGCTCGAGACCGAGACGGCGGTACGCGCGTCGCTCGAACGGTTGAGCGAGAGCTTCCCCGAGGGTTTGACGTACCGCATCGCCTACAACCCGACGCTGTTCGTCCAACAGTCGATCGACTCCGTCATCAGGACGCTCTTCGAGGCGGCCATCCTGGTCGTGCTCGTGATCCTCCTGTTCCTTCAGAACTGGCGCGCGGCGGTGATTCCGCTCGCCGCGATTCCGGTGTCCCTGATCGGAACCTTCGCGGTCATGGCGGGGCTCGGGTTCTCGCTCAACAACCTCACGCTGTTCGGGCTCGTGCTCGCGATCGGGATCGTCGTGGACGACGCGATCGTCGTGGTCGAGAACGTCGAGCGGCACCTGGCCGATGGGCTCGCGCCACGCGACGCGGCGCGCAAGGCGATGGACGAGGTCGGCGGAGCGCTGATCGCGATGGCGCTCGTGCTCGTCGCGGTCTTCGTTCCGACCGCGTTCCTCGCCGGCATCGCCGGCCAGTTCTACCGCCAGTTCGCCGTGACGATCGCGACCGCGACGGTGATCTCGGCCATCGTGTCCCTGACGCTCAGCCCGGCGATGGCGCGCCTCCTCCTGCGTCCGCGCGACGCGCAGCCGGACGCGTTCCAGCGCCTTTGGAACCGCCTGTTCGGGTGGTTCTTCCGTGGCTTCGACCGCGTGTTCGACGCCGCGGCACGCGGGTACGCGGCCGTCGTGCGCCGCGTCGTGCGACTCGGCGTCGTCCTGCTGGTTCTGTACGCCGGCCTGGTCGCGCTCACGGGCTTCGGCCTCGGCCAGGTGCCGAGCGGCTTCATCCCGTCGCAGGACCAGGGCTACCTCATCGTCGCCGTGCAGTTGCCCGACGCGGCGTCCATGTCGCGCACGCGACACGTCGTCGACGAGGTCGCGAAGCTCGCGCGTGCGGTCGAAGGTGTCGAGGCGTCGGTCGAGTTGGTCGGGTTCTCGGGCGCGACGCGCGCGACGGCGCCGAACGCGGCGGCGGTGTTCCTGACGCTCGACCCGTTCGCGGAACGCGTCGCGACCGGGCGCTCCGCCGACGTGATCTCGGCCGAGATCCGCGGCGCGCTCGCATCCGTCGTCGAGGGCCTCGCGGTCGTGATCCCCCCGCCGCCCGTTCCGGGCATCGGCACCGGCGGCGGCTTCAAGCTCATGCTCCAGGATCGCGAGAACCGCGACGCTGCCGATCTGCAAGCCGCGGCGTATCAGCTCGTCGGCGGCGCGTCGCAGGAGCCGGGCATCGAGCAGCCCTACACCTTCTACCGCGGGACGACGCCGCAGCTGTACGCGAACATCGATCGCACGCGCACCAAGAAGCTCGACGTTCCGCTCGAGAATGTCTTCGAGGCGCTTCAGGTCTATCTCGGCTCGTCGTACGTGAACGACTTCAACGAGTTCGGCCGGACGTATCGCGTCATCGCGCAGGCGGACGCGCGCTTCCGCGACGACGTGACCGACGTCGCCCAGCTCACGACGCGCAGTCGCTC
>JAJDEV010000247.1 GCA_029259605.1 Planctomycetota bacterium | reverse complement strand
GTGCTTTGCGGGCGTTGGCCCCGGAGGCGACCTTGTCAGGTCGTCGAGGACGCCGACGTTCGCAAAGTGCCGGCAGGGGCCGAGAGACCGGCGTAGCCGGTCGATTGCAGCTTTTGGCGTGCATGCTCATGAATGATCCGGCCTAGCCGCCCGCTTCGCCCGGGGCCCAGAGGTTCTGGGACGGAACGCGCAGGGCGCGATTGAACTTGCTCGACGCGTTCTCCCAGGCGATGACGGCGGTCAGTTCGACGATCTCGTCGCGAGAGAAGCAGCCCTCGACCCGACCGAAGAGCTCGTCGTCGACGTCCCGATCCGAGAGCGTGATCGCATCCGCATACGCGAGTGCGACACGCTCTCGCTCGTTGAACAGCGCGCTCGTCGCGTGTTCGCCCAGCGCGAGGAGCTTGGCGTCCGGAACTCCGGCCGCGCTGCCGATGGCAGCGTTGATGTCCTGTCAGAACACGCAGCCGTTGAGCGCGGCGACGCGGCGGTTCACCAGCGCGACGAGCGCCTCGCCCAGGATCCCGTCCGCGTCGAGCGCGGCCCACATGCCGCGCACCGCCCGGAACAGCCCGGGGCGGTGGGCATAGAGCAGGTGGTTGTTCAACGGCGCGCCGTAGTGCTCACGCTGCGCGCCGAGGACCTTGGCCACGTAGCCCTCGCACGCGTCGACGGACTTCCCGGGAACGCGCGTCGGCACGGGCTTCAATCGCACAGGCCGTAGGAGCCCTTGCCCGTGTCGGCCAACCGCCCCTGGCGCGCGAGCTCCTCCCAGACCTCGCGCGGGTACTGGTGTGGCGGCTCGATCCCGACGATGTTCGATTCGCGTCCGCTGCTCATCGGTCCGCCGCCGAGGCTCGATTCGGCGTCGAGCACGGTCAGCTTGATGCGCTTGCGAAAGGCCTTCATCGCGCGCTTGAGGACCGCGCGATCCTGCATCGGTAGGACGCGCTTGCCCGCGCGCCACCCGCCGACGATCGCACCCAAGGCCTCGATGTCGCGCGCTTCGATCGCGGCGCGCAGTTCCTCGTCCGGCGTCTCTTCGGCCGCCGCGTCGAACGCCTCGCGCGCGCGCGCCCACAGGGCGTCGTCGTCGGGCGCGGCCGTGAGGCCTTCGAGCACTTCGGCGAGAATCACACTGACGAGCGCGGTCTTCGGATCGATCATCGCGGGAGGGGATGGGCGTGTGCGGAGCGCCGGCGCGCAGGGCGCCGGCGATGGGGCAGAGATCGTATCCACGTTGGCTGCGAGAGCGCGCGATCTCGCGCCCGGTTCAGGCTAAACTTCGCCCCATGTCCGCCCGAGACGTTGTCCTCGCGACGGCGGCCTTTCTCGATTCGAACGAGGCCGCGGCGCTCCGCCCACCGCGCGCGGACGTGAAGCGCGTCGCCGAGGCCTTCTTCGACGCCTGCGCCGAGGACCTGGGCAAGCCGCCGCACCAGCTCGACGGCGAGGACGTGCGGCGCATGCTGGGCGAGGCGCTGCCCGCGCGCCTGCGTCGCGGCGACCCGATCGCGCCGGAGGTCCACGACATCCTGGACGCGCTGTTCGACCACCTGCAGGAGACCGGGGTCGTGACGCAGTCCTTCGAGATGCGTCACGCGCTCGCGGAGGCCGCCCCCGGCTTCGTCGAGCTCGTCCGCCGCGGCGACAACGTCGAGCGGCGGGTGGTCGCACAGGACGCGCCCTTCGTCCACGGCGCATCGAAGCTCGGTCGCAACGATCCGTGTTCGTGCGGCAGCGGGAAGAAGTTCAAGAAGTGCCACGGCAAGAATGCGTGACTCGAGCTCGCGCGTCGCGGTCGTCAGCACGGGCGTGGTGCTCGTGCTCGCGACGTTCTGGGTGTGGCGCGGGGCGTTCGCGCTCCCGCTGCTCGGCTGGGACACCTATCCGCTGATCGCCGCCGGGCGGATCGAAAGCGTCGGCGACGTGTTCTCGGTCTTCGGGGACGAGTTGATGGACGGGCGCTATCCGCTCGGCCACTACTGGCGCCCGCTGGTGCATCTGCTCTTCGGCGTCGACGGCGCGGTGTCGGGGCTCTCGCCGCTCGGCTATCACGTCACGGACGTCGCGCTCGTCGCGATCTCCGCGGTGCTCGTCGCCACGGTATTGCGCCGCCTGGCCCGCCCGGGGTTGCCGCGGGTCGGACCGCTCGTCGCGGGGCTCGTGTTCGCGCTGCATCCGGCGCAGTTCGACGTCGTCACCGTGCCGGCGCGGCGTGCCGAGTCGCTCGCGATCCTGTTCACGCTGGCCGCGATCGCGGTGGCCTGCGGCAAACCCGGCGCGGTCCGCGGGACCGCGAAGCGCGCGGCCCTGGTCGCCGGGTGCTTGGCCGCGTGCGCGCTCGCGTCGAAGGAGACCGGCGCGGTCGCGCTTCCGCTCGTTTGGCTCGTCCTGGTGACGCGGGGTGCTTGTTCCTTCGACCGTCGGCTCGTGGCGATCGCGCTCGCGACGGCCGTCTTCGCGCTCGCGTTCCTCGTGCGCGCGTTCGCGCTCGATGGGATCGGCGGCGGAGACGAGGCCGCGCTCGGGCTCGGCGTTCCGCGCGCGGCACGGACGCTCGCGCGCTACGTCGTCGCGAGCGGAGGGAGCACGACGGTTCAACGCGTGCTCGTCGCGCTCGCGATCGCGTTGCTCGTCGGCTGGACCGGTCGCGCACGCGAGCTGATCGTGTTCGCGTTCCTGTGGTGGGTCGCGCTCGCGCTGTTCACCGGCATGGCCGGGATCGATCAGGCGTGGTACGCCCTGCCCTTCGTGCCGGCGACGGCGTGCCTGCTCGGCTGCGCGGCGGGCGAGGCGTGGGGGCGCGTGAGGGCGGCGGGCGAGGCGGCGTCCCCTGCGGCGCGGTTCGTCGGCGGCGTCGCGTTCGTGCCGCCGGTGCTGTGGATCGCGCTGGCCGTTCCCCATGCCGGCATCGGGCCCGCGGCTGACGACTTCGCGGTCGTGGGCGCGGAGACCGAGCGCTTCCTGGACGCGTTCGGCGCCGAGGTCGCGGCGGCGGCGCCCGGCTCCGAGCTGCGCTTGGAAGCAGCGTTCGAGTGGGTCGTCGTCGACGCCGACGACGCGCCGCTCCTCCGCATCCACCCCTTCGCGCCGTACAGCCTCGAGGCCTGGTCCGAGCTCGCCTTACCGAACAAGCGCGTGCGCGTGTCGACGCCGGCGCGCGCGAGCCTGCGACCGGCACGGGAGGGCGACGTTCGCGTCGTGCTGCGAAATGTTCCGCGCATCCATCGACGCCGACCGGCGAGGTAGGATGCGCGCATGAATCGCGAGCTCCCCAAGCTGAACGACGCCGAGGCGCGCGTGCTCGGCGTCCTGATCGAGAAGGCACTCACGACACCCGACCAGTATCCGCTGTCGATCAACGCGACGTTGAACGGCTGCAACCAGAAGTCGAATCGCGAGCCGGTGACGAGCTTCGTCGAGGCCGAGGTCGTCGTCGCGTTGCAGGGGCTCGTCCCGAAGGCGCTCGCCGGTCGCGTGATGTCGGCGGGGAGCCGCGTCGAGCGCTTCCGGCACTCGGCGAACCAGGCGTTGGACCTCGACGACGCGCACCTGGCCGTGCTGGCGGAGCTGCTCCTGCGCGGTCCGCAGACGGCCTCCGAGCTGCGCGCCCGCGTCCAGCGCATGGCGCCGACGCCGGACCTCGCGGCGCTCGTCGAGCGCGTCGATCAGCTGCGCACGCGCGGCATGCTGCGCGACGTCGCGGCCGCGCCGGGATCGCGCACGCCGCGCGTCATGCAGGTCCTGGCGCCCGACCTGCACCGCGTCGACGACGCCGTGGCTGCGCCGCAACCGCAGCCCCGCCGAACGTCGAACAACGACGAGCGCATCGCGGCGCTTGAAGCCGAGTGCGCCGCGCTCCGTGCCGACTTCGACGCGCTGCGGCGCGAGCTCGGAAGCTGAGCGTGACCCTCGCCGTCGACGCACGCTGCGCCGCGCTCGCGCTCCTCGTCCTCGTCGCGGGCGGGTGCGGCGACGGATCCGTCGAGCGCCCCAACGTGCTCTTCGTCGTGTGGGACACGACGCGCGCCGACCGCCTGGGGCTCTACGGCCACGACCGACCGACGACCCCGTTCCTCGACACGTTCGCGCAAGAGGCGCTCGTGTTCGAGGACTGCCTCTCGACCGGAGGCTCCACGGTCCCGTCCCACGGCTCGATGTTCACCGGCCTGCTCCCGCGCGAACACGGGGCGAGCAACGTGTACCGCTACCTCGACGACGCGCACGAAACGCTCGCCGAGCTCTTCCTCGCCGACGGGTATGACACCTACGCGTTCGCCGCCAACCCGCACATCTCGCGCGAGGAGAACTTCACGCAGGGCTTCGAGGTCGAGCAGCATCCCTGGGACCTCGAGCTGCAAGCGGATGCGTTGCGCATCCTGCGCGACAAGGTCAGCCCGCAGGATCGGAGCAGCGAGCTCGCGCAGAAGGTGCGCCGCGGGCAAGTGCAGAGCTGGGACATCAAAGCCTGCGGCGAGCTGGCGAATCGCGAATTCGCGCGCTGGCTCGACGGGCGCGACGGGCGCGACGGGCGCGCGCCGTTCTTCGCGTTCCTCAACTACATGGAAGCCCACCGGCCGTTCGTGCCGTCGGACGCCGCGCGCCGGCGCGTGATGACGCCCGAGCAGGTCGAGCGCTCGTACGCGATCGATCGCTCGTGGGACACGATGTGGGACTTCACGTTCGGCCTGCACGAGTACACGGACGAGGAGCTCGAGATCATGGCGCTGACCTACGACGCGTCGATCTCGGAGCTCGACGTGTTGTTTCGCGAGCTGATCGCTGCGCTCGAGAAGCGCGGCGTGCTCGACGACACCGTCGTCGTTCTGGTGGGGGACCACGGCGAGCACCTCGGCGAGCACCACATGCTCGACCACCAGTACTCGATCTACCAGGGGCTCGTGCACGTGCCGCTCGTCCTGCGTTATCCGCGCGTCGTCGATCCCGGTCGCTCGCGTGCGCCGGTCGCGGGGTACGACGTGTTCCCGACGCTGCTCGAGCTCTGCGGCATCGACCCGCCGCCGGGGAACGCGTCGACCGCGGTCAGCCTGCTCGCTCCGCGCGAGGACCGCTGGCGCCTGGCCGAGTCGGGCTCGCACTACGTGTATCCGATGTGGACCGCGAAGAAGCGTCATCCCGAGTGGGATTCGACGCCGTTCGAGCGCGGGCTCACGGGCTTCGTCGCCGAGCGTGCGAAGCTGATTCGATCGACGAAGGGCGAGGTCGAGCTCTACGACCTCGACGCCGATCCGCTCGAGGCGAACGACCTCGCGGCGACGCGTCCCGACGAGGCGTCGAAGCTCGACGCGCGCCTGCGCTCGATCGAGGCGCGGCTCACCGTGTTCGACGCGGCCGACGCGTCGCGTCCTTTGAGCGAGGAGCAGCGCAAACGGCTCGAAGCGCTCGGCTACTTCGGTGGCGAGGACGAATGACGCCGCGCTACTCGTCGACCTCGCCGAAGTAGCCGAGCCCCTCGAGCTGCGACCGCGTTTCGGGATCCATGACGCCGGTGCCGGTCGCGTCCAGGTCCGCGCTCGCCGCGCCGAGCGTCGCGCGCACGCGTTCGAGGCGCGTGCGCAACGCCTCGAGGCGCTCCGGCTCGGACGCCGCCAGGTTCGTGCGCTCCCCCGGGTCCGCGTCGAGGTCGAAGAGCTCCCACTCGACCTGCGGCGGGAAGAGCACCTCGTCGTCCTCCGGACTGTGGATCAGCTTCCAGTGTGCGTCGTCGCGCAGCGCGTAGCGGTGGACGAGCGAGTCGTGGATCTCGCTCCACACCGGACGCTCGCTGCCGGCCGCGCGCAAGAGATCGACGCCCTGCGCGCGCGCGTCGCCGGGCAGGTCGAGCGCCGCGAGCAACGTCGGCACGAGGTCGACCAGCATCGCCGGCGACTCGACGTGCCGCGGCGCCTCACCAGGGATGCGTACGATGAGTGGAATGCGACCGATCTCTTCGTACAGCGTCTTGCCGTGCTGCACGAAGCCGCGCTCGAGCATCTCCTCGCCGTGGTCGGTCGTGATGACGACGATCGTGTCGTCCGCCAGGCCGAGCGTGTCGACCTGGTCGAGCAGCGCGCCCACCTCGTCGTCGATGAAGCGTAGCGAATCGTCGTAAAGGTGCCCGAGGTGCGCGCGCTCTTCGGCGGTGTACGGGTGCGGATTCCAGCCGCGCTTGGCGCCCAGCTTGTAGCTCTTGATGTCGAGCGTGTCGTTCGTGCATCCGCGCGCGGCGCACCGCTTGAACGCGTCGGGCGGATCGTAGTCGTGCACGACGTAGGTGTGCACGAACAGGAAGAAGGGCTCGTCGGCGTGCGCCGCCATCCAGGCCTGCACGTTGCGCGCGTCGAGCGAGCGCACGAGCTCGGCCGAGTAGCGCTGCGGCTCGCGCCGCGTGAGCTCGAGCAGGAACTCGGACTCGCGCTGCCGCAGCGGGTCGACGTTGACGAAGCCGTCGAAGCCGCGGTCGAAGCCGAAGTCCGGGTTCAGGAAGCCGCCGCCCGTGAACGCCTGCGTGCGGTAGCCCACGTCGGCGAGGATGCGCGCGAGCACGGGCGAGCGCCGGCTCGAGAGCACGTGCCCCGCGTCCTGAACTCCGTGCACGGACGGGAACTGTCCCGAGAACATCGTCGCGTGCGACGGCAGCGTGTACGGCGCCTGGCACGTCGCGTCGTCGAAGACGATCGCCCCGCGCGCGAACGCGTCGATGCGCGGCGTCGTGCCTTCGGGGTAGCCGTACAGTCCCACACGGTCGCGGCGCAGCGTGTCGATCGAGATGAGCAGCACGTTCGGCCGCTCGTGTTCCACGCCGGTCGCGCGCACGACGGGCGCGCCGAACGCGACCGCCGTGTTGCCCGTGGCGCGCAGCTCGAACTCGACGCGCCCACCACGCCGACTGTCGAGGTTCATCCGCCGTTCCGTCCAACGCAGGCTGCCGAGCTCGCGCGAGCCCGGGTCGATTTGCTCGTCGAACGAAGACTCGCTCGCCCCCGCGACGCGCACGGATGCGGAGACGCGTGCGGACGCTCCCGTCGCGAGGACGTCCGCGAGTCCCTCGCGCCACGGGCCGACGCCGAGCTCGAAGGCGCAGGCGTCGCCCGGGAGCTCGACGCTCAGCCGCAGCGCGTCCCCCGGCAGGAGCACGATCGACGGACGTTCCTCGGCGCCGAGCGACGCGCGCGTGAAGCGGAGCGCGCGCCATCCGACGCGCGTTTCCTCGCCCTGGGAGAAGCGCTCGATCGAGCGCGCGAGCAGGTGTTCGCGAAAGCGCCGGTCGGACAGTCGGCGGACCTCGACGCCGCGGAAGTCGACTTCGCCGGCCGAGACCTCCTGGCCCACGCCGAGCGCGAGGACGCACGCGATGAGCAACGCGCGCGTGGACGGCGCCGTGCGAAAGCGCTTGCCGATCTCCGCCCACTCGCCGGCCGCGCCGGTCGCGCTCGGGAACAGATGCCGGCGCACGATCAGGTCTTCGACGCCGCCTGCTGCGATCTCGTCCGCGGCGCCGAACGTCGACAGCTCGAGGACGAGCAGGTTGGCCCCATAGAACGGAAGCGCGGCAGGCGCGACATCGCGCGCGCGGACGGCGCCCTCGAACGAGTAGGCCGTCGACGGCTCCACTCGCGCGATGCGGTAGAGGCTGCCCAGGTTGCCGGAGAGAATGGCTCCGTCGCCGGACTCGTTCCAGCGCAGGTCGACGCGCTCCGTGTCCACGTCGAGCGGGTGCGCGGAGTCGGTCATCAGGCTCCAGGCCGACGGATCTCCTGCGAGTCGAGCCACGAGCTCGCCGGCATCGGGATCGGCGGCGATGGTCAGCTCGCCGGCGTCGTGCTCCGTCAAGCGGACCCGCGTCGCGGCGCGGTGCGCGTTTGGACCGCTGTCCCCGCAGCTCGGTGCGATCGATACGAACAGGGCGCTGGCGGCGAGCCCGGCGACGCGCGCCGGCGCACTTCGAATCGTTCGGAACATCGAAGTCAGTCTACCTTCACGCGATCCTCGACTCGACGCATGCATCGACCGGACCTACCCTTGCGCGCATGCGTTCCGCCCGTACGAAGATCGGTCTCGCGCTCGGCGTCCTGCTCGCGTGCGTCGTCCTCGCGGAGCTGTGGTTGCGCTTCCAGTCTCCGGTCGAGTTCATGCGGCCGCTGAGCTCGTCCGGCGCGGTCGGCTCCGAGTGGCCGAAGGCGCACCGCGCATCGGCGCTCGAAGACCTGGCCTACGAGCTCGTGCCGGGCGCGGTCGTCGAGCTCGACGGGTCCCACGTCACCGTCAACTCCGACGGCATGCGCGGTGCCGAGCGGCTGCCCGACGACACGCCCGGTCTGGTGCGCATCGCCGTGCTGGGCGACTCGATCGGATTCGGCTGGCGCGTCGAGAGCGACGAGTCCGTCGGCGGTCGGCTCGCGAGTCGGTTGAGCGCGGACTTCCCCGGGCTCGCGTTCGACGTGCTCAACTGCGGCGTCGCCGGGTACTCGACGAAGGACGAGATCGCGCTCTTCGAGCACCGCGTGCTGGCGCTCGAGCCGGACATCGTCGTGGTCGCGTACTGCCTGAACGATCCGATCACGACGCCGCAGCAGCCGCTGCCGCGTTTCTTCTACGACGTTCCGCTCTGGCAGCACTCGCATCTCCTGCGCGCGATCGCCAAGCGGCGCCACGACGCCTACGTGCGCGACTACGGTGGGGGAGACTACTACCGCTACCTCCACAACCCGGACGGCCCGGAGTGGCCGACCGTCGTCGCGGGCTTCGCGCGCCTCGCCGCGCTGACGTCGGCGCGCGGCATCCCGGTCGCCGTCGCCATCTTCCCGTGGCCGCGGGAGGAGACCTGGGCCGACTATCCGTACGCGGATCTGCACGCGCACGTTGCCGAGCTCGCGCGCACGTCCGGCTTCGTGCCGGTCGACCTGCTCGACGCGTTCCGCGCGCGCCCGCCGCTCGACGTGGTGTTCGGTCGCACCGATCCGCACCCGACCGCCGTGGGCCACGACATCGCGAGCGCGGAGCTCGAGCGTGCGCTGGTCCCGCTCGTGCAGAGCCTGGCCGCGACGCGCGATTCGGACTAGCCCGATCGATTCCGGGCGCAGACTCGCTCGCGAGGGCGCTGCGGGCTCAGTCGAGCGGGGCGCCGAACAGGACGTGCTGCATGGTGTACAGGCCCGGCTCCCGGCCGGCGACCCAGGCGGCCGCGCGGAGCGCGCCGGCCGCGAAGGCGGCCCGCGAGTGGGTCGAGTGCGCCAGGGTCAGGGTTTCGTCGTCGGAGCCGAACAGGAGCGAGTGATCGCCGGGCCGGCCGCCGATGCGGACGCTCGAGATCGACGCCGGCTCGCGTTCGCTGTCCCCCGCGCCCACGGCGTCGCGCAGCGCGAGGGCTGTCCCGCTCGGTGCGTCGCGCTTGAAGCGATGGTGCACGTCGAGGATGCGCGCGTCGTACTCGGGTGGAAGCGCGCCGGCCGCCTCGCGCGCGAGGCGCAGCATCACGTTCACGCCGACGCTCGTGTTCGGCGCGAGCACGATCGGGATGCGTTGCGCGCCGAGGCGCAGGCGTTCGAGTTGCGGCGCGTCGTGTCCCGTCGTGCCGACGACGAGCGCGCGCTCGCGGCGCTCGCAGGCATCGAGCAATCGAGGCAGCAACGCCGCGATCGAGAAGTCGACCAGCACGTCGAAGTCCGGGAGCGCGTTCGGATCCGACGTGAGCGGCGGGCCGCTCGCGGCGTCCGTGTGGACGAGCAGCGGATTCGACGGCGAAACGATCGCTCCGGCGCACTCGATGTGCGCGGCCGCGCGGCAGGCCGCGGCGACTTCGCGTCCGGTGCGCCCGGACACGCCGGCGATGGCGATCGCGAGACTCATGAAAGAGAGTCTACGCGAGCCATCGCCGGTCGGCTCGAACGGAAACGAAGCGGTGCGTTCGAGCCGGCCCGATCAACTCGGGCGCGTGGTTCCGATTCGGTCCTAGCTGTCCATGGGGTTCTCGCCACCCCACCATTCGATCGAGTTCAGGACGACGATGTCGACCAGGTACGCGATGCTGTAGACCGGGATGATGGTGCAGACGAGGAAGACACCTTCGTTCGCCCAGCGGTTCTCGGAGAAATCCTGGTTCCATTCGTGCACGCCGTTGAACGCTTTGTTCGGACCGAGGCACGAGGCAGCAAAGAGGGCAGCGAATGCGACGAGCGCGAGGGTCTTCTTCTTCATTGGAATTTGGATCCTGCGTGGATGGTAGACGAGCGAGTGCCGCGGCGCGGCGACCCTCTCGATGTTGGAGTCGCGGGTAGTTCACGGTCGTCGCGGCGAAATGTCAAAAGCGCATCTCGAAGCGAAGTGCGAGCCGAAGCTCCGCAACCGCGGGCAGCCTAGCGTGTCGGACGACTCCGCGAAACCGGCGTCCCCGCGCGCGCCGGTTCCCGCGAAACGTTGGCGGTGTACGCGCGTGAGAAACGCGTCGTTGCGCCCAAAAAGCAGGATGTGGCGTCGAGCGCGGCGCGACGTTTCGGACCCGAAATATGCCCGGTATTCGGCGCGCGCGCGCCGTCGGGGGACGCGCGCGACCGCGTGCCGATGTGGCCGAACGGCGATCCAATCCGTCGCGAATCGGGGCTCGCGTCCCCGGACCCTCGGTTCGTGGTCCCGCCGTGGGGCGGATCGGGGGCGCTTACGCGGGGTGAACCGCGCGTCTCCCGTCAACCGCGACGCGCGCCTTCCCATCCGTGCGCAACCGCGATATCACCGGGCCGAACCTCCGCGCAGCTCCAGCACACGACCATGAACCGCATCACCGTCCTCGCGCTCGTCGCCACGCTCTCCTCCGCATCGCCGCTCGCCGCGCAGTCCCGGCGCGACGACCTCACGCCGCTCGCGATCGAGTACACGACGACCGTGTCCGACGACCGGCAAAGCTTCCTGATCGACATCGACATCGACCGCCTGCAGCGTCCGATCCTGCACGTCGCGATGCCGAACTGGACACCCGGGGCCTACTACATCGGGCGGTACGGCGAGAACGTCGAGAGCTTCTCCGCGACGACCGGCGACGGGATCCTGCTCGACACGGTGCGCATGGATCACCAGACGTGGAGCATCGCGACCGAGGGCGTGCGCGACGTGCGCATCACGTACCGCGTGTCCGCGGCGCGCGGTCGGCGCGGCGAAGTGCCGCTGCCGCGCAACAGCGTGACCGGCCTGCAGATCCGCGGGCCGAACACCTACATGTACGTGCCCGGCTCGAAGGACGTGCCGGTGCGCTCGACCTACGTGCTGCCGGACGGCTGGAAGCTCGCGAACGGGCTCCTGACGACGGACGATCCGCTGGTGCGTTGGGCCAAGGACTACGACACGTTCATCGACGCGCCGGGGATCATCGGGCAGTACGAGGAGCGGACGTTCGACGTGAACGGCACACCGTTCAGCTGCGTGTTCTTCGAGAACGCCCAGGAGTACGACTTCGACATCGACGCCTTCGTCGACATCGTGCACGCCATCGTCGCCAACATCGGCGCGCTCTTCGGCGAGTTCCCGTTCCCGAACTACGTCTTTCTCTACACGCTCCCGGGCGGAGGCGGACTCGAGCACCTGAACTCCACGTCGATCGGGTTGCGCTCGGACGCGCAGAAGGCGAACCCCGAGGCCGGCGCGTCCGTCACGTCGCACGAGTTCTTCCACGCCTGGAACGTCAAGCGCATCCGGCCCGAGACGCTCGGCCCGTTCGAGTACGAGCACGAGAACTACACCGGCAACCTGTGGGTGTCCGAGGGCTGGACGTCGTACTTCGGCGACCTGACGCTCGCGCGCACCGGAATCCTGTCGCCGGACGAGTACCTGACACACCTGACGAACGTCATCGCGCGCGAGCAGAACAAGGTGCGCCGCAAGGAGCACTCGGTGTACTGGGCGAGTCGCAACGTGTGGCACCGCGACAACGACGCCACCGAGCCGCGCGTCGACTACTACGGCAAGGGCGAGCTGCTCGGCATGCTGATCGACCTGAAGATTCGCCACGCAACGGGCGGAAAGAAGTCGCTCAACGACGTCATGCGCTTCTTCAACCGCTGGTTCGCCCAGCGCGGCGACGGCTTCGCCGAGAACGACGTCGAGCGCGCCTGCACCGCGATCAGCAACCACGAGTTCGGCGAGTTCTTCGCGCGCTACGTGCACGGCACGATGGACCCCCCGATCGGCGAGATCCTGTCCTACGCGGGCATCGAGTACGACGAGGCCGTGGTCACTTGCTCGTTCCCGTTCACGCGCTTCGGCGACCGCATCATCGGCCGCCGCGACGCCGACCTGCCCGAGGACGAGCCGCGCCCCGGCGATCGCATCGCCTCCGCGGAGGGCGACGTGTACGCCGACCTCAACGACTTCCTGCGCGACCGCGCGCCGGGCGACGTCGTCTACCTCGAGCTCGACCGCGCGGGCGTGGAGGTCTTCGTCGAGGTCACGCTCGAGGACCGACGCTCGATGGTCCCCTCGATGCGCTTCGACGAGAACGCCACACCGGAACAGGTCGCACTGCGCGAAGCCTGGTTGGGGTCGGTGGAGTAGGGGGCGTGGGCGAGCCCCCCGCACCGGGGGACTGACGCGCGGCGCGCCGTGCAGCGGGGCGAAACGCCACGCGTCCAACGGTGCGCCCGCGGCCCGCAACACGCGAGCGAAGCGAGCCTGTGTTGCAGCGGCGCGCTTCGCGCCGCGCGTTGAACGGGCGCCTGCGGCCGGCGGGACGCGAGCGTAGCGAGCCTGTCCCGCAGCGGCGCGATAGCGCCGCGCGTCCAACGGTGGGGACGTGCTCGAGTCCCCGAGCCGGACGTTGTCGCCGCTGGAACTGCCATAGACGCTCACATGCCGTTGCGCCAGCGACCCTGCCATGCGGGAGTGCGCGCGCTCAGGCGAAGCCTGGCGCGTGGTGCGGTGGCATGCCGCCATGGGAGCGAGCGCGCGGGCGGTCACGCCCGCGCGTGGTGCGGGAGCGCGGCGCGCGGATGCACGGTGCTCGACTCGGAGCAATCCATCGAACCGGCGTACCGCGCGGTCCCCGGCGCAGGCGGGCTTGGCCCGGTGTGGGGGGCTCGCGCGCTCGGGCGTCGACCGCACCACGCGCGGGCGTGACCGCCCGCGCGCTCGCTCCCATGGCGGCATGCCACCGCACCACGCGCCAGGCTTCGCCTGAGCGCGCGCGCTCCCGCATGGGCTGGTCGCTGGTGCAACGGCATGTGGAAGTCACCGGTCGTTCCAGCGGCGACAACGTTCGGTTCGGGGACCCGGGCACGTCACCACCGTTTAACGCGCGGCGCTATCGCGCCGCTGCGGGACAGGCTCGCTTCGCTCGCGTCCCGCCGGCCGCAGGCGCCCGTTTAACGCGCGGCGCGAAGCGCGCCGCTGCAACACA
>JAJDEV010000246.1 GCA_029259605.1 Planctomycetota bacterium | reverse complement strand
ACAACGGGCTCGGCGGTGTCGTTTTGTTTCACCACGGGCTGCTGGAGACGGCGATACGGAGTCGCACCAATCTCCGCCGGTTCACCCCCCGGACGTTTCGAGCGCATGAGTCGATTCGGTGAACCGGCGGAGATTGGCGCGACTCCGTATCGCCGTCCGGACAACCCGGTACTCTCGGGTACATGTCTCGCTCGAGATTGGCGGTCACGTTGGGTTTGATCGCGCTCGCGTTGGCCTGTCTCTGGCTGTGCCGCGCGGGGCCATCGATCTCGTCCGGCAATCGTCCGTCTGAAGCGATTGCGCGCACCGCGAACACTCGAGGGTCTGGCGCTGCGGAGACGCAACCGTTCTCCCGCCCGGAATCGGTCGAGCTGCAAAGGCCCCGGGTGCCGTCCGAGCAACGGCCCACCGGGGCCGTGATTGCGCACCTGCGCGGCCGCGACGGATTTCCCCTCGACGGTGCGCGCATCGGGCTGCGGCGAAGCGTCGATGCATCCGCGGCGTTCGCTCGGGGAACGAGCGATGCCTCGGGAGTCGCGACTCTCGACTTGAACGCCGCGGCGCCGGGGGACGAACTCGAGTTCGAGGCGACCGTGTTCGATCGCGTCTACCGCGGCACTTGCGTCGTGTTCGATGCGCCGGCTGTCGACGTTGCCTTGCAGTGCAACGTCGTTCTGGATGTGCCCGCGCGCTACCGCTTCGCGCTGCGTGGAACGAACGATGAGCCTCTGCCCGGCGGGATCGTCGTGCTCTACGACAGCGCCATTTTGGAGTTCATGGGACGCACGTCGTACGAAACTACGGAGCGCTGGCTCGCCGCCGCAGAGCGCTTCGCGCAACGCGACGGCAGCGTCGTTTGGGCCGTGGCCGACGGACTCGGAACGTGCGAACTCGAACTCGAGTGCGACGGGACGCCGCGGTTCTACACCGCTTGGGCGCGCGGGTACCTCGCCGCGATCGCGGCTCCGGTCACGGTAGCGTCCCGCAGCGGCCAAACGTCGCGCATCGATGTCGAGCTCATACCGGGCAAGTCGGTGTCGGGGATCGTGACCGCCCCCGGTGGCGAACCCGTAGCGGGTGCGAGCGTCTTCGGGAGCGTCAACGCGATCCGCTTCTCGTCGACCACCGATGCGGACGGCGCGTTCACGCTCGAAGGCGTTCCGCCGAACGCGATTCGTGGCGTGATCGGTGTCCGAGCAGAGGGTTTCGTTGCATACAACGATGACGACTTCGCGCTGCCTTCGTCGGGAGGGGTTCGCATCGAGCTACGAAACGGCAGACGCTTCGAGTTCGTTCTCGTCGACGCGCATTCCGAAACGCCGATCGCGAGCTCTGCCGCTCAGATCCACCTCGTTCTCGGACTTCTTCGCGGTGGGACCGCGCGGCGCGACGCCTATCGAGACCTCTCCGTTCCGCTGGTCGACGGCCGTTGCTCCTTCGAGCTCCCCGTTGACGTCGGCACGTTCCTCGTCCACGCCGACGGGTACAGGCCCGTCCAGTCCACGACGGTCGAGGAGGATTCTTTGATCGTCTCGCGCACCCTGTACGCGTCCCCGTCGTGCGTTCTCGAGGTGCGCCTGCAGGACGAACACGGAGCGCCGATCGACGTGCAATCCTCCCTCTACTGTTCGCGGCGCTTCGATCTGTCCGCCGAGCGGGCGGGAGAGAGGCAGGTCGAAAACTACCCGTGCGTCGCGATCTCCCCCGGCGTGTTCTCGGTCGATCTGTCCCTCGCGCCCACCGGAGCCGACGTGTGCCTTCTCCCGCAGGCTCCGGGATACGCGGAGTCTGAATTCGACCTCGGTGCCCTAGCGATCGACTGCGCCAAGCCGCTCGTGATCCAGCTCTCGAAATAGCCATACCGAGTCGCACCAATCACCGCCGATTCCCCTCATCAGGCTCCACGGACGCGATCGCGTTCCGACCCGTGACAGCCGCGAGCGCTCGCGCAGCGCCTGCCCTCGGACGCGCATCGACCGAGTGCCGCCTCGCATGACGCGACACGCCACGCTTCGATCCACGATCGCTCGAGCCAAGCGGGGCCGTGGCCGCCGACGTACTGCGCCGCGCTGCACCACGGCTACTCCGATGCGCATTCGGCAAGCGCCGCTCGCACGGGATTGGCGTCGATGTAGCGCGCAACGTTACGCCGGTACGCGAGCGATTCGACCGGCCTCGAGAGGAACCGCCCGCGCACCAACGCGCCGTCGCGCCGGTGTCGCCGATTGAAGAAGCGCGAGTACTCGTTCTGGGAGCGACGCATCGCTACGGAGAGCTCGCGACTCCGTACTACCGGTTCAGCGGATGCCGAATGCCGCGAAGGCGTCGAGTACGACCTCGACGTCCGCGCGCACGGGCGCGTCGAACAGGGCGACGATCAGCTTGCTGCCGTCGGCCGAGACCGCGAATTCGTCCGTGAGGCGCCGCGCCACGTCTTCGGGCAGGCCGCCTGTGACGAACGACGTCGGACGTCCGGCGCGGACCTGCCCGTCCTCCTCCGTGATGTCCGCGACGAGGATCGCGGCGTTGTCGAGGAACACGAGCGAGCCGCGCTCGGTCCACTCGGGGTTGAAGCCGCGGGCGACCTTGATCACCTGGCCCGAGCCCGAGAGCGACACGACGTAGACGTGCGCCGTGCCCGACACGTTCGACGAGTAGGCCACGAGCCGGCCGTCGGGTGAGGGGCGCGGGTTCTCCTCTTCGCCGGGCGTCGCAACCAACTCCTCGAACTCTCCGCTCGCGAGATCGACGATCGCGATGTCGTTGCCGGTCCCGGGTCGAGAGATGTTGACGACCAGGTGCCGGCCGTCGGGCGTGAGCCCGCCGAGGAACACGTCGCCTTCCGTCGTGAAGAGCGGCTCTGACATGCGCCCGCCGATCGGGTCCGCCTCGAAGATGTCGTACGTGCCGCGCGCCACCGACGTGAACACGAGGCGCGTGCCGTCCGGACTCCAACTCGGCGACCCGTTGATCGACTCGGTGGTGAGACGCGTCTCGGTTCCCGCCTCCAGGTCGTGGACGAAGATGTCGGTCTCCCCCGCGACGAGGCGCGTGACCGCGAGGAACCGATCGTCCGGCGACAAGTCGGGCGACTCGTACGTCTCGGCCGGGAGGTCGAGCGCTTCGAGCGCACCCGACCGGTCGAGCCAATACCAGTGGCGCGGCGCCGTCTCTTCGGTATTGGCCCGCGCGATCCACGCCATCACACCGGTGTCCGAGATCGACACGTAGCGCAACTGGCCTCCCGCCGGGTGGATGGGCGGCACCTCGTCGAGCACGGTGGCCGGCGGACCGGTGAGCGTTCCCGTCCGCGCGTCGAAGGGCGCGAGCTCGTACGCACCCGCGTGGAACCACAAGAGGTGTCCCGTCGCGAGCAGAATCGGCTGCGCGCCGTCGACGACGAAGTGCTTCTCGCGCGTCTCGAGGTCGAGCCACTCGATGCGCGCCTTGTTCATCGTGCCGTCCGCGGTGAACACCGTGTACAGGATCTGGCGACCGCCCGCGAGCGGCGTGGGCCACCAGTGGCCCGTCTCTCCGGCACCGGCGTCGAGCGTCGTCAGCTCCTCGACCGCGCCGCCTTCGGCGGGAAGGCGCACGAGACCGCCGGTCCAACTGGCCGAATACAGGATGGCGCCGTCGGGCGCCCACGCCGCACCCGGGTTGTCCGTCACGTTGCCGATCGTGACCGGCGTGCCGCCCGCGACCGCGATCTTCATCAGCTTGCTGTTGCCGGCGTAGTAGCCGATGAAGCGGCTGTCTGGCGAGAGGAAGAGCGTCGTCGCTCCCTCGGTGCCGGGAAGCGGGCGCGCGACGCGCGCGTCGAGCTCTCTCACCCAAATGCGCGACGCGGCCCCCTCATCGACGACGTAGGCGATGTAGCTGCCGTCGTGGGCGACGACCGGGTTGCGCACGGAGCTCGCGTTCGGGTCCGGGTGCTGAATCGTGAAGCGCACCTGACGCTCCGCGGCCGCTTGTTGCGGAGCGCTCGCGAGCAGACGCGCACCGGCGACACCGGCGACGACGAGCGCGACCGCGGCGATGCCCCACGGCAGACGCGTGATCGACACGGACGGCGCCACGGTCTGCGGCAGCGTCGCCTCCTCGGCTCGCCCGGCCAGAACCTCCTCGAGCAGGACGCGCGCCTCGCCGATGTCGCGCAGCCGCGCGCGCGGCTCGCGGGCGAGCGTTCGCGCGAGCAACCGTCGAACGAGCGGCGGCGTACCGGCTGGCAGCGCGTCGAAGTCGACCTCGTGCTGGAGGATGGCCGCGATCAGGTCGCCGAACGCTTCGCCCTCGAAGGCGCGCGTACCGGTGAGGCATTCATAGAGCACGCAACCGAAGGCCCAGATGTCGGTCCGACGGTCGACGAGCTTGCCGCGCGCTTGCTCGGGGCTCATGTACGTCGGCGTGCCGAGCACCATGCCCTCCGACGTCAACAGGAAGCTGTCCGACTCCGCACCCGACGAACCGCTCTTCGAACCCTCCGGTCGCAGCGGCTTCGCGAGCCCGAAATCGAGGAGCTTCACGCCGCCTTCGGGCGTGATGCGGATGTTCGCCGGCTTCAGGTCGCGGTGGACAACGCCGGCTTCGTGCGCGACCTCGAGGCCTTCGGCGATCTGCCGGCACACGTCGAGCGCGTCGCGCAACGGCAGCGGGCCATGCGACAAGCGTTGCTCGAGATCCTCACCGGGCACGAGCTCCATCGCGAGGAAGCACGTGTCCCCCACCTGGTCGATGCCGTGGATGCCGGCGATGTTCGTGTGGTTGAGCGACGCGAGCGTCTTCGCCTCACGCTCGAACCTGCGCAGCCGATCGTCGTCATCCGCGAAGTGCTCGGGCAGCACCTTGATCGCGACTTCACGCTCGAGCCGCGTATCGCGCGCGAGGTAGACCTCGCCCATGCCACCGGCCCCGAGGGGACCGAGGATCTCGTAGAAGGAGAGAGACTGGCCCGAGGTCAGGGACATGCGCACGCGGAGTCTAGCCGACGCGACCGGCGATACGGCGATACGGTGTCGCACCAATATCCGCCGGCGCGCGATCCTACTTCCCGCGCAGCTCGACGATCACGTCCGCCGTCTCGCCCGCGCGCACGTCGACCAGCCGCGGCGGGATCGGGTGGTAGCGGTCCTTGTCGATCCCGTCGAAGCGGATCTCGTAGAGCCCGGCCGCGCTCACCTCGACGATCATGTCCCGTTGGAGTCCGCCGTCCGTCACGCGACCCTCGTGGTCGACTGCGCGGATATCGCGAGACGTGAGCAACCCCATGGGTCCGGTCGGCAGAACGGTCCCGTCTGCGCGGAACTCGAAGCGCATCGCGTGGACGGGCGCGAACTCGAACTTCACCGACTGGAAGCCGGCGACCAGCTCGAGCTCCTTCCCGTTCCCGCCGTACTCCCGCTCGGCGCCATTCGGGAACTTGGGCCAGACCGTCACGGCGCCGGGCGCGGCCCAGAAGCGGAAGCGTCCCGGCTCCTCGGTGTCGGCCTTGGTCAAGTCGCGCTGCAGCTGACCCGGGACGGGATCCCGTTCGCGGTACCAGAGCTCGTCGCGAGGGACCCGCTCGCCGGTGCGCCCGTCCACCGTTTCGACAAGCACCTCGGCGAGCTCCGGGAGCACGAGCTCCAGGTCCTCCGCGCCATCGGCCGTGAGGTCGATCATCCAGACCTTCAGGAACGGCAAGAGCTGGACCCGGTACATACCAACGGGCAGGTCCTCCACGCGGAACGACCACGACGGGAGCGCGCCGCCGACGCGCGTCAGTTCGCCTAGCGCGAACTCGAAGTCGGGGTTGCGCCAACTCTGGGTCGGTTGGAAGTAGACCTGCAGCCGCACCTCTTCTTCACCGCCGAAGTCCGGGAAGGAGACCACGCCGCCGAGGGATGCGCGCTCCGGCGGCGCGGGCGATTCGTCCAGCGCCAGCAAGAGCTCGCCGGATTCGCCGGCGGCGAGTTCGATCTCCTCGAGCGCGAGCACGGGTGGCTCCGTCCACGACCCGCCGCCCAGCTCGACGGCAACGCGGTATCCGCCCGGCACCAGGCTGTCGAGTCGCAGCCCTTCGCTCTCGAGCGTCTGGTCGAGCCGCTCGAAGTGAACGTACTGATTCCCACCGTCCTCTCGGATCCAATAGACAGCGAGCATGGGGACGACGTCGAGCGCGGCGTAGCGCTCGAGCTGCACGTTCGCCAGCCGCACGTGCAGCGTGGCGGCCGGCTCGAGCAGGAGTTCGCGCTCGCCCTTCGACACGTCGAGCGAGGTCGAGCTCCACGCGTAGCCGGGCGCGCGCGCGGAGACGGTGACGCCGCGCTCGGGCGGAGAGCGGCGCGCGAACCCGACGAGCCGGGGCGACGCGCCGGCCGCGGGGCGCAAGGCCATGCCGGCGACCGTGACCTTCGACTCGTTCGCGTCGCGCCCGCCCATCAGCGCGATCGGGGATGCCAGGCCGTCGCCGAGCAAGGTGCCCGGTTGGTTGCGCCCCCACAGGGACGCGGCGGGGCCCGACCGGATGCGGAGCTCGACGTCTTCGAGGTGCTCGAGCGTGCGAGCGTCGCGCACGGCGAGCGTGAACTCCGGCCAGAACGCGGGCCGGACGAGCCGCATCCGAGCTTCGTAGACGGTCTTGCCCTGCGTCTGCTCGCCGCCCCCGGCGAGTGAAACCCGGGTCCTCCCGCCCAGGAGATGCGGATGGTCGACCGCGACCTCGAGCTCGTCCTTGCGCAGGTTTTCGTAGCGCTCCACACGCGCCAAGAGCGGGTCGAGGTCGAACTCACTCGTCAACCCTTGGCCGGGGAACGAGGCTGCGATCTCCGCGGGCCAATCGTCGAAGTCGTGCACGCCCCTCACGGTGACCGTCACCATCCGCGCGTCCGCTGCGGGGATCCCCTCGAGGATCACGCGCAGCACGCTCGTTGCCGTCTCCGCGGACGCGTCCGCGGGAAGCTCGTCCGCAACCGGGCTACGGCGCGCGACCTCGGTGGCCGGGTCGTCGAGCGCGGACGCGACCGCGTTGCCGAGCGGCTCCGGAAGCTCCGCGTCATCCGCCGGCGGATCGACCGCCGCCATCCGCGGGATCGCGGCCGGCGGTGTTCGCGTCACGAAGACCACACAGACCGCCGCCACGAGAACCGCGGCGGACACCTTCATCATCGTTCCCATGGCCATCCCTCCGATCGTGAGCGTGCCGGCCCCCGCGCCGCCGACGGGCGCAGCGAGCGGAACGACCGCGGACATCCAAATGGCGCGGTCACCGCCATGCCGTTTGTCGAGCGCCTCGCGCAGCTGCCCCAGCCCGCGCCGCAAGCGCGTCTTCACCGTCGCCACCGGGGTCCCTTGACGCGTGGCGATCTCACGCGGAGCGAGGCCCTCGAAGTAACGCAAGAGAATCGTCTCGCGACAGGACGGGCTGAGGGAGTCGAGGGCGTCGACCAGTTCCTTGCGCAACTCGAGCCGCGCCTCGAGCGCATCGCCCGCGCGCGGTTCGCTCGCCCTCTGCTCCTCTCGCGACCTGCGCCGCGCCTCGCCGCGCCAGCGATTGGCAGCGAGGTTGCGCGCGACGCGCGCGGCCCAACCGCGCAGCTGGCGACCGTGGTGCGGTGGACGCTCCAGCGCTCGTCGCCACACCTCCTGGACCAGGTCATCCGCATCGTCCCCGACGAGATCGATCGCGAGGCGCCTCAGGAAGGTCTGATGCGAGAGCAGCTCCTGCGCGACATAGGGATCTTGGTTCGGCATCGGACTCGGGTCCGGCGAAAAGAACACCACGGCGGTCCGAACGGATTCAAGATTCCGGTCGATGGCGAGAACGAAGCAGCCCTCGCACTTACAGCGGATCGCGTTCTATGCCTGGAGGGCGCGCTCCCACGCGCGGCTCGCGGGAATGCCCGCGGGAATGCGGCATGTGGAATAGGATGAGGTCCGGACGAAGCTCGCGACCGACAGCCCGAGTCCAGCCGCGCCATGAGGAAACGCTACGTGCTTGCCCAAGTCGTCTTCGTTCTGACCCTGGGCGCGTGGGTCGATGCTCAGCGTTCGTCGCGCTCGCCCGTGTGCGCAACGTCGCAGCCGCGTGTCGCGCGCGACGTTGCACAGGCTGCGGAGCCGACCGTTCGCGCGGGCGAGGACGCGTCGCCGTCGCGTCCGCTCTTTCCCGGACCCTTCCAGCGACCGTCTTCGTTCTCCGCCGAAGCCGCTAGCGCGGACCTGAACGGCGACGGCATCCTCGACGTGGTCGCGGCCGGGTTCGAAGTCACCGCGTTCGTCGCGAGTCCCGGCGGACGCTTCCGCCGCGCGTGGACGTCGAAACCGTTCAACGCTGCGGAGGCCATCGCGCTCGGCGACCTCGACGGCGACGGCACGATCGACATCGCGTCGACCACGCGCTTCGGCGTGCTCTCGACCTACCTCGGTCAAGGAGACGGCACGTTCGTCGGCGGAGCGACGACGGCAGCACAAGAGGGCTACCAGTTGGAGCTGACCGACCTCGACGGCGACGGACGGCTCGATGCCGTGACCGCGGGTTTGTCCTCCACCTCGCTCGTTCACACGCTGCTCGGACAGGGAGACGGCACGTTCGTGCACGTCGGCTCGTTCGCGCCGCCCTCGCGACCCGAGACCCTGGCCCTCGGCGACGTGAACGGGGACGGGTTCTCCGACGTGCTCTCGAGCGACAGCAGCGCGAGCGATCTCAGCCTCCGACTCGGCAAGGGCGACGGCACGTTCCACGCGCCGACGACCGTCGTGATCGGCCCGACGTTTCCCGCGGGCGCCTCGCACACTCCGACGCTCGTCGACGTGAACGACGACGGGAAGCTCGATCTCTTGTGCTCGAACCTCACGAGCCTGGTCGTACGCCGCGGCCTCGGGACGGGCGCCTTCGGTCCGCAGATCTGGAGCGAGGTCAACGCGTCCCCCGCCTGGATCACGATGGCGGACGCGAATGGCGACGGCGCGCTCGACGCGGTGTTCTGGACGGGGCTCTCGCAGAAGACGGTCGTGATCGCGCGCGGCGACGGCACCGGCAAGTTCACGCCGGTCCAAACCATCGGCGCGGAGCACGACGCGCGGCCGCCCTTGGTCGGCGAGTGGAGCGCGGACGACGCGCTCGACCTCCTGTTCGCCACGGACGGCATCACGCGCTACCTCGGCCGTCGCAACGGACGCTTCGCAGCGCCCGACAGCTGGAAGGTCGGCAGCGATCCGCGCGACCTCTCCGTCGGCGACCTCGACGGCAACGGGACGCTCGATCTGCTCGTGCCCAACTACGGGAGCAAGGACCTCACGGTCCTGCTCGGACAGGCGGTCGGCGGCTTCCAGCAGGTGAAGCCTCCGCAGGTCGCGAACCGCGCGATTCAGACATCGCTCGCCGACCTCGACGGCGACGGGATCCTCGACCTGCTCCTGACGCGCGACGTCGCACCCGAGCTCGTGCCGCGCCTCGGACGCGGGGACGGAACGTTCGCGGCGGGTGCGGCCGTCACCACCGGCGGGTTCGCCACCGCTCCGGGAGACCTCGACAACGACGGCGCTGTCGATGTCGTCGCGCTGCGGGACGCGGGTGTGTTCGTGTTGCTCGGCGTCGGAGACGGCTCGTTCCAACCCGACGCGACCTATGCCATGGGCGCGGGCGCGCGGGACGTCGTGCTGGCCGACTTCGACCTCGACGGCGTGCTCGACATCGCGACGACCAGCATCACGGAAGCCGCGGTCAGCGTGCGCCTCGGCATCGGCGACGGCACGTTCGGACCCGAAGCGCGCTACCCGGTCGGGACGTCGCCGATCGCATTGGTCGCCGCGGACATGAACGGGGACGCGGTGCTCGACCTCGCAGTGCAGCTCTCGGTGAACCCAGTCTCGGTCTTGCGCGGACGCGGAGACGGATCGTTCGGCGGCGCGCGCACCCAACCCTTCGCGGGATTCAGCGGTCCCGTCGACCTCGCGGTCGCGGACGTCGACCTGGACGCGCAACCGGACCTCTTGAGCCTGAGCACGAACGCGAGCGCGCTGCTCGTCTCGCTCGGCGGCGGAGAGGGCGACGTCGCCGAACCCATCGGGTTCCATGCGGGCGATCGCCCCACTCGCCTAGCGGCGTCCGACTTCGACGGCGACGGCGCACCGGACGTGATCATCCTGTCGCAGACGAAGCTCCTCTTGCTCGCGCGCGAATAGAGGGTCCGGGCAGCGAGTCCGACCCGCGGCGAGCTACCGCGCCTTGTCGATCTTCAGCTTCTCGATCTTGGCCTGCTTCTTCACGGACTCTTCGCTCCGCGTGAGCGACGTCGCGATCGTTTTGAGGCTCATGCCTTTGCCCGCCATGATCCGGAGCTTCCCGATCTCAGAGGGCGTCCAGGCCTGCCGGTGTCGTTCGAATTTCTTAGCCATGCTCTCGCTCGATGTCAGCGCGTCGGAGGCGGACGAGTACTCTACCGCGTTCCCGAACCCGGTTCATCGACGACATGCTCCGCCCCCCGGGCGTGTGGGTCAGAGCTCCAACGCTCGCCGCAGCGCTGTGCCATACGCACGGCTGCACTTCAGGCGCTTCCCGCTGGTCAGGACGACCTCGAACTCACCATGTCCCGTCGGCGTGACGGAGCGCGCGTGCGCGAGGTGGACGAGGGTCGAACGGTGGATGCGCAGGAAGTGCGCCGGGTCGAGGCGGGCCTCCATCGCTTTCATCGTGCAGCGGACGAGTGCTTCCCCATCGGACGAGAACACGCGCAGGTAGTTGCCGGCAGCTTCGTTGCGCTCGATCTCGTCGTGCGGCACGACGACGAAGCCAGAGCCGCGTCGCCCGACCAAACGACGCGCGCGCGTCGGTCGACGGTCGAGCGCGCCGAGCACGCGGCTTCGATCGCCGCCCTGCACCATGCGCGTGGCGCGCGCGAGCGCCTCCTCGAAGCGTTCGGAATCGATCGGTTTGAGCAGGTAGTCGACCGCGTTCACTTCGAACGCCTTGAGCGCGTACTCGTCGTACGCGGTGACGAAGACGGGGACCGGGAGCGGTTCCGCGTCGTTCGACGCGAGCGCTGCAAGCACCTCGAACCCATCCAGGCCCGGCATCTGCACGTCGAGGAACACCAGGTCCGGCTTGCGCTTCGCGATCTGCTCCACGGCCTCGAGTCCATCGGCGCACTCGCCGAGCACCTCGATCCCCGCACGGTCGCCGAGCAGTGTGACGATCCGCTCGCGCGCCAACGCCTCGTCATCCACGACCAAGATGCGCAACGCGTCGCTCATCTCTCCTCCGCATCGATCGGTAGCCGCACTTCGGCGCGCAGGCCACCGCCGTCACACTCGCGCAGTTGCAAGCCGCCGCTCCCACCTGGCAAGTCGCGCAACCGCTCTTCGACGCTGCGCAACCCGAACCCGTAGCGCGGTTCGGTCGCGCCCAAACCCGGCCCGTCGTCCTCGACGTCGATGCGCAACGTGCGCGCGTCGCACCGCGCGGTGATGCGCACGGACCCGGGGCCGGGCTTGCGTGCGATGCCGTGCTCGATCGCGTTCTCGACCAGCGGTTGGAGCAGGTACACCGGAACGGCGGCGGCGAGCATCGCCTCGTCGACATCCTCTTCGTAGCGGAAGCGGTCGCCGAAGCGTTGTCGCGCGATGGCGATGAAGGGCTCGAGCGTGGCGAGCTCTTCGCGCAGCGGATGGGACGACGCGTCCCCGCGCTCGAGGCTGTCGCGCAGAAGCCGACTCAGATGACCCAGCATGCGGTCGGCCGCGTCGGGGCGCGCGTGGATCTGGGTCGAGATCCCTTGCAGCGTATTGAAGAGGAAGTGCGGTCGGAGCTTCGAGGCTAGCACCTGCGACTGGGCCTCGGCGAGCTGCGCGCGCAATCGCGCCGCCTCGAGTTCGCGCTCGCGGTTGGTCGCGCTCGCCTCCGTCGTCTGCACGACCGAGATCACGATCCAGAGCGGCAGACTCCACGCGAGCAACGTCGGGATCCCCACGAGCGGACCGTCCCACCGCCCCATCGCCGCGAACTGGAACACGCGCGACGCGGCGATGACGAGCGCGATGACCAGCGCGGCGTGCAACGCGACGTTCCCGAACCCGAGTCGCCCGCCCGACGGCGGACGTCGCGCGAGCCAGGCCCAGAGCGGAACGGTCGCGCCGCCGACCATCCACACCCACGGCGTGACTCCGGCGTGAACCCACGTGGCCTCGTTGCCCGGAGCCGGCATGCGCAGGCGCGCGACGGGCTCGACGTGCAACGCGACCCAAATCCCGCCGACTCCGACGAGCGCAGCGGCGAGTCCCGTGCCGACGAGTGGCGTCCAAGCTCGGCGCTCCCTGTCGAGGCGTTCCACCGGTTCGACGATAGCACGCACGTCGCGTACGGCGCCGGCTCAGTCGTCGAAGCGACGGAACTCGTAAACCTGCGTCGCCAGAAACTCCTCCATGCGCGGCTCCATCGTCACGCCTCGGAACGTCATCGAACCGACCAGACGATCGTTCCCCTTCCTCTCGACCGTGTAATAGAGAACGCCCTTGGGTCGCATGTTGTTGATGTAGCCGAAGGCGAGTCGTCCGTCGTCGTGCACCTCGATTACGTCGAGCTCGAGAAGCAAGCCGCGCTCGCCCTTCGGGTTGGCGAGCTGGAACGAACCCGTCGCGCGGTCGCCATCGATCGCGATGCGCAGCAGGTTACGCGGGTGGCCGGGCGAGTCGAGCTCCCACGCTCCGACGAAGGGTCCGACCGCCGCCGCCGTCGCGCGTCGAACCGACAGGACGTCGGCGACGGTCTCCTTCGGTGGCCCGGCCGCTTCGACGACGCGCGCCTGAGCCAATAGTGCCGCCGTGTGCTCGCTCGCCCCGTACAAAGCGATCGCCTCCTCGAGCAGGAGTCGCGCCTCCTTCCCGAATCCCATGAGCCGATGGTTCTCGGATTGGAGGATCAGAGCACGTCGTGAAGGCGCCGGAGCCGCACCGTACGAACGAGCGAGCCCCTCGACCGCTGCGCGCAACTGGAGCAGAGTGCGCGGCTCGCGCTCTTCGAGGGGATAGTCGAAGAAGAGCGCGCGCAGTCCCTGATACACGGCCGGGTAGACCGCGCTCTCGTGCGACTCACCTTCGATCGAGAACCGCCGCACGACAAAGCCGTCGGGCGCGCGCTCCTTCAACCGCTCCCACGCGTCACCGGCACGCCCGCCCGCGTCGACCGCGATCCACCGGCCCACATCGTCGGGGTGTTCCTCGAGGCGCGCGGACAAATTGCGAACCAGCCACTCGTCGGCGAGATAGAGCGGCGCGTCGATCGAAAGATGCCACCGAAACACGTCCGGTCGCGCCGCGAGCGCATACGTCCCGAAGATCCCGCCGTGCGAATGGCCGATCAGAACGCGGCTCGCCTGCACCCGGTACTTCGCTCCGATCAATCCGAAGAGCTCGTCCGCGAAGAAGGACAGGAACGCGTCCGCCCGTTTGTCGAACCCGTTGAGGTGCGGTACATCCAAACCCGCCGGCGTCATGTCGTCTTCGCGCCGCACGTTGTGAACGCCGACGACGATCATCTCGGGCACTCGCCCGAGCGAAGCGAGAAAGCGCGCCGCGATCGCCGTCACCAAGAAGCCCGACGACTCCCCGTCCAAGACATACGCCGCCGGATAGGCGCGCGTCGTCTTGCCGTACGACACGGGCAGCACGACGCGCACGGTGCGCTCTTCCCCGAGCACGTTCGAGCGCAACGAAAGAACATCGGCAGACACGACGACCTCCCGCTCGACGCCGCCCGCGCCGCCCCCCTGTCCCGACACAACCGCGGCGAACGATCCAAGGAGCGAGAGCAGCGCGACCAGGAAGATCTTCATGGCGCCAAGGTATCGGCGCCGCCCCGCGACCGTGGCGGGGCTGGGACCAACGCGGACGACGGTGGGACGAAGCGCAGCGGGCCTGGCGCCGTTATTCGGTTGCCAGGCGATCGACGACGAGCGCGCCGGCTTCCTCGACCGCGCCCGTGCCCGGAACCGTGACGACGCGCTCGGGCGCGAGTTCCGTGGGCGGTTCGAACGCGTCGCGCGCGCGCAGGTAGACGGCGAGGTCGGCGTCGGACGGCTCGCTCGCGTCGGTCTCGCGGCGCGCGAGTCGTTCGCGGATCACCGCGTCGGGGGTCTCGACGACGACGAGCAGGTACGGGCTACCGGAGCGGGTCGCGGCGGCGACGAACTCGGCGCGATCGGCGCGGCGCGCGAACGTCGCGTCGACGACGACCGGGCGTCCGGCTTCGAGGTCCGCGAGCGCCGTCTCGAGCAACGAACCGTAGGTCCGCGCCTTGCCCTCGGCGGAGTAGAGCTCGCGCGCCGCGTCGCCGCGCACGCGCGTCGCGGGAGTCACGCCGTCGAGCACCTTGCGCCGCACGTCGCTGCGCAGGAATGCGGCGCGCAGGCGCCCGGCGAGATAGCGTCCGACGACGCTCTTGCCGGTCGCGGGCAGACCGCACAGCAGCACCAGCACCGGCGGGAGCCGGTAGCCCGCGGCGAGCTGCACGTAGCGCAGCGCCTCGAGCCGATGCTCGTCGCGCACTTGGTCGGATGCGTCCGCGTTCGCCGCGGTGAGCGCGGCCACCTTCGCGCGCACGAGCGCTCGGTAGCCCTTGTAGAAGTCGAGCAGGTCGAAGAGCTCGTGGTCCTCGGCGAGCTCGGTGTAGCGCCGCACGAAGTACGTCGAGAACGCGGGGAACCCGCGGTTGTCGAGGTCCATGGCGAGAAACGCGATGTCCACGGCGACGTCGCCGCAGCGCAGGCGTTGGCTGAACTCGATGCAGTCGTAGGCCACGATCCCCGTCGTCGTGATGCACAGGTTCGCCGCGTGCAGGTCGCCGTGCCCCTCGCGCACGCGGTGTTCCGCGACGCGTCGCTCGAGCAGCTCGCGCTGCGTCGCGACAAAGGCGCGCGTGCTCCGCCGCAAGTGCTCGAGCAGCGTCGCCGACAGCACGCGCGGTGGCGCGTCGACGAACTTCGCGAGCAGCTCGAAGTTCTCCTCGGCGTTGGCCGCGACGGCGTCGGGCGCGCCGTGCTCGTCGACGCCCGCTCCCGTCGCGCACGCGGCGTGGAAGTCGACCAGCAGCGTCGCGATCGCCTCGAGCTGCCCGTTGTCGATCTCGCCGCGACCGAGCAGCACGTCGAACATGCGATGCTCCGGCAAGAGGATCATCTCGACCGCCCACTCCGCCGCATCGCCCTCGCCGCCGACGCGCGAACAGCCGTCTGCACCGACCGTGATCGGCACGACGCCGAGGTACACCTCGGGCGCCATCCGCCGGTTCAGCCGCACCTCGTCCTCGCACGCCGCGCGTCGCAACTCGAGCGTCGAGAAGTCGAGGAACCCGAAGTCGACCGGCTTCTTCACCTTGTACACGCGCTCGCCGACGAAGAAGAGCCACGAGATGTGCGTCTGTCGCAGGCGCACGTCGGCGGCCGGTGGATCCCACGCCTCCGGACGCAAGAGATCGGTCACGAGGTCGGGCTGCATGCCGCGACTATAGGGCGTCGCGGCAAGGCGCCGCGGATCCGGCCACCGTGTCGCCGTCCTGATCGATGCCGTGGATCCCCGCCACGTTCGGATGGTTCAGCGAGGCGAGCGTCTTGGCCTCGCGCTCGAAACGGCGCAAGCGCTCGTCATCGTCGGCGAGCTCCTCGGGCAGCACCCTGATCGCCACTTCGCGCTCGAGCCGCGTGTCCTTCGCGAGGTAGACCTCACCCATGCCCCCCGCGCCGAGGGGGCCGAGGATCTCGTAGAAGGAGAGCGACTTTCCGGTGGGGAGGCTCAGTGCTGCCCCCTCCAGTTCGTGATCACGTTGATCCGACTTCCATCCGGCGGATTCGGTTGCTTGATCACGTAGAGCTTCTGCCCGTCCGAGGTGACGTCGAACGAGCGGCCGGCCGTGTCGACGAAATCGGTCTCGAAGGCGAGGCGCGGCGCGCTCCATGTCAGCTCGGGTTCCGTCTGGATCTCCACACTCATCCAGCGATCGCCATTGCGGTAGAAGAGCTCGCCACTCGGAGACCACACGGCCTCGATCCCGCCGCCGTCGGAGATCTGGTGCTCCACCGAGCCGTCGGGATAGGAGCGCACCAAGATCTCGTACAGGCCGGTCTCTTCCGAGGCGTAGGCGATCCACTTGCCGTCCGGCGAGAAGGCCGGACCCCAGGCGTTGTGGCTGAGTCCTTCGACCCAACGAACCTCACCACCGCCCGCGACGTCGAGGAACCCCAGCTGCAACGTCGATTCGGTCCGACCGTAGATCGCGAGCACCCGGTCGTCCGGAGACCACGACGCCGGAGTGGCCGCGTGATCCGTCGCGTAGGAGCGGCCCTCCGTGGAGCCGTCCATCGACTCGACGCGCATCGACCGGTCATCGTCGGCCGTGTAGGCGATGGCTCCGCCGCCGGAGCTCCAGATCGGCCAGCCGGTCTGCGTGCCCGGCAGCCGGCGCCCGCGCCCGCTCGCGATGTCGTAGGACCAGACGTAGTCCTCGAAGTCCGCAACCTGAACCACCACGCGCGTGTCGGTCGGGTCCAGGTCGATCGTGCCGTAGAAGCGCTCCGGCACCGGCAGAAAGCCGACGCTCCCGGCGCGATCGATCCACGCGATGCCTCCGCTACCGAGTTCCGGCCCTTCCACGAACGCCATCGTTCCCGCCGCGGAGAAGGCGAACTGCGCTTGGCCGACGGTCGAGTCCATGACCACGTCGCGCAGCACGATAGCGGCCTCCCCGTGGACCTCGCCGCGCTCGAGGTCGAATCCGATCGTGTGCAGGCTGCCGCCGCGGGCGAACACGAGTTCGCCCGGCGACACGAAGCGCGCGTCCTGCGCGTTCTCGAGCAACACCCGTGTCTCGAGCGTCTCGAGGTCCATGCAGAGGACGTCGGCGAAGTCCAGGTTGATCTGTCCGGCGTCATCGAGCATGAGCGCCGATCTCCCGTCCGGGAGCACTTCGAGGAAGATCACGGTGCTCGAGGACGCCAGGGTCTCCACGTCTCCTCCTCCCGCGGGCACGCGCTGAAGCGTCCTGCCCTGATTCACGCCGAAGTAGATCGTGCCGTCCGCGGTCCACTGCCCCCGCAGGGCCGACGACGCCTGACAGATCGTCAGCAATCCGTCGCCGATCGGGGAGACGCGCTTCAACCGGTCGTCCGTAAGGAACCCGATCGCGCTTCCATCCGGCGAGAAGAACGCGTTCAGCGCGCCCTCGGTACCGGGGATCGCCACGGGCGGGTCGAAGCCGGTGAGCGACCCGCGATACAGGCACGTCGTGCCCGCGGCGGAGCGACCGACGTAGACCAGCATGGTGCCGTCGGGCGACAGCGCGAGCAGGTTGGAGTCGATGCCGAGTTGAGCGGCGCCGAAGGCCAGCTCCGCGTCCGGGGGCAGGAGCACGCGCGCGTGAACGGACGGCGCCGAACGCGTCGTCTCGGGTTCCGCATCACCGAGCCTCGACACCACGAAGACGAGCAGGCCGGCGGCGACGATCCATCCGGCGAGTGCGAGCGCCTTCGAAGAGCGTGGGCGCGGCGCGACGGGCGCCGTCTCCAATTCATCGCGTCCCGCGAGCGCCAGCCGCGCCTCACCGATATCGCGCAGTCGCTCGCGCGGATCCTTGACGAGGCAGCGCCGGATGAGGCGCCGCACGTGCGGCGGCGTCGCGGCCGGCAGCGCTTCGAGGTCCGCGTCGTGCTCGAGGATCGCGACGATCAAGTCCCCGAACGCGTCGCCTTCGAACGCGCGCTTGCCCGTCAAGCACTCGAAGAGCACGCAGCCGAAGGCCCAGATGTCCGTGCGCCGGTCGACGAGCTTCCCGCGCGCTTGCTCCGGACTCATGTACGTCGGCGTGCCGAGGATCATGCCCTCCGACGTCACGAGAAAGCTGTCGGATTGGGCGCTCGACGAACCGCTGGTGCGCGCCTTCGGGCCGATCGGTTTGGCCAGCCCGAAGTCGAGGATCTTGACCACGCCCTCGGGCGTGATGCGCACGTTGGCCGGTTTGAGATCGCGGTGCACGACGCCGGCTTCGTGCGCGGCTTCCAAACCGTCGGCGATCTGTCGGCAAACATCGAGCGCTTCTTCGAGCGGAAGCGCGCCGCGCTTCAAGCGCTCTTCGAGGTCTTCGCCGGGCACGAGTTCCATCGCCAAGAAGCACGTGTCTTGCTCCTGATCGATGCCGTGAATGCCGGCCACGTTCGGGTGGTTCAGCGAGGCGAGCGTCTTGGCCTCGCGATCGAAACGGCGCAAACGCTCGTCATCGTCGGCGAGCTCCTCGGGCAGCACCTTGATCGCCACTTCGCGCTCGAGCCGCGTGTCCTTCGCGAGGTAGACCTCACCCATGCCGCCCGCACCGAGCGGGCCGAGGATCTCGTAGAAGGAAAGGGACTGACCGGCGGCGAGGGGCATGGGGGCAGGGAGTCTAGCCCGGGTTCTTCATGAGGATGTGCGGCAGTAGCTGCAACTCGGTTCCTGCCGGTGCTTTGCGGGCGTTGGCCCCGGAGGCGACCTTGTCAGGTCGTCGAGGACGCCGACGTTCGCAAAGTGCCGGCAGGGGCCGA
>JAJDEV010000245.1 GCA_029259605.1 Planctomycetota bacterium | reverse complement strand
CTGCGCGCCATATCAACGCTTCCCTCCCTCACCGGGTTCGACGACCCGTCAAGGTCGCCTCCACGCGCTTCGGTCGCGAAGCGCTGATCTGACGCACATCCGCGTCGATCTCGGCAAAGCCTGATGAATCACCCGGGCTAGTTGTTCGCGCGGCCCTGGAACTCGCCGGTGTCGGTCGCGACGCGGATCTCCTCGTCGACCTGGATGTGCATCGGGACCTTGATCTGCAGCCCGGTCTCGAGCACGGCCTCCTTCTTCACACCCGACGTCGTGTTGCCCTTCACCGCGGCCTCGGCCTCGGTCACGCGCAGGACGACGGACGGCGGCAGCTCGACGCCGATCGGTGTGGTCTCGTGGAACGTGACCTCGATGGTCGTGTTCTCGCGCACGAGTCCCATGCGATCGCCGACCAGCTCCTCGGGCAGGATGAACTGCTCGTAGTTCTCCGAGTCCATGAACACGTAGCCGGTCGTGTCCTTGTAGAGGTACTCCGCCTTGCGCCGATCGAGATACGCGACCTCGACCATGTCGCTCGAGCTCAGGCGCGTCGAGTTCGTCGCGCCGGTCATGAGCGACTTGGTCTTGATGGTGATGATCGCGCGCAGGTTGCCGGGAGTGCGGTGTTCCTGTGCGGTGATGAGAAGCAAGTCGCCATCCTTGTCGATGACTTGTCCCTTGCGAAGTTCGGTCGCCCTGACACCCATGGCCGGTTCGAGGATCTTGTGCGAAGCGTGGTCGGACTCCGGGAACGATCGACACGCTACGGATTCGATCGGCCGAGGCAGGGCACCTTGCGCGGACGTCCCACGCGTGCTCCTGACGATGGAGCGCGACACGATACCAGATCGTCGCGCATCTGGCCCCCGTGGCAGCGCGCTAGAACTGCTTGCGCTGGCTCGACGAGGGGATGTTCATCGCCTTGCGGTACTTCGTGATCGTGCGGCGGGCGATCGAGATGCCGTCGCGCTCGCTGAGCATCTGCGCGAGGCGATCGTCCGAAAGCGGCGCTCCGCCGTCCTCGGCGTCGATCATCTCTTTGATGCGGAGCTTGATCGATGCCTGGCTCGCCATCCCGCCGGAGGCCTTCGCGGTTCCGCCCGAGAAGAAGAAGCGCAGCGGGTGGATCCCGTGCGGCGTCTGCGCGTACTTCCCGGCGACGGCGCGGCTGACGGTCGAGATGTGGACGCCGGTGGCCTCGGCCACCTCCATCATCCGCAGCGGAGCGAGGCCCTTGACGCCGCGGCGCAGGAACTCCTCCTGGCGCTCGAAGACGGCCTTGGAGATGCGGAGCAGGGTGCTCTGGCGTTGCTCGAGGGCTTCGATGAACCAGCGCGCGGACTCGAGCCGCTGCTGGATCCACTTGCGCACGGAGTCGCCGCGCTTGGTTTGCTTCAGGATCTTGCGGTAGGTCGCGCTGATCGTCAGCTCGGGAACGCCCTCGCGCGTGAGCCGCGTCTCGAACGTGCCCTCGACCTCTTCGACGATGACCTCGGGGTGGATCGTCTCGACCTGCGCTTCGCCGTACTCGCGCCCCGGAACGGGGTCGAGCGTGCGCATCGCCTCGATCGCTTCCTTGACGTCTTCGACGGTGTGCCCCGTGGCGCGCGCGATGCGAGGCAGGCGGTTGGCGATGATGTCTTCGATGTGGTTGTTGATGAGCGAGCGAACGAGCGGCGTGTCCAGGTCGCCGAGCGCGCCCGCTTCGATCTGCAGCATCATGCAGTCCTGCAGGTCGCGGGCACCGATGGCCGGGTGCGTCGCGTGACGCAGGTCCTCGAGCACCCACTCGAGTTCGTCCACGGTGATGCGGTCGATCTTGGAGTTCGCGACGATGTCCTCGAGCGGTTCGGGCAGGTACCCGCGGTGGTCGAGCGAGTACGCGAGGAACTCCGCGATCTCGCGCCGCCGGTCGCTGAGGTCGGCGAGCGCGATCTGCGAGATGAGCGTCTCGCCGATGCTGTGGTAACTCGCCGGCGTGTTCTGCATCGCCTCGAGCTTGCGGTCGACGTCCTGGGACGACGGCGCGCGCGAGGGGCCGTCCCCGAAGTCGCGGTCGTAGCGCTCGAGCGTCTCGATCATGCTCTCGAACGCGACGTCCGACTCTTCCTTGGTCGCGGCGCGTTCGACGCTCTCGTCGGATGCGCTCGCGTCACCGTCGCCATCCTCCGAACGCTCCGAGTCGGAGTCGGAGTCGGAGTCGGAATCGCCGCCCTCGTCGACTTCGAGGAACGGGTTCTCGGTCATCTCCTCTGCGATGCGATCCAGCAGGTCGAGCGACGACAGCTGCAGGATCTGCATCGCCTGGATCATCTGCGGCGATTGCACCAGCCGCTGTTCCATCCGGCCGGATTGGGAGAGACCTAGTCGCATGTTCGTGAGTGGGGGGAGTGGAGCGCGCGCGGTGGAGAACGGGTCGGGTCCCGTCGAAGCGCTGGATCGCAGGGCGATTCAGTATAGGCGAGTCGAAGCGGAAACCGTTGCGCGGCGGCTCGAGCGGTCGCGTTCGGAAGTTCCGTGACCGCGCGGACTGGATATCGTATTGGGTGCGCCATGGCGAAGAGCTGGATCGACATCACGGACGCGAGCGGAACGAGGCGCGAAGCGCTGCGCGACGGACTGACACGTGTAGGTGGCGGAGAGGCCGAAGTCACCGTCGCGGACGTCACATCGGACCAACTTCACGTTTGGTCGGATCCGCTGCGCGCGGTCTTCGTCGGTGACGGCGCGCCGCCCTTCTGCGAAGGTGCTCCCTTCGTGGAACGCGACTTCGCGCCTGGGGAATACCTCGAGTGGTCCGGTGTGCGCATCACCTTCGGCGGCGAGTCGTCGCTCGAGGAAATCCCCGCGCCGAGCGTGGTCCGCGTCGCGCGCAAAGCCGTGCGCACGTCGGCCGACACGTCCGAAGCGCCGCGCCCCGAACAGGCGCGCGCGCGCGCTTGGAATCGCGTGCGTGCCGGGCTCTACATCGAGCAAGGCGCTGCGGATGCCGACGTCGTCGCGCTCTGGCAGAAGCGCGTGATGGAGGGGGACTTCGACGTCGATGCGTGCGCGGACGACATCCTCGGCTCCGCGAGCGAGGGCGACGAGTTGCAAGTGCTCGAGCGCTCCGGGCGCCTCATGCGCGATTTCCTCATGGCTTCGGCGATGCGCGGCATGCACGGTGCGAGTCGGGGGGCGCGGAAAAAAGCGCGCAACGGCATCGCGTTCCTCCTCGCGCAGGTCATCGCCCTGCTCGTCTACTCCCTGATCATCGGGCTCTCGATGCTGTTCATGCGGATCAACGGCACCAGCTTCGATGGCTTCTTCGACGGGATTCTCGGCCGCTCCGGCGGCTAACGCGCGACAAGCGCGCGGCTCGGTGAGCTTTGTGCGTCCGGAGGGATGCGGCTCGACGCGACGGCCCGACGGACGTAACGTGCCTCGGATGAGTGAGCATCCCCACGTGTCGTCCGAGCCCGCCGCCGGCGTCTTCTCGCTGACGCAGATCCGCCACCTGATGCGCGTCGAGTTCAGCCGTGCCCAGCGCTACGGCTATCCCGTGAGCTGCATCGTGATCGGCTGCGATCGCCTCGGGCACCTGCGCGATCTGTATGGATACGAGTTCCGCGAGGCCGTGATGGACGACGTCGTGACGCTCTTGCAGCGCGCCACGCGCGGATGCGACTACGTCGGCCGACTCATGGACGACCGGCTGATGGCGGTCCTCCCGCACACGACGAAGGCGGGCGCCGAGGCGTCGGCCGGACGCATCCTCGCGAGCGCGCGCGACCTCGCCTTCCAGCCCGAGGGCAAGCCGCTGCGCATCACGATCTCGATCGGCATCTCGCACTTCGAGAACGACAACACGATGTTCTTCGACAGCCTCGTGGAGAGTGCCGAGGAAGCGCTGCGCCAGGCGTCCGAAGCCGGCGGCGATCGCTACGTTCACGTCGACCCAGGGCCGACGAAGGACTGACCCATGCTCGTACTGCTTGCCGAGGACGAGGAAACGATCGCGATCACGCTGCGCGACTCCCTCGAGGAGGCCGGGCACGAGGTGCACCACTCGCCGAACACCGAGGGCGCGATCGAGCTGCTCGAACGCATCAACCCCGACGTCGTGCTGACGGACATCCGCATGCCCGGCGCCGGTGGGATGGCGCTCCTGCAACGCGCGGTCGAGCTCGACGAGCGCCGCGCCGTGATCCTCATGACGGGCTACGGCACCGTCGAGCAGGCCGTCGAGGCGATGCGCATCGGCGCCGCGCACTACATCCAGAAGCCGTTCCGCAACGAGGCGGTGGTCGCGATGGTCGCGCGGCTCGGCCGCGAGCGCGCGCTCGAGTCCGAGAACATACGGCTGCGCGTCGAGCTCCAGGACCTCGCCGGTTCGCGCGGGATGGGGGAGATGGTCGGCATCTCGAAGCAGATGGCGGCGGTGTTCGACCGCATCACCACCGTGGCGCCGACCGACGCGACGGTGCTCATCGAGGGCGAGAGCGGAACCGGCAAGGAGCGCGTGGCCAAGGCGCTGCACGAGCGCTCGAACCGCGCCGACCGCGCGTTCATCGCGATCAGTTGCGCCGCGCTGCCCGAGGCGTTGCTCGAGGCCGAGCTCTTCGGGCACGAGAAGGGCGCGTTCACGGATGCGCATCAGGCGCGGCGCGGGCGCTTCGAGCTGGCGGACAAGGGCACGCTCTTCCTCGACGACATCGACGACATGCCGCTGACCGTGCAGGTCAAGCTCCTGCGCGTGCTCCAGGAGCGCAGCTTCGAGCGGCTCGGCAGCGAGTCGAGCTGTTCGATCGACATTCGCGTCATCGCGGCGACGAAGGCTCCGCTGCGCGACCTCGTGCGCGAGGGCAAGTTCCGCGAGGACCTCTTCTATCGGATCAACGTCGTGCCGGTGAACATCCCGCCGCTGCGCGACCGCGACGGCGATCTGCCGGTCCTCGTCCCGCACCTGATCGAGCGCCACGGCGGCGGCAAGCGCTTCACGGTTTCGAGCGGGACGCTCGCGTTGATGGAGCGCTATCCGTGGCCCGGCAACGTGCGCGAACTCGAGAACGCCATCCAGCGCGGCATCGCGCTCGCCGGCGATTCGACCGAGCTGAAGCGGGAGTTCCTGCTGCCGCTCGACGACCGCTGGCGCGGCGCGATCGAGACGCCCGAGGACGTGCGCCCGCTGCGCGAAGTGTTGCGCGAGACCGAGATCGCGCACATCCGCGTCGCGCTCGAGCAAACCGGCGGGCACCGCACGCAGACCGCGAAGCTGCTCGGGATCTCGCGCAAAGTTCTGTGGGAGAAGCTGCGCGACTTCGGAATCGAGACCGCCGAGAAGGAGGGCTAGGCCGTCTCGGCCTGCCGACGCCTGTGGCTGTTCCGGAAATCACGCTCGCTCCGGGGAGCCTCGTGATCGCCGACCTGCACCTCGACGTCGAGCGCGAGGGCGCGACGGATGCGTTCCTGCAGTGGCTCGACGGCGTGCGTGGTCGGCCGAGCCTGCTCATCCTCGGCGACCTCTTCGAGTACTGGGTCGGCCCCGCGCAGATCGAACTCCCCGGCACGAAGGCGGTGCTCGAAGCGCTCGCCCGCTTGGTCGGCGAGGGGACGACGATCGACGTCGTGCCCGGCAACCGCGACTTCCTGCTCGACGCGCGCTTCGAGCGCGCTTCGTCCTGTCGCGTGCGCTTCGACGGGCTCGTCGGCCGCTTGCCGCACGGCGAGCGCGTGCTCTTCGTGCACGGCGACGAGTTCGCCACGCGCGACGCGAATCACCAGCGCCTGCGGCGCCTGTTTCGCTCGCGAGCGTTTCGGACGGCAGTGCTCTACCTGCCGCGCTTCGTGGCGTTCCGGCTGGCGCGCGCGCTGCGCAAGACCTCGAAGCGCACGAAGCAGGGCAAGGAGCAATACGAGATGGCGCTGCAACCCGACGCGGTCCGCGCGCTCGCCAAGGCGAACGATGCGGGCATCGTCGTGTGCGGTCACGCGCATCGCTTCGTCGACGAGCGCGTGCCCGACGGGCCGCGCTGGTTCGTGCTCGACGCATTCGGAGGCAAGCGCGGCATCCTCGAGGTGCAGCCGGACTCGGAGCTCGTCCCCAGGGATTCGCGGTCCGGGCACGCGGGAGCCGGTAACGAGCGTGCGCGCGTTGCGCCGTCCGGTTGACTGCCCACGGCGCGCGGTTACGCTCTCGCGCGCGGCCGTGTACGACGCGGCTGCGACCCCATGATCATCGCGATGGACGGGCCGGCGGGCGCGGGCAAGAGCACCGTGGCAAAGCGCGTCGCGCGTGAGCTCGGGCTCACGTTCCTGGACACGGGCGCGATGTACCGCGCCGTGACCCTCGTTGTCCTGAACCGCGGCATCCACCCGTCCGACGAAGAGCGTTGTACGGCGGTCGCGCGCGAGATCGAGCTCACGTTCGACGACTCCGGCGAGATTCGCATCGACGGCGAGGCCGGTGAGCCGGACATACGCAGCGACACCGTTACGCTGAACGTCTCCGCCGTGTCGGCGCACGCCGGAGTCCGTTCCGCGATCGTCGACGAGCAACGCGCGATCGCGGAGCGTCGCGGCGGACTCGTGGCCGAGGGGCGCGACACGACGTCGGTCGTGTTTCCCGGCGCGGACCACAAGTTCTTTCTCGACGCGAGCGCGAAGGAGCGCGCGCGCCGCCGCGAGCTCCAGCGCCCGTCCGAGCGACCGCTCGCCGAGATCCAGGCGGACATCGAGCGGCGCGACAAGCTCGACACGACGCGCGCGCACTCGCCGCTCGTTCAGGTGCCCGACGCGATCCTCATCGACGTCGGCTCGCTGAACGCGGACCAGGTCGTCGCCCGGATCCTCGCCCACGTGCGCGGGGAGCGCTAGCGGGATGGCGACCGAAGACGAGGCTGCCGCGGACGGTGCCGAGCTGATCACCCACAGCACGCCGGTCTATCGCATCGGGCGCGGGGTCTGCCGCATCGAGCTCGCGCTGCTTCATCGCCTGCGCGTGACGGGCATCGAGCACGTTCCGAAGTCGGGCGGCGTGCTGCTCGTCGCCAACCACCAGTCCTTCCTCGACATTCCGATCGTCTCGGCGATGCTCCCGCATCGCCACGTGTGCTTCGTCGCGCGGGACTCGCTGACGCGCTCGCGCTTCCTCGCCTTCATGCTCCGCCACTCCGGCGCGATCCTGATTCGACGCGGGGCGGCCGACCGGCGCGCCCTCACGGACATGGTCGAGCACCTGCGCGCGGGGGACGCGGTCTGCGTATATCCGGAGGGGACGCGCAGCAGCGATGGGAGCCTCGGGGAGTTCAAGCCCGGGGCGCTCTTCGCCGCGAAGCGCGCACGCGTGCCGATCGTTCCGATCGGAATTCGCGGCGCGATCGACGCGCTGCCGCGCAGCGCGAAGCTCCCCAGGCCGCGCCGGATCGCGGTTTCCGTCGGGGCGCCGATCGACGGACGGGACCCGGATGCCATGAACCTCGCCAGGGAATCGATCGCTGGGATGATCGGGGACGGTCGATATGGCACGATGCGCGGCTCGTGACTTCGATCTGAAGTTCGAACCATCGGGGGTGGACGGTCCACCCCGTTTTCAGGGATCCCGCGGGGTTCCATTCCTCTGACCCTAACCCGTTCCCGGAGAACGCCTCCGATGTCCCTAGCCAAGCAGCGCGTCAAGAAGTTCGAACTCGACGCCGACGAGCTGGATCGCCAGCTAGAAGCCGCCATGGGCGACTTCGACACCGAGAGCTTTTCGGACAAGCTCAACGAATCGATCACCCCGGTGGCACCCGGGTCGATGGTCCAAGCCAAGGTCGATTCGGTCGACCAACGCACTGGATTCGTCGTCCTCGACATCGGTGGCAAGTCTGAAGGATCGATCCCCCTCGCCGAGTTCGGCGACGTCCTGCCCGAGCCGGGTCAGATCTTCGAGGTCCACTACGACGGCCTCGGTGACGACGACACGGCCCAGCTCTCCAAGCGCCGCGCGGATCGACTGCGCGCGTGGACGAAGCTCGCGGAGACGCACAAGGAGGGAGACGAGATCCAGGGTATCTGTCAGCGCAAGATCAAGGGCGGACTGCTCGTCGACGTCGAAGGCGTCAACGTGTTCCTGCCCGCGTCGCAGGTCAACCTGCGTCGCACGCACGACATCTCCGACTTCATCGGCGAGCCGATTCGGGCGCGGATCATCAAGATCGACCCGGAGCGCATGAACGTTGTCGTGTCGCGCCGCAAGCTGCTCGAAGAAGAGCGCCAGAAGAAGAAGGAAGAGCTTCTCAAGGAAGTGGCCGAGGGCCAGGTCCGCATGGGCGTCATCAAGAACATCGCCGACTTCGGCGTGTTCGTCGACCTCGGCGGGATCGACGGTCTCCTGCACATCACCGACATGTCCTGGGGCCGCGTGCGTCACCCCTCCGAGATGGTGGAGATCGGCCAGGAGATCGAGGTCAAGGTCCTGCGCGTCGACTTCGAGCGCGAGCGTATCGCGCTCGGACTCAAGCAGAAGCAAGCCTCGCCGTGGGACGGCATCGAAGAGCGCTACCCGCCGGAGTCCGTGCACGAGGGCGAGGTCGTCAACATCATGTCGTACGGCGCCTTCGTGAAGCTCGAAGACGGCGTCGAGGGCCTGGTGCACATCTCCGAGATGTCCTGGACTCGCCGCATCAACCACCCGTCCGAACTCGTCAAGCCCGGCGACAAGGTCAGCGTGGTCGTGCTCGAGATCAACATGGAGAAGCAAGAGGTCTCGCTCGGCATGAAGCAAGCCGAGACGAACCCGTGGGACGTGGTGGAAGAGCACTATCCGCCGGGAACCATCATCGAAGGCGTGGTGCGCAACCTCACGACCTACGGTGCGTTCGTCGAGATCGAAGAGGGCATCGACGGCCTGCTCCACGTGTCGGACATGAGCTGGACCAAGAAGGTCAGCCACCCGTCCGAGGCGGTGCGCAAGGGCGACAAGCTGCGCTGCGTCGTGCTCTCGGTCGACACTTCGAAGAAGCGGATCGCGCTCGGGCTCAAGCAGCTCTCGAACGACCCGTGGCTCGAGCAGATTCCGAACAACTTCCACGTCGGAGACCTGCTCTCCGGCTACGCGACGAAGATCACCAACTTCGGCGTGTTCGTGAAGCTGGACGACAATCTCGAGGGGCTGCTCCACATCTCCGAGTTGGCCGATCACAAGATCGAGTCGCCCGAGGAGGTCGTGCAGCCCGGCATGAAGATCGAAGTGCGCGTCCTGCGCGTCGATGAGGAGGAGCGCAAGATCGGCCTCTCCTTCGTGCACGCCGACTTCGAGGAGAACGACAAGGTCATGGCAGAAGCCAAGGCCAAGGCCGCGGCGGGGGAAGCCGCCGAGGTCGATCTGTCGGCCGAGGTGCCGAACGCGGTACCGTCCGACGGCACGCCGCCGGTCGCGTCGGCGGATGCCGAGCCGGTGGTCGAGCCGGAAGCGGCGCCCGAGGCGCCGGCTGTCGTGGAGAGCGAAGGCGACGCCCAGGCCGAAGGCGATGGCGAGGCGTCGAAGAGCGACGCGTAGTCGTGAAACCACGGATGCACGGTCGCGCCGCTCCGGCGCGACCGTGCGTTCGTTCACGCCTCCTCGCTCTCGAATCGGCACCCGTGCCGTGGCGCTCGTCGGCCTCCTGCTGACGGGCTGCGGCGCGCTCGGCGGGGCGGACGAGCCCGCGCCGAATCCGGGCCTCGCGCTCGTCGTCGAAACGAAGACGCCGCGCGTCGCGCCGACCAACATCCCCGCGCTGCGGGCGTTGCAGAACGCGCTCGCCGAGGGCGCGGACGATCTGGCCCGCCGCCTCGTGGAGACGCTTCGTCGTCGCCCGCTGACCGAGGACGAGCGCGCGCTGGTCGAGTCGATCGATCGCGCACTCATCGGGCGCGAACTCATGCGCGGCCTGCACATCGACCTCGTCGTCGAGGTGCGAGCGAACGGGCCCGTGCTCTTCGTCGCGGTCGATTCGAGTCTCGCGACCGAGGTGACGCTCGAGCTCCCGCCGATCGACCTCGAACATCTGCGCGTGGCGATCGACGCCGAAGGGCTCGAGGGACGCGACTTCGGCACCCAGCTGCTGGGCACCTTCGAATCGGTCGTCGTCCCTCCACTCTCGACCACGTCGATCGAGCTCGGCCCGTGCGCCGGCCGGCTCGGTCGGGCGCTCGCCGCGCGCGACCGTTGGAGTCTGTTGCTGCGCGCCGGCCGGATCCGGCGTGCTGGCGAGGAGTATCCGACGGGCCGCATTCCGTCCGCGCGGTGCGAGTTCGTGACAGTCGCCGACGACGTCGCCGGCGACGTGCTCGACGCCGACGCGCTGGCCGATCGCTTCGCGAACGCCTTGCTCGACGAGGAAACCGTGCGGCGCCGCGACCTCCTGCGCGCCGCCGTGCGCGTTCCCGCGCAGGAGCGCGAAGCCGCGTTGCGCGCGCTCGCGCCGGTGTTGCGGACCTTCGCCGACGCTCCGGCGCGTGTGGGGGCCGAGCTGGCGCCCGCGCTGCGCTGGCTGACGCGCGCCCGCGAACCGGGCACGGACGTCGCCGAGTGGGCGCGTTGGATCACGCAGCATGTCGCCGAACTCGACGCGCGCGCCGCGAACGGGCCGGACGATGGCCTCGACCTTCCCACCGATCTCGAGGGCGACCCCGCCGGCGTTGGAGCAACGCCGAAGCGCGGTCGCCTGGACCTTCCCTGATCCACTCGGCGCGCGCCGCTATCGACCATGCTGGACGTTTCGATCGAAGAGCACCTGGCGGCGTTTCGACGCGGCGCCGTCGACCTGATCGACGAGGACGAGCTGACGAAGCGGCTCGAGCTCGCGCGCAAACAGGGACGCGGCCTGCGCGTGAAGTGCGGCATGGACCCGTCCTCGCCGGATCTGCACTTCGGGCACGCTGTGCTGCTGCGCAAGCTGCGCGACCTGCAGGACCTCGGGCACACGGTGATCCTGCTCGTCGGCGACGCGACCGCGATGGTCGGCGATCCGAGCGGCCGCAACAAGCTGCGTCCGCAGCTGTCGCGTGACGCGGTCGAGTCCAACATGCGAACCTACACGGACCAGGCCGCGCTCGTCCTCGACATGGAACGCATCGAGCTGCGTCGCAACTGCGAATGGTTCGACGCCATGAAGTTCGAGGACGTGCTGCGCCTCACCGGTCGCATGACCGTGTCGCAGATGATGCAGCGCGACCTCTTCAAGAAGCGCATCGAGGAAGACCAGCCGATCGGCATCCACGAGTTCCTCTACCCGCTGATGCAAGGCTGGGACTCGGTCGAGCTCGAATGCGACGTCGAGTTCGGGGGCACCGACCAGCTCTTCAACCTGCTCGTCGGACGAACGTTCCAGGAGCAGGTCGGGCAGCCGCCGCAGATCGTCATCACGTCGCCGCTCATCCTCGGCCTCGACGGCCGCAAGATGAGCAAGTCGTACGACAACGCGATCGGGCTGACCGACACGCCGGCGGACATCTTCGGCAAGGCGATGCGCGGCGTGGACGATGACGCGATGCCGATTTGGTTCGAGCTCCTGACGCGGCTCGACGCGGCCGAGGTCGCCGCGCTGCTCGCCGGCCATCCGCGCGAGGCCAAGGTGCGCCTCGCGATGGAACTCGTCGCGCTCGTGCACGGGCGGGACGCCGCCACGGAAGCGCGCGCCGCCTTCGAGCGCCAGTTCGTGCAGAAGGAGCTGCCGGACGACATCCCGGAGCTCGACTTCGGCGGTACATGGCCGCTGCCGCTCGCCGTGCTGTTGCGCGAGGTCGGGCTCGCGTCCTCGGGCTCGGATGCGCGCCGGCTGATCACTCAGGGCGGCGTGCGCCTCGACGGAACGGTCGAGAAGGACCCGAACCGCTCGATCGAGCGCCCGGGCGACCGCCTGCTGATTCAGGTGGGCAAGCGCCGCTTCGCGCGCGTGGGCGCGACCGGCGCGTGAGCGACGTCAGCGCGCCGCGCGCGCGTGCACGACGTACGTCGCGCGGAACTCCGGGTGCTGCGGGTCGTCGGTCTTCAGCACCAGTTCGCCGCGCACCATTTCGGTGATCGCGTCGGGGGACGTGCTGCGCACCTCGATGATCCAGACGCTCGCCGCACCCGAAGGCGTCGGGTCCTCCGGCGTGAACGACACGTCGAGCAAGTCCGCGTGGGCCGCGTCGGCGAACTCGGCCTCGGTCACGTGGTACGCGTGGCCGGGCAGCAACGACGTGAGCTCGAACTGCCCGAACGCTTCCGCGTCCGACGCGGTGAACACGAGGCGGGTCGGGTGCGCGATGAGGTCGGGAACGCAATCCGCCTGGAGCCCGACGTGTACCGGGGGACCGGGTTCGCCGATCCCGTTCTCGGTCGAGAGGATCGCCTCGCCGGACCAGACGCCGAGTTCGAGCGGCGGATGGAGGCGCGCGTTGAGGCGCCAGATGCGCGAGCCGAACACGTGCTCGGGCGTCACCTCGGCATCGACGCCGTCGGAGATCGACGCGATGCCGGTGATCTCGTAGTCGTACCCGGGCGCCTGAACGATCTGCACGCTGCCGCTCCCGCCGCCGTTGATCGAGACGCGTCCGAAGTGGATGCCGTTCGGCAGCTGGTCGAACGGACGTTCGACGAAGATGTGCGCCTCGAGCTTCAGGTAGCGCGTCGCCTCGGAGTCGGTCGTGACGACGATGGTCGAGGTCTTGTCGGCGTTCTTCTGCGTGACGTCGTGCGTGTCGATCTGCACCTGGATCTCGAACACGACGCCAGCCGGAATCGTGATGACGCTCTCACCCGGACCGGGCTTCGACTTGCCGACGACCGTCTCGCCGGCCGCGTCCGTGTAGCGCACGGTCGAGACCGTGCAGCCGCAGCCGGGGACGATCTTCGCGATCGTGACGGGCCGCGGGTCGGTGTTCTCGATGCGGAACTTGTGCTGGACCGTCTCGCCCTCGAGGACCTTGCCGAACGAGTGGTAGTAGGGGCGTTCGGGGAGTCCCCCGAGCTCCGGCCCGACGTCCTCGTTCGGGCTCGCGAGGATGATGAGTCCGCCTCCGGTGGGGGGGGCCTCGGTCGGAGCATCGGACGCACCGGCGACTTCGGAACCGGCGGACTCGCCGCACGCGGACCCGAGGGACGCGAGACCGGCGACGATGAGGAGGAGCGGAAGCAGACTAGGCTTGGCAGGTGACATGGGAGCCCATACGTTGACCCATCGAACGCCCCGTGCCAATCACGGGGCGCGCTTCGATCCACGCGGATCGAGTGCAGGGCCGCTGACAGAATGTCCCTAGACGCCGATTCTCCGGCGGAAACACCGAAATCCCCCCGAGCCGCTCGACCGAGAGCGAGCGCTTGCCATGTCCACCTTTCCGAGCGACGACCCGATCTGGAACGCCATCGAGGCTGAGGCCACGCGTCAGGAGACGCATCTCGAGCTGATCGCGTCCGAGAACCACACGTCCCACGAGGTCATGGCGGCCATGGGCTCGTGCCTGACGGACAAGTACGCCGAGGGGTATCCCGGGCGCCGCTACTACGGCGGTTGCGAGCACGTGGACGAGGTCGAGACGATCTGCCGCGACCGCGCCAAGTCGCTCTTCGGCGCGACGCACGCGAACGTCCAGGCGCACAGCGGGTCGCAGGCGAACGTTGCCGCGTACATGGCGCTGCTCGAACCCGGTGATCGCGTGCTCGGCATGTCGCTCGACCACGGCGGGCACCTCTCCCACGGACATCCGAAGAACTTCTCCGGGCTCTTCTACGACTTCCACGCGTACGGCGTCGAGCGTGACACCGAGCGCCTCGACCTGGACCGCATCCGCGCGCAGGCGCTCGAGCTGAAGCCCAAGCTCCTGCTCGCCGGTGCGTCGGCGTACCCGCGCGCCATCGACTTCGAAGGCCTCGCGTCGATCGCGCGCGAAGCCGGCTCGCTGTTCATGGTCGACATGGCGCACATCGCCGGGCTCGTCGCCGGCGGTCAGCACGCGAGTCCGGTTCCGCACGCGGACATCGTCACGATGACCACGCACAAGACGCTGCGCGGCCCGCGCGGCGGACTGATCCTCACCACGAAGGATTGGATCAAACAGGTGAACAGCGCGATCTTCCCCGGCGAGCAGGGGGGGCCGTTCATGCACGCGATCGCGGCGAAGGGCATCGCGCTGCGCGAGGCCAGCGAGCCGGCCTTCTCCGACTACGCCGAGCGCGTCGTCGCGAACGCCGCGCGCCTGGCCGCGACGCTCACCGAGCGCGGCCTGCGCATCGTGTCCGGCGGCACCGACAACCACCTCATGCTGGTGGACGTCTCGGGCGTCTCGCTCACCGGGGCGGACGCGGAGGAAGCGCTCGGAGCCGTCGGAGTCACGTGCAACAAGAACCTGATCCCGTACGATCCGCAGCCGCCGATGAAGGCGTCGGGTGTGCGCATCGGCACGGCGGCGGTGACGACGCGCGGGCTGGGAACGGCGGAGATGGAGACGCTCGGCGGCCTGATCGCCGACGTGCTGCACGCGCCGAGCGACGAGGCCGTGCGGGCGCGCGTGGCGCGCAGTGTGGCCGAGCTGACCGGCGCGTTCCCGATCCGCGGTGAATCGGCCGCCGTCGCGCGCGGCTGAGGCCTGCACGACGTCCGATGCCCGCTGCAGTCGAGCGCCTGCCGGTCACGCTGCTGACCGGGTTCCTCGGCGCAGGCAAGACGACGCTCGTCAACCGCATCTTGAGCGAGGGGCATGGCGAGCGGATCGCCGTGCTCGTCAACGAGTTCGGTGACGTGCCGATCGACGGGCGCTTGGTCGTGCGCTCGGACGACGAGATCGTCGAGCTGGCCAACGGGTGCGTTTGCTGCTCGGTGCGCGGCGACCTGGTCCGCGCGCTCGGCGGAATGCTCAGGCGGCGCGAGCGCGCGTTTCGCCCGCAGCCGATCGATCGCATCTTGATCGAGACCTCCGGGCTCGCGTCCCCGGGACCCGTGCTCCAAACGCTCCGCGTCGAGCCCGAGCTCGCCGCCGCGACCGAGGCCAAAAGCACGGTCGCGCTGGCGCACGCGGCGCTGATCGTCGAACAGCTCGCGCGGCATCCCGAGGCCGTCGAGCAGATCGGATACGCCGACGCGATCGTGCTGAATCACATCGACCGTGCGAGCGCGGCCGAGCTCAGCGCGGCCGAGTCCGCGCTGCGCGCGCTCAACTCCGTCGCGACCCTACGGCGCGCCGAGCGCGCGACGGTGGACGTGCGCGAGCTCCTGGAAGGCACGGCGGTCGAGCGTCCGGACCGCGACCTCGCCGCACCGGGTCACGCGCACGAGGCGGGCACGATCGTGCTGCGCTGCGACGCACCGCTCGAGCTCCCGCGGCTCAAGATGTGGCTGCAATTCCTCGCCTCGCATCGCAGCCAGGAGATCTGGCGCCTCAAGGGCATCCTCCGCTGCCGCGAGAGCGCGCACGCGGTCGTGGCCCAGGGTGTCTACCAGTTCCTCGAACTCGGCCCGAGCGACGAGCCTGCGCCGGCCGAGTCCGTGCTGGTTCTGATCGGCCGCGGCTTCGACGCGCAGGAGATCGAGCGCGGTTGGAACGCGTGCCGACCGGCCGAATGACGACGGGCTGCTACGCCGCCGGGTCCTTGCGGATGCGCGCGTAGCCCAGTCCGGTCAAGAGCTCGAACAGCTCGCTCCAGGTGGGGAACAGTCGCCCCTCGTCCTCGCGGTAACGCTGGCGCGCGGACGCGAAGTCGGTCAGCTGTTGCTTGGTCACCGTCGACGACGAGCAATCGGAGCGCAGGTAGCCGAGGTCGATCACGATCTGCAGCACCTCTTCGTCCTCGAGGAACGAGCGCATGTTGCGGCGCTTGTACTGGTCGACCGCCGCGATGAACTCGAGCACTTCGGAGGAGAGCTCGTCGGGGCGCGGCGTGTGCGTGCGGTTCTTCTTCTTCTTCGGCTTGCCGCTGCGCTGGTCGCCGTGGGGTTGCGGAGTGCTGTCGGGGGAGGAGGTCATGCTGTCTCTCTTGTGCGTGGCTCGGGGCGTTCCGCGCCGCGCGCGATGCTGTGGGAAGGGTCCGAAATCTCTTCCTCTCGTGCGGCGCTCGAAGACCCATCGGCTCCGCGCGACGCAGGGCATCCATCGGACGCTCGGAGCGGCGAACTGAACCCGTTCGCGCCGCGTTCCCGCGGGTAGGCGTCCTTTTCGGGGCGCGCGCCGCGGCCCGGTTCAGACGGCGCGTCCGCCCGCTCGGAGCGCGGCGACGACGCGCGCTTCGTCGGGGCGTTCGATCGCGCCGACCTCCGTGATGATCGCGGTGACCAGCTCGGCGGGCGTGATGTCGAAGGCGGGGTTGAGCACGGCGACGCCCGCGGGCGCCGTCGCGCGCTCGCCGAACGCGCGGATCTCCGCGCCGTCGCGCTGCTCGATCGGAATGTCGGCGCCGCACGCGACGTCCGGGTCGAAGGTCGAGAGCGGTGCCACGACGTAGAACGGAACGCTGTGGCGCGCGGCGAGGACCGCGACGCCGTAGGTGCCGACCTTGTTGCAGACGTCGCCGTTGCGCGCGACGCGATCCGATCCGACGAAGACCGCGTCGATCTCGCCGCGCGCCATCGACCCCGCCATGGCGCCGTCGACGAGCAGCGTGACGTCGACGCCGGCGCGTTCGAGCTCCCACGCCGTGATGCGCGCCCCCTGGAGCAACGGGCGCGTCTCGTCCGCGAACACGCGTACGTCGACGCCGCGCTCGCACGCGACGTAGATCGGCGCGAGCGCTGTGCCGATGCCGCCCGTCGCCAAAGCGCCGGCGTTGCAGTGCGTCAACACGGTCATGCCGGGGCGCAGGAACTCGGCGCCGATCTCGCCCATGCGACGGCATTGGGCGGCGTCCTCGGCGTGGATCGCGCGCGCCTCGGCGAGCAGCGCGGCGACGATGCGCGGCGCGTCGTCGCCCGCGGTGTGGCGTGCTTCGGCGCTCGCGACCATGCGGTCGAGTGCCCAGAAGAGGTTCACGGCCGTCGGCCGTGCGCGCGCGAGCACGGCCGCGCACTCGCGCGTGCGGCCGACCACGTCGTCCGGGTCGTCGGGCGAGAGCGCGCCGTCGGGGCGCGCGTACGCCTCCTGCAATCCGAGCAGAACACCGTAGGCACCCGCGATCCCGATCGCCGGCGCGCCGCGTACGGCGAGCCGGCGGATCGCGTCGACCATCGCGTCGACCGTGCGCACGTCGATGCGCACCTCTTCCACGGGGAGCCTCGTCTGGTCGAGCATGACGACGTGCCCCGGGAGGTCGCCCTCCCAGCGCAGCGTCTCGACCGTGCGAATCTCCGTCACGGGCGGCTAGAGGCGCGCCTGGAGAGCTGCGTCCTTCTTCGCGACCTTCGCGCTCTGTTCCGCGCCCAGGGCCGCATAGCGTTCCGCGAGTGCCGGATCGGAGAGCGCGAGGATGCGCGCCGCGAAGAGCGCCGCGTTCATCGGGCCGCCGCCGCCGACGGCGACCGACGCGACCGGCACGCCGCCGGGCATCTGGACCGTCGCGAGCAGCGCGTCGAGCCCGCCCACGGGCGGGTTGTCCATCGGAATGCCGATGACCGGCAGGTCGGTGTGTGCCGCCACGACGCCGGCGAGATGCGCCGCGCTGCCGGCGGCGCACAGGAAGACCTTCACCCCGCGACCCGGGGCGCTCTCGACGAACTCGACCACCTGCTTCGGCGTGCGGTGTGCGGACATCACGCGCGCCTCGAACGGGATGTCGAGTTTGCGCAGCGCGGCAACACACGCCTCGAGACGCGGGAAGTCCGAGTCGGACCCCATCAGGAGGGCGACGCTCACGACGACACCTCCTCGGCGGAGCGGCCGGTGATCTTCTCGCAGATGTCGAGGTAGCGGGCGGATACGCGATCGATCAGGTCGGACGGCAGATCGGGTCCGGGGGCTTCCTTGTTCCAGTCGAGCGTCTCGAGCCAGTCGCGCAGGATCTGCTTGTCGTAGCTCGGCTGGTTCTTCCCGATCTCGTACTGGTCGGCGGGCCAGAAGCGCGAGCTGTCCTGGGTCAACGCCTCGTCGATCAAGAGCAGCTCGCCGTCCTTCAGGCCGAACTCGAACTTCGTGTCGGCGAGGTAGATGCCGATCTTGGCGAGCTCCTCGGTGCCGCGCGCGAAGAGCGCCATCGACGCCGCCTTGGCCGGGTCGAAGACGGCCGCGCCGACGCGCTCGCGCGCTTCCTCGGGCGTCAGCGGCAGGTCGTGATCGTCGTCCTTGGTCGTCGGCGTGAGGAGCGGCTCGGGCAAGCGCTCGCAGAAGCCGAGCCCCGCGGGCAGCGGGATGCCGCACACCGTGCCTTGCTTCTGGTACTCCTTCCAACCGGAGCCCGCGATGTAGCCGCGGACGACCCATTCGACCGTCGTCGGCTCGCAGCGTTTGACGATCATGACGCGTCCGCGCAGCGCCTCGCGCTCGTCGGCGGACAGCCCCGGCAGCTCGTCGACGTCCGTCGACAGGAGGTGGTTCGGGATGATGTCACGCGTGTTCTCGAACCAGTGCACCGCGACGGCGGTGAGCACGCGCCCCTTGTGCGGAATGCCCTGGGGCATCATGACGTCGAACGCGGAGACGCGGTCCGAAGTGACGAAGCAGAGGCGCTCGTCATCGATCGTGTAGATGTCGCGCACCTTGCCGCTGGCGAGCAAGGTCAGGTCGCCCACCTTCGGCGCGCGACCGAGGTAGACGGAGTCGAGGGAGTTCATCGAGTTGCTGGGCCGCGCGGTTCCGCCGGCCGGCGAGGGGACACGGGATCGGGCGAAGCGGGGAGTATGGCAAGCGCCTCGCGCGCCTACAATCCGGCGCATGGGCGGCGACCGATTCGCGCACGCGGCAGCGGACGCACCGACGAGTTTAATAGGAATGACGCCGGAGTCGCGCGTCGCCGGGAGGCTGCACCCGCCGTGCTCGAAGTCGATCCTGCAGCGCGCGCTGGTCGCGGCCGCGCTCGCGGACGGAGTCAGCGAGCTCGCCGTCGGCCCGGCGAAGCGCGCGGACTCGATGGGGGACGACGTGGCGCGCGCGGTCGAGTTCGCGCGCGCGCTCGGCGCGTCCGTCGAGCACACCGGACCGGCGCTCCTCGTGCGGGGGAGCGCGGTGTCGACCGGGCGCCGGCCGCGCGTCGCGGACGCACTAAACATCGGCGAGTCCGGCACGCTCGCGCGCTTCGCGACCGCCGTGCTCGCGCTACACGGCGAACCGGGGCGCGAGCTCCTGCTCGGCGCGCGCGGAACGCTTCGTGGCCGCCGGAGCGACGCGCTCTACGCCACCCTGAGACGCGCGGGCGCGATGCTTCACGAGGAGGGCGAAGGCGCGTGGCCCGTGCGCATCGAACCGACGGCGCGCGTCCCCGAGCGGCTCGTGCTCGAGCACCCGCGGTCGAGCCAGGAGTTGAGCGCGCTGTGGCTGGCCGGTGCCGCGGTCGGTACGCCACTCTCGGTCGAAGTCGTCGGCTCCGTTCCGAGCGCGCCCTACGTCGAGATCACGCGCCGCGTGCTGTCGACGTTCGGGGCGACGATCGGCGCCGAGCGTGCGGGCAACACGATCGTGCGCGGTCCGCTGCGCGCGCCGTCCGGCGTCGTCGCGATCGAGGCCGACGCATCGAGCGCTGCGGTGGCGCTCGCCGCTGCGTGCTTGACAGGCGGCGAACTCGTCGTCACGGGAGTGCCCGCCGCGACGATGCAGGGCGACGCGCGCATCGTCGAACACCTCCGCGCGTTCGGATACGACGCGCGCCGCACGGACGACGGCCTCGCGGTGAGCGGCGAACGGAACGCGCGTGGCGCGGTCGACGAGCTCCGCATCGATCTGAGCGGGGAGCCGGACCTCGCGCCCGTCCTCGCGATCGTCGCCGCCGCGGCAGCGCGCGACGGTCGCGCGACCGTCCTCTCCGGACTCGGCACGCTGCGCGGCAAGGAGAGCGATCGGCTCGCCGTCCTCGAGGAACTCCTTTGCGCGACCGATGGGGCGGGCTGGAGCGCGAGCGCGACGGACGCGTCGCTCGAGGTCCGACCGCACGGCCGTCGCGCGGAAGGCGGCGCCGTCGTCGTCGATCCGCACGGCGACCATCGCATCGCGTTCGCCGGGGCGCTGCTCGGACTGCTCCTTCCGAACGTGCGCGTGAGCGCGCCGGACTGCGTCGCGAAGAGCTGGCCCGGCTTCTGGCGCGACCTGGAAGGCGCGGGCGCGGTCCTCGTCCGGAACTGACCTGAGCTGGCACCCGCCTCCAGAAACCGTATTCTCCCGGGCCCTCGTTCCCCCTCCTCGAGCCTCCGCGCGCCACCGCGCCGCCCCATGCCTGTCCCCGATCCGAACCCCACCCCCGCACTGATTCCCCCGGCCGGGCCGGTCCTCGTTTGTGGGGGAGCCGGGTACATCGGCAGCCACGCGGTGCGGCTGCTCCAGCGCCACGGGGTCGACGTGATCGTGCTCGACAACTTTTCGACCGGACACCGCGAGTCGGTGACCGCTCCGCTCGAGGAGTGCGATCTCGCCGATCGGGACGCGCTCGCGCGCGTGTTCGCGAAGCACGCCCCGCGCGCGGTGATCCACTTCGCGGCGAAGTGCTATGTCGGTGAGTCGGTCGAGAAGCCGGCGAAGTACTACCGCGAGAACGTGATCAACACGTTCCACCTGCTCGAGGCGATGCGCGCGAGCGAGTGCCGCGAGATCGTGTTCTCGTCGACGGCCGCGACGTACGGCGAGCCCGTCTCGAGCCCGATCACCGAGGAGCATCCGCAGAACCCGATCAATCCCTATGGCAAGACGAAGCTGCACATGGAGCACATGATGCAGGACTACGTCGTCGCCTACGGCTTCCGCACCGCGGCGCTGCGCTACTTCAACGCGGCCGGCGCGTCGCCCGACGGCGACCTGGGCGAGGACCACGAGCCCGAGACGCACCTGATTCCGATCGTGTTGCAGGTCGCGCTCGGCAAACGCGACAAGATCATGGTGTTCGGGAACGACTACGACACGCGCGACGGAACGTGTGTCCGCGACTACGTGCACGTCGACGATCTGGCGGACGCGCACCTGCGCGCCCTCCACACGCTGCAGAACGGAACGAACGAGCTCGCGTGCAACCTCGGAACGGGCGACGGCGTCACGGTGAAGGAGCTCATCGACGAGGCGCGCGCGATCACCGGCCACGCGATTCCCGCCGAGGTCGGCGCGCGCCGGCCGGGGGATCCGGCGCGCCTCGTGGCGTCGAGCGAGCGCGCGACGCAGCTGCTCGGTTGGACGCCCGCACGATCGGACCTGCGTACGATCCTCGGCGACGCGTGGAAGTTCCACACGTCGAACCCGAGCGGCTACGGCACGGCCTGAGCGATGGGCGCCACGCTGATCGTGCTCGGAGCGGGCTCGATTCTGCCGCGCGCCGGGCATGGTCCCGCCGGTTACGCGCTCGCCGCCGACGCGGACGGGCCGGTGACGCTGCTCGACTGCGGCCCGGGCACGGTGCGCGCGCTGGGGGACGCGGGGATCGAGCTGGCGCGCGTGCGGCGCGTCGTGTTCAGCCACTTCCATCTGGACCACTGCCTCGACCTCTACGCGCTCGCCTTCGCGCGGCGCAACCCCGCGTTCGGAGCGCCGCCGCGCCTCGAGCTGCACGGCCCCGCGGGGTTGCGCGCGCTCTTCGACGAAGCGCCCGCGACGTTCGGTGAGTGGGGGCGCGATCCGAACGCCACGCTGCACGAGGTCGCGCTCGACGCGGACGGATGCGGGGGCTTCGACGCAACGGACGACGGGACGCGGGGCGCGCCGCTGCGGTTTCGCTGCGTGCGCAACGGACACTCGACGGCGCGCGTGACGCTGTCGTGGCGCGTCGAGTTCGCCGGCGGCGCGGCGCTGCTCTACACCGGGGACACGAACGCCGACGCGCGCGTCGCGGTGCTTGGCCGCGGCGCCGACCTCTTCCTCGCCGAGTGCTCGCACCCCGACGAGGCCGCGCCGCCCAAGCACCTGACTCCGAGCAGCGCGGCGCGCCTCGCGCGGGACGCGGGCGCGCGGCGGCTCGTCCTGACGCACTTCTATCCGGACATCGAGCCCGGCGCGGCGCGCGAGCGGGCGAGCGACGTCTTCGACGGAGTCATCGAAGTCGCGCGGGACGGCCGCGTCTTCGAGATCGAATCCGGAACGGATCGCGCCTCGCGTCGCGGCTGACGAGTTCGCAGAATGCAGGCGTGGATCCGCGCCCGAGAGTCCTCGCCACGTTCGCCGCCCTCGGTCTGGCCGCGGCTTTCGGCGCGCCCGACGACAAGGCGTTCGCGACGATCACCGAAGCGGACGTGGCCGCGCACCTCACGCACATCGCGGCGCCCGAGCTCGAGGGACGCGACTCGCCCAGCGTCGGCCTCTCGCGCGCCGCGGACTACCTGGAGGAGCGCATGCGCGCGCTCGGACTCGAGCCGGTCGTTCCGGAGCAGGAGTCGCGCCCGGCGAGCTTTCGGTTGCCGTTCCGGATGGAGCGCGAGGTTCCGCTCGCGACCGATTGTGCGTTCGAGTATCGGCGCGAAGCGGACGCACCCGCGGAGTCCTTCGCGCTGAACGAGGACTTCGTCCCGCTGCCGATCTGCGAGGGGCGCGCGGAAGGCACGCTCGTCTTCGCAGGCTTCGGGATCACGGGAACGCGCGAGCGCTACGACGACCTGGCACGCCTCGACGTGAAGGGACGCGTGGCGCTGATCCTCGAGGGCGAGCCGCGCCATCGCCGGCTGTTCGAGGGCGCCGAGGTCACGGACGCGGCCGACGTGCACGGCAAGATCGAGGCGCTCGTCGAGGAGGGCGCGGTCGGCGTGCTCGTCGTGCGCCGCTCGCCCGCCGTTCCGACCCAGGCCGCGGACGAGGCGGTCTTCGCGCCCGCGCGGCTGGGCTACCGTTACACGTGGGCGCACTGGAACGACGGGCGCTCGATGCCGAACTTCGACCGACGCCCGGGCGTCCCCGCGCTCGAGATCAGCGAGTTCGCCGCGTCGCGCCTGCTGGGCGAGGACGTCGCGGCCGTCGCCGCGAAGATCGACAAGAGCGGCAAGCCCGCGTCGCGCGAGCTCGACCAGGTCTTCGTCTCGATGCGGAGCGCGTTCGAGCGCCGCGACGTCGAGATCGACAACGTGGCCGGCATCGTGCGCGGCTCGGATCCGGATCTCGCGAACGAGTACGTCGTGCTCGGCGCGCACTACGATCACATCGGTGTCGACCCGTGGGGGCGCATCGGGTTCGGCGCGGACGACAACGGCAGCGGAACGGTGGCGCTGCTCGAGCTCGCCGAAGCGCTCGTGCTCGACCGTCCGAGGCGCTCGGTCCTGTTCGCCTGGTTCGCGGCCGAGGAGGACGGCCTGATCGGGAGCCGCGCGTTCTGCGACGCGCCGCCCGTTCCGCGCGACTCGATGGTCGCCATGTTCAACATGGACATGCTCGGGCGCGGCGACGCGGGCGAGATCTACGTCATCGGCGTGCGCGAGAACCCGGGCTTCGAGGACACGTTGAAGGACGCCAAGAAGCTCCACGCGACCAAGATCAAGAAGGTCGTGATCGGCAAGGGGCGCGGCTTCTGGGAGCGGTCCGACCACCACTCGTTCCACGCGATCGGCGTCCCGGTGCTCTTCTTCTTCGAGAACTACCCCGAGTCGGAGAACCCCGACTACCACACGTACCGCGACACGATCGAGAGCCTCGACCTGGACAAGGTCACGCGCTCGACGCGCTTCCTCTACAACATGACTTGGCTCGTGGCCAACGCGGACGAGCGTCCGCCCGCACCCCGATGAGGATCCGACTGCTGCTGCTCTTTGCGCCTCTGATGCTCGCCTCTTGTGGGAGCGAGAGTGCGGCCGCGGACGCGCGTGAAGCCGACCTGCCCGGTGGCGCGACGGCCCCGATCGAGCGCCCCGCGCACACGAACGCAGCGGAGGCCGCCGAGGTGCCGGAGCTGTCCGCGCGCCACGGGCTGTGGAACGCGCGGCTCGGCTCCGTGGTCGAACGCTTCCGCAGCGAAGCGGTGAGGCTGGCGCGCGGGAAGGCGAGCGCGCGCGACATCCGCGTCTCGGTTCACGTGCGCGACCTCGAGTCGGACGCCGAGCTCGCCTTCGTCGACGCGGACGTCGCGCGCGCGCCCGCTTCGAACATGAAGCTGGTGACGACGGCCGCCGCGCTCGTCCTCTTCGGTCCGGGGACCGAGTTCATGACCCCGTTCGAAGCGCTCGGCCCGATTCGGGGCGGCACGCTGGAGGGCGACCTCGTCGCGCGCGCCTCGGGCGATCCGATCGCGGGCGTCGACGACGACGCCCGTGTCGAGTCGCGCCTCGACGACATCGCGCGCCAACTGCGCGCCGCGGGGATCCAGCGCATCACCGGCGACATCGTCCTCGACGAAGGGTCGTTCGCGGAGCCCGGACCCGCGCCGGGATGGCCGGACGCGAGCCAGTACTGGCAAGAGCATTGCGCCCTCGCCGGCGGGTTCTCGATCAACGGCGGCGTGCTCCAAGCGCGCGTGACCCCCGGCCGCTCGGGCGGACCCGCGACCGTGGCCGTCCATCCGTCACCGCACGGGCTCGCGTCGAACTACGGCGTGTCGACCGGTGGCAAGAAGCTCGACGTGCGCGTCGGCGCGACGCGCACCGCGGTCACCGTGCGCGGCACGCTGCCGGCGAACCGTCCGCCGTTTCTCGCCGAGTTCTCGCATCCCGATCCGGTGAACGCCTTCGGTGCCGTGCTCTTGGACCGACTGCAGCGTGGCGGAGTGCGCGTCGACGGCGTGGTGCGACGCGTGCGCCATGTGGCCGCGGGCAGGCGCGTCGCCGAGCTGCGCTCGTCGGTCGACGCGACGCTCGTTCCGATCAACGCCGACTCGCGCAACAGCGTCGCGGATCAGCTCTTCTTCGCCATCGGCCATTCGATTCTGGGCGAGGGGACGCGCGCCGCCGGCGAGGCCGCGTGCCGGCGCGCCCTCGAGCACCTCGGCGTGTCGACGGACGGCTTCCGCCAGGTGGACGGCTCGGGCCTCTCGCGCGACAACCGCGTGACCGCGCGCCAGCTGTCGGCGCTGATCGCGGGCGTGCTCGGGCGCGGGCGCGAGACGGGCGAGACGTTCCGCGCGTCGCTCGCCGTGGCAGGCGAGCGCGGCACGCTCGAGGACCGCATGCGCGACACGCCCGCAGCCGGGCACGTGTTCGGCAAGACGGGCTGGATCCGCGGCGTCAGCTCGCTCTCGGGCATCGGCGACGCGCCAGACGGTTCGAGCTTCGCGTTCTCGATCCTGGTCGAGTATCCGCCGTCGATCTCGGGGCTGAACACGAAGTGCTTCAAGCCGATGCAGGACGAGCTGCTGGTCGTGATGCTCGCGGGCGCGCCGGAGGTCCGGTGAACGCGGGCGAGCGCAATGCGGCGCACGACGTGATGGTCGCGGCGGCGCGCGAGGCGGGCGAGGTGCTGCGCGGCTACCTCGGCCAGCTCGACGCGGCGCGCATCGGACGCAAGAGCTCGATGCGTGACCTGCAAACCGAGGCCGACCTCGCCAGCGAGCGCCTGCTCGTCGAGCGCGTGCGGAATGCCTTCCCCGCGCACGCGATCGAGGCCGAGGAAGAGACGCGCGACGCCGATGTCGATCCGGATCAGCCGCGCTGGTTCCTCGATCCGCTCGACGGAACGAACAACTTCGTGCACGGCATCCCGATGTTCGCCGTGTCCGCCGGGCTGATCGTCGCGGGGGTGCCCGAGGTCGCCGTCGTCCACGTCCCGATGCTCGACGAGACCTTCCACGCGACCCGTGACGGCGGTGCGTACCTCGGCACGACGCGGCTTGCCGTCTCGCCCAAGGAGTCGATCGGCGAGGCGATTCTCGCGACCGGCTTTCCGTATCGACGCGGCGAGCTCGAGCACGACAACCTCGCCAACTTCCAGGCCTTCTTCTACGAGGCGCGCGGCCTGCGCCGGATGGGCTCGGCCGCGATCGACCTGGCGTACACGGCGGCCGGCCGCTTCGACGGGTTCTGGGAGCTGCACCTCGCGCCGCACGACGTGGCCGCGGGCGCGCTGCTCGTGCGCGAGGCGGGCGGGATCGTCACCGACGCCGGGGGCGGCGACGATTGGTTGCGCGGGGGCAGCGTGGTCGCCGCGGGCCCGGGGCTGCACGAGCGGATTCGCTCGAAGCTGGCCCACTGAACCCGCCTCCGGGGCGAGCCCGGCGCGGTCGCTGGGCTTGCGCGCTCGAACACGCGATTCCGCCGCCAACGAGGCGCGTCGGACCCTTCCGGCCGGTGTCGCCGGGATGGTAGGATGGCCCGTCTTCGACTCTACCCACAGGCGACCGAAGTCGTGAGCCACGGGGAGTCGAAACGCCGTTTTCCGAGCCTCCCCGCCCTATGCCGACCCTTCTCGTCGACAACCTCCTCCGCGCGTCATGACCAAGCGCGGAGGGACCAAGCGGGCGGCCGGAAAGGGATCCGGCGCCGCGGCAGCCGGCAGCGCGTCCGCGAGCGCGGCGGACGCGGCGATCCGCATCCGCGGGGCGCGGCAGAACAACCTGAAGGGCATCGACGTCGAGATCCCGCGCAACCGTCTGGTCGCGATCACGGGCGTCTCCGGCTCGGGCAAGAGCTCGCTGGCCTTCGACACGCTCTTCCGCGAGGGACAGCGGCGCTTCCTCGAGACGCTGTCGGCCTACGCGCGCCAGTTCCTCGGTCGCATGGAGAAGCCCGACGTCGACCACGTCGAAGGCCTCGCGCCGGCGATCGCGGTCGACCAGAAGGCGATCCAGCGCGGTCCGCGCTCCACGGTCGGCACGATCACCGAGGTCGTCGACTACCTGCGCGTCCTGTATGCGCGCGCCGGAACGGCGCACTGCCCGGACCACGGACGACCGCTCGCGTCGCAGACGCCCGAGGCGATCCAACTCCAGGTGCGCACCGCGTTCGACGAGCGCGCCGTTGTCGTGCTGGCGCCGCTCATTCGCGATCGCAAGGGCAGCCACAAGGCGCTCTTCGCCGACCTCGTGAAGAAGGGCTTCGTGCGCGTGCGCGTCGACGGCGAGCTCATGCGCATCGAGGAGGCCCCCGAACTCGAGCGCTACAAGCGTCACTCGATCGAGGTCGTCGTCGACCGACTCAAGATCACGGAGACCGCGGTGCCGCGCCTGCGCGAGGCGATCGACTCCGCGCTCGAACTCGGCGGCGGGGACTGCATTGTCGTCGCGCCTGGCGCGGACCCGCTCGAACACGGCTACTCGTCGCAGCGCACGTGCCCCGAGTGCGGGCTCGAGGTTCCGCCGCTCGAGCCGCGCCTGTTCTCGTTCAACTCGCCGCACGGCGCGTGCTCCGCGTGCGACGGCCTCGGCGTCCTGCGCCGGCCGAGCGCGCGCCTGATCGTGCGCGATGCGTCGGCGTCGATCCGCGACGGGGCGCTCGGCGTCACGCGCGCGAGCGGCGGCGCCTTCCTCTTCCCGCGCGTCGAATTCTCGTTCCTGGACAGCGTTGCGGAGGCGAACGGCTTCGACCTCGACACGCCGTGGAAGGACCTGTCGGCGGCGCACCGCGACGTGATCCTGAACGGGGCGGGCGACGAGCGTTTCGAGGACGAATCCAGCTGGAACGGCAAGCGTCACACCGGTTCGGTCAAGTGGCAGCGGCGCTACAAGGGCGTGATGCCGTCGCTCGAGGACGCCTTCAAGCGCGGCTCGCGGCGCAAGTTGGTCGAGCGCTTCCTCGACACGCTGCCGTGCGCGGAGTGCGAGGGCACCCGGCTGAACCGCTTCGCGAACGTCGTCACGGTCGGCGGCGTTCACCTCCGGGACCTGCTCGGGACGCCGGTCGGCGAGTTCGGCGCCAAGCTCGAGACGTTCGCGCTCTCCGCGCGCGAGGTGAAGATCGCCGAGGGGCTGCTCAAGGAGATCACGCGCCGCACGGAGTTCCTGAACGACGTCGGGCTGTCGTACCTCGCGCTCGACCGCGCCGCCGACACGTTGTCGGGTGGCGAGGCGCAGCGCATCCGGCTCGCGGCGCAACTCGGCGCGGGGCTCCAGGGTGTGCTCTACGTGCTCGACGAGCCGTCGATCGGCTTGCACGCGCGCGACCACGGGCGCCTGTTCCACGCGCTGCAGATGCTGCGCGACGCGGGCAACACGGTCGTCGTCGTCGAGCACGACGAAGCGACGCTGCGCTCCGCCGATTGGCTGATCGACATCGGCCCGGGGCCGGGCCGCTTCGGCGGGCACCTCGTCGCGGCCGGCGCGCCGGCCGACGTGATGCACGCGGATTCGCCCACGGGCAAGCTCCTGCGCGGCGAACTGCCCATGCCGACGCCGGACCAACGGCGCGAGGGGAACGGCCACGCGCTCGAGTTGCGCGGCGCCAACGGCTTCAACCTGAAGAACGTGAACGTGTCGTTCCCGCTCGGAACGCTCACCGTCGTCAGCGGCGTCAGCGGTTCCGGCAAGTCGACGCTCGTCCACCACACACTCCAGCGCGCGGTGTCGCGCCACCTCGGTCGCGAGGGCCCGGTCCCCGAGGCGGTCGACGAGGTCCTAGGCCTCGAGCACGTCGAGGACCTGGTCTTCCTCTCGAGCACACCGATCGGTCGCACGCCGCGCTCGAACCCCGCGACCTACTCGGGTGCGTTCACGCCGATCCGCGACCTGTTCGCGAGCCTGCCCGAGGCCAAGATGCGCGGCTGGGCGCCGGGACGCTTCTCGTTCAACGTCGCCGGCGGACGCTGCGAGGCCTGCCAGGGCGCCGGCGCGAAGTTCGTCGAGCTGCAGTTCCTCGCGCCGGTCACCGTGCCGTGCGAGGAGTGCGGTGGGCATCGCTTCCAGTCCGAGACGCTCGGCGTGAGGTACAAGGGGCACTCGATCTCGGACGTGCTCGCGATGACGATCGAGGAGGCGTTCGAGCTCTTCCGCGACATCCCGAAGGCGGCGCGTCCGCTCGGCGCGATGGTGGAGGTCGGGCTCGGCTATCTCTCGGTCGGGCAGCCTTCGACGACGATCTCCGGCGGTGAGGCGCAGCGCGTCAAGCTCGCCAAGCATCTGCAGAAGCGCACGAAGAGGCACACGCTCTACCTGCTCGACGAGCCGACGACGGGGCTGCACCACCAGGACGTCCAACGCCTCGTCGCGGCGCTGCAGCGGCTCGTCGATCAGGGGCACTCGGTCATCGTCATCGAGCACATGCTCGAGGTCATTCGCGCGGCGGACCACGTGATCGACCTCGGGCCGGACGGCGGCGTCGGCGGGGGCGAGGTGCTGGTGACCGGTACGCCCGAGGACGTCGAGGCGTGCGCGCGTTCGTTCACCGGTCAAGCGCTCTGCGCCGAGAACGAGTCGCGCACGGCGCTGTTGCCGACGGCGGACGCCGCTACGGGCGTCGTGCCGTTGACCGAGATCGTCATCGAGGGGGCGCGGACGCACAACCTCAAGGGCATCGACGTGCGCCTGCCGCGCAACGCGCTGACGGTCATCACGGGGCCGAGCGGGTCGGGCAAGAGCTCGCTCGCCCTCGACACCGTTCACGCCACCGGCCGCCAGCGCTTCGTCGAGTCGCTCTCGACCTACGCGCGTCAGTTCCTGTCCTCGCGGGATCGGCCACCGGTCGAGCGCATCGACGGGCTCGGGCCGAGCGTCGCCGTGGAGGCGCGCACGTCGAGCGGACATCCGCGCTCGACGGTCGCGACCACGACCGAGATCCACGATCACCTGCGCGTGCTGTGGGCGCGCGCCGGAACGCGCCTGTGTCCCGACCACGGCGAGGAGCTCGTCTCCACCGACGCGGGCGGAGTGACGAAGCAGATCCTGCAGCGCTTCTCCAAGGGGGCGGCGCCGAAGGGTTGGATCGTCGCGCCGATCTTCGGCCCCGGCGCGCTCGAGCCCGACGAGCCGGCCAAGGCCTTCGCGGAGGCGCGCGACGCGTGGATCGCCGCGGGTTTCGCGCGCGTCCTGCTCGACGGCGTCGAGGCGCGCCTCGCCAACGATCTCACGCTGCCGAAGAACGCGCCCGAACGCGTCGACCTCGTGATCGATCGATTGACGTTCGACGAGGCATCACGCGTGCGCATCGCCGAGGCCGTCGAGGCCGGAGAAGCGCTCGCCGGCGGCCGTGTCAGCGTGCTCATCAAGAGCGCTTCGCGCGGCAAGCCGCCCGAGCGCTTCGAGTACAGCACGCGCGGCGCGTGCACGATCTGCGGCTTCCGTTTGGCGGAGGAGCTCGAACCGCGTCACTTCTCCTTCAACACGCACGCGGGTGCGTGCCCCGAGTGCGACGGGCTCGGGCAGAGCTGGCAGTGCGACGACGAGCTCCTGATCGAGGACGACTCGCTTCCGATCGCGGGCGAGGGGCCGACCGCGCTCGTCGGCAAGCTCGGCCGGTACCTGACCAAGGGCAAGGGCTACTACGAACACCTCTTGCGCGCCGTCGCGAAGGCGCACCGCGTCGACCTGCGACGGCCGTACGCGGAGTTCACCGACGCCCAGCGCGCGCTCGTGATGCACGGCGTCGGCGCCAAGGCGGATTACAAGGTTTCGATCGACAAGTCGGGCGCGACGTACGAGCTGCACAACAGCTTCCGCGCCGACTGGCCGGGGCTGTGCGGTCACGTCGACGCGTGGCACGCCAAGTCCGAGGATCCCGAGTGGAGCGCGGTGCTCCAGAACTACATGCGGCGGCGCGCGTGCGCGGCGTGCAAGGGCGAGCGCCTGGGCGCCGGTCCGCGCGCGGTCGTCGTCAGCGGCAAGCGCTTGCCCGAGGTGCTGTCCTTGTCGGTGAGTGAGTCGGTCGAGTGGTTGCGCGACCTGTCGCTCTCGGACTCCAAGCGCGCCGGGGTCGCCGCGGTGA
>JAJDEV010000244.1 GCA_029259605.1 Planctomycetota bacterium | reverse complement strand
CATCACGCTCCGAAGACATCGTGAGTTTCACCACGGACTGCTAGGCCGGTTCGCGGGCTCAAGGCGCCGTCCTGCGGCGTCGATGAACAGGGGCGGGTCCCGGGACCGTGGCGCACGTCGCCGCGTCCGAGGCCCGCCCTTTTCCCATGCGCCCGATCCGTCCCGCTCGCCCCCGACGATGATTTGGTGGCTCCTCCTCGCGATCGTCGTTGCGCTGGGTGTGGCGACGCTCGTCGCGAACGCGCGCCAGTCGGAGCTCGCGCGCATGCGCTCCGTCGTCCGGCGACGTGAGGTCGCGGAGCAGGACGGAACCGCGCGCGCTCTCCTGCAGCACCCGGTGATCGACCTGTCACGCTGCCTCGGTTGCGCGACGTGCGTCGCGGTGTGCCCCGAGGGGGACGTGCTCGAGATCGTCCACGGCCAGGCCATGGTGGTGAAGGGGGCGCGCTGCCGTGGCATCGCCGCGTGCGAGCGCGAGTGCCCGGTCGACGCGATCCAGGTGACCATCGCGGACCTGCGCGAGCGCGACGACGTGCCCGCGATCGAGGGCAGCCTCGAGGCCGTCGGCGTACCGGGCCTGTTCCTCGCCGGTGAGGTCACGGTCCACGCGCTCATCAAGACCGCGATCGAACACGGTACGCACGTGGCGCGCGAGGTCGCGCGCCGAGCGGAACCGAACGACGCGCAAGACGAGGCGTGGGACCTCGTGATCGTCGGCGCCGGACCCGCGGGTATCGCGTGTGCGCTCGAGGCGAAGCGCTTGGGCGTGCGCGCCGTGGTGCTCGAACAAGAGGACAGCGCGGGGGGGACGGTCACCAAGTACCCGCGCAAGAAGCTGATCCTCAACGAGCCGGTCGAGCTGCCGCTCTACGGTCGGCTCGGGCGCGACCGGTACTCGAAGGAAGAACTCGTCGCGATCTGGGACGAACTCGTGCAGCGGCACGGACTCGACGTGCGCGTCGGCGCCGCCGTCGATCGCGTCGAGAGCGTCGCTGGGCCGTCCGCAGGACGCTTCGTCGTGGCGTGCGGCGAGACGAGCTTCGCCGCCCACAACGTTTGCCTCGCGCTCGGTCGGCGCGGCAGCCCGAACAAGCTCGGCGTGCCGGGCGAGACGAGCGAGCGCGTGTCCTACAGCCTGATCGACGCGCGGTCGTACGCGGGGCGCCGCACGCTCGTCGTCGGCGGCGGAGACGCGGCGCTCGAAGCCGCGCTCGCGCTGGCCGAGCAGGACGGCACGCAGGTCACGCTGTCCTACCGTCGCGCCGAGGTCTTTCGCGCGTCGGCGAAGAACCTCGCGCGCTTCCACGCCGCGACCGAGGGCGGACGGATCGAAGCGTTGATGGAGAGCGAGGTGCTCGACATCGACGCCGAGCGAGTGCGCTTGCGGAAGGGCGACGCCACGCTCGAGCTCGCGATCGACGACGTGTTCGTGCTGGCGGGCGGACAGGCCTCGTTCGACCTCCTGCACCAAGCGGGTGTGTCCTTCGATCCCGAGCACCAGCAGCCGCCCGAGCTCGTCGGCGAGCAAGGCACCGGGTTGCTGCGCGCGCTGCGCGTGGGTATGGCGCTGGCGCTCGCCGCGGTCGTGTGGGTCGCGTGGAACGCCGACTACTACGCGCTCGACGCACTGAGCCGTCCGTCGCATCCGCGGCACGACCTGCTGCGCTCCGGGCGCGGCGTGGGGCTGTGGTCGGGAGTGCTCGCCGTCGCGCTCGTCGCGCTCAACCTGCTCTATCTCGTGCGGCGCAACACGCGCATCGGGCGCTGGCTCGGCTCGCTCAAGCTGTGGATGACGTCGCACGTCGCGACCGGCATCCTCGCGCTCCTCTTCGCCGTCGTGCACAGCGCGATGCAGCCGAAGAACACGTCGGGCGGGCACTCGCTGTGGATCATGGGCGCGCTCGTGCTCACGGGCGTCGTCGGTCGCTACGTGTATTCGTATCTGCCGCGAGCCGCGAACGGCAGCGAGCTCGATCTGGCCGAGTACAAGGCGCAGCTCGGTCGCACGTCGGACGAGTGGGAGCAGGGGCATCGGATCTTCCGCGCGAAGGTGCGCAGCGAGGTCGAAGCGTTGATCGACGAGAAGCGCTGGACCGGTTCGCTGCCGAAGCGCCTGTTCGCGCTGTTCGGGTGGCAGCGCGATCTGAGCCGGGTCCTGGCGCGCCTCGCGCGCGAAGGGCGTGACGACGGCGTGACCGAGTTTCAGATCAAGGAAACCGTGCGCCTCGCGCGACGCGCGCATCGCTCGGCGCTGGTCACGTCGCACTACGAGGACCTGCGCGCGCTGCTCAACACGTGGCGCTACTTGCATCGGTGGGGTGCGCTGCTGCTCGTGCTCCTCGTCGCGGTCCACGTGGCGTACGCGTTGTCGTACGGCTCCTTCGTCGGGGCGGCGGGATGAGACACGCGCACCTCGGCATCGCTCTGGTCTCCGTTTTGGCGGTCGTTTCGATCGCGGTCGTCGACGGACGACGCACGTCGCCGGGGCCGATCGCGACCGTTCACGCGCAGCTCGACGACATGGAAGGCGGGGACTCGTGCGCGCTCTGCCACGGCGGCTTCGGGACGAGCATGTCGGAAGCCTGCCTGGACTGCCACGCGACCATCGAGGCGCAGTTCGAGGAGCGGGACGGGCTCCACGGCCTGTTGCAGACCGAGGACGAGCAGGTCTGTTCGCGCTGCCACGCCGATCACCACGGCGCTGGCTTCGCGGTCGTCAGCGTCCGCAGTTTTCGCGGCTCCGGCTTCGAGGAGCGCGACGCCTTCGAGCACGCGCGCGTCGGATTCGACATGCGCGGCGAGCACCTCGAGCTCGCGTGTGCGGAGTGCCACACCAACGCAGACGCGCACGTGCTGCGCGAAGGGCAGCTGCGCTTCCTCGGGCTCGAACAGGACTGCGCCACGTGCCACGCGGATCCGCACGAGGACGACCGCGAGCCGGGGTGCGTGCAGTGCCACGGGCAGGAGTCGTTCGATTTGCTGGAGTCGCGCGACCACGCGCGCGTGCTGCCGCTCGAGGGCGGACACGCCGAGCTCGCGTGCCTCGAGTGCCACGCGGAGGGCAGCCCGTACGCGCTCGACCGCGTGTCGCAACCGTCGCTGCGCCTCGCGCCGCGCGCCTGCCTCGACTGTCACGACTCACCGCACATGGACGCGTTCGTGGAGCGGTCCGCGCGTGTGGCGCGGCTCACGACGGGGGCGAGCTGCGTCACGTGTCACGCCGCCGAGCACACGGAGTTCCGCGACGAACGCATCGAGCTCAGCGCCGCCGAGCACGCCTTCTCGGGCTTCCCGCTCGCCGATCCGCACGACGCTGCCGACTGCGCAGCATGCCACGATCCGGAGCAGCGCGACTTCGCTCGCCGCTATCCCGGACGCGACGCCGACTCGTGCGAAGCGTGTCACGACGATCCGCACGGCGGCCAGTTCGAGACCGGCGAGTTCGCGGGCGACGGCTGCCTGAGCTGCCACGCGCGGCAGCACTTCGCGCCCAACCTGTTCGACGTCACGCTGCATGAGCGCACGGCATTGCCGCTGGACGCGAGCCATCGCGAGGTGGACTGCGCGAGCTGCCATCCGGCGCCCGACCACGCCGACTCGGAGCTCTTGGCCTCGCCGCTCTTCCGCGAGGCGTCCGACCAATGCGCCGCGTGTCACGCGGACGCGCACGACGGCTTCTTCGACGCGCAGACGGCGACCATGCCGGACATCGCGCACGGCGACTGCGCGCGCTGCCACGTCCCGAGCACGTTCGCGGACGTCGCCGCCGACGCCTTCGATCACGGAACGTGGACGCGCCTCGACGTCCGCGGAGCGCACGACCAGGCCGGCTGTCACGCGTGCCACGTGTTGGCCGACACGCCGGATGCGAGCGGGCGCACGTTCGGACGCGTCGAGGAGCACTTCGGAACGTTCGAGGGCTGCGCGAGTTGCCACGCGGACCCGCACGAGGGCGGCTTCGACACGCCGGCCTTGCCGGCGCTGGTGACGGTCCGTGGGAACGAGAACGGTTGCGAACGCTGTCACGTGCAGACGTCCTTTCGCACCTTCCCCGAGGGCTTCGAGCACGGCGCGTGGACGGGCTTCGTGCTCGACGGCAAGCATGCGGACGCGTCCTGCTCGGCGTGCCACACGCCCCTGCGTCGTCCGACCGACACCGGGCGTACCTGGAAGCGCGCGTTGGGAAACGCTTGCGCGGATTGCCACGCGTCGCCGCACGCGGGCCAGTTCGTCGAGGACGGCGAGGCGAACTGCGCCCGTTGTCATCAGAGCGCGACCAGCTTCACGCAGCTCGTCTTCCGACACGAACTCGATTCCCGTTTTGCGTTGGGTGAGGCGCACCGCGACGTCGATTGTTCGAGGTGCCACGTCCGCGACGACTCGCTCGTGAACGGCGACGGCTCGGGCGCGATCCGCTATCGGCCGATCGAGCGGAGTTGCACGTCCTGCCACGGCGATCACGACGAGCCGATCCATCGGCCCTCCCGGCGGGCCGAGAAGACGGAGCGACGATGAACGCGATGCAAAGCCTCCGAGCGCGACGGGTGTGCGCCTGCTGGCTGGCTGCGCTGGTTCTCGCTCTCGCACCGTCGCTCGCGCACGCGCGACCGACCGCCGCGTTCCAGGGCGACGACTTCGAGAAGGTCAGCCTGCGCGTGACGAGCGCGAAGTGGGGTGGCTTCGCCGAGGTCGATCGAGGCGCGCGAGACGGGCTCGAGATCGGCGACTCGGTGCTGCTGGTGCCCCGCGGCGCGGATGTGATGACGGGCATGGTGGCCGACGTGCGCGAGCGCAGCGCCACGGTCCGGCTCGCGAATCCGGACTGGGTGCCCGAGCCGGGAACGCGGGGCGAGGCGCTGATCCCGAACTCGCGCTTCGCCGACGAGGACGACGCTCCGGCACCGCCCGATCCGATCGGGCCACCGATCCACGGCGACACCGCGCCGGACGAACCCGAGGGCACGGACGGACGCGAGGGCTGGACGTCGAGCATGCCGCTCTTGTCGCGCGTACGCCCCGTTCGCCCGAGCGAGCGTTCGGCGGACTGGAGCGGCCGGATCACCGTGTTCGCCGATCAGACTCTGACCGCCGAGGGTGGCCGCGCGCATCGGTTCTTTCGCACGGGCGTCGATTCGCGCTACCGCAACCCGTTCGGCAACGGGGGCGAGCTGCGCGTCGACGCGGAGTTCGTGAAGCGCGACACGGACGTCCCCGGCAACGGCGACGAGTCGACCAGCTCGCTGCGCGTCGACCGCGCGTCCTACACGATCGGCGGAACGCGCTTCGACTCGGAGCGCGTCGAGGGCGGGCGCTTCCTGCAGCACGTGATGCCCGAGTTCGGACGGCTCGACGGCGTCGAGTGGACGCGGCGCCGCAAGAACGGCGACCGCTTCGGCGCGAGCTTCGGATACATGCCCGAGCCCGACGCCGACCTCGATACGGGCGACGACCTGCAGCTCGCGGGATACTACGAGTGGGTCTCCGACGACCGCGAGCAGTGGACCGTTGCCGGCGGCATCCAGAAGACGATGCACAACGGCGCCCAGGACCGCGACCTGATCGTCACGCGCGCGCGCTACTTCCCGCTCGACGGTTGGTCCTTCCACGGCGCGGCGTGGATCGACTACTACGACTCGGGCGATCATCGCAAGGACACCGGCTTCGAGCTGACGCAGGCGCAGCTCTCGACCGGACGCCGCTTCGGACGGCCGAACGCGCCGGGCAGCGGCGGCATCGACTTCTCGCTGCGGCGTCTGCGCTTTCCGGAGACCGATCGAAACGAGATCCCGCCGGTCACTCAGGCGCAGCTCAGCCGCGACCGCTACGACCGGCTGAGCGCCGGCGGCTGGGTGATCACCGACAGCGAAACGCGCGTGCACAGCCAAGTCGGGCTGTGGGCGGACGAGGACGACCAGGGCGGAGACGTCGAGATCGGCGTCGGGATGAGCGACCTCCTCGCGGACGACAGCCTCAGCGACATCACGCTGTTCTCGACGCGTGGTCAGTTCAGCCTCGTTGTCGGCGGGCGCGTCTCGATCGATCGCACGACCCAGGACGGCACCTGGCGGCTGTTCTACGAGGTCGCGAACCACCATCGGGACGGGTTCTCGTCCGCGATCGACGATCTCATCCAGCACCGACTGCGCGCGAGCCGCGACGGATTGCTGCGCTCGGGTTGGAGCTACTCCGTGTATGCCGAGGTGCTACCTTGGGACGAGGAAGGCGCGCTCTCGGTCGGCGGCTACTTCCAAAAGAGTTTCTAGCCGCGGATTCCCCATGAAACGAGACGTCCAACTCCTCCTGCTCGCGCTGACCACGATGGTCGTCGCGTGCGTGCTGCCAACGCCGGGCGCGGGCGCGCGCCACCGCTGGGCAGCGGGACTGGGCGCCGTGCTTCCGCACGACTCGTTCCCCGCCGACTGCTCGACGTGCCATGCGGGCAGCGCATGGAACGAGCTGCGCGACGACTTCGAGTACGACCACTTCGGCGAGACCGGCGTCGAACTGCGCGGCGCGCACAGCGCCGCCCAATGCTTGCGCTGCCACAACGACCGCGGCCCGGTCAGCATGTTCCAGGCCAAGGGCTGCATCGGCTGCCACGAGGACTTCCACGCCGGCGAACTCGGACCGACGTGCACCGAGTGCCACACGGAGACAACGTGGAATCCGGTGGGGCAGATCTCGCGCCACAACCGAACCCGCTTCCCGCTGGTCGGCGTTCACGCGGGGACGTCGTGCCAGCGCTGCCACCCGGGCGCCGAGGTCGGGAACTTCCTTCCGGCGGATCCCGAGTGCGTCACCTGCCACGCCGACGACCTGGCCCAGACGACGAACCACGTGGGACTCGGGTGGGTGGATCGGTGCGATCGGTGCCACATGCCGACGTTCTGGACCCAAGCCGAAGTGAACTTCTGAACTGACTGCCCAAGTGTTGCTCGAGCACTGCGCCGGACGCGTATTTCGCGCTCCAGCTCGTTCTCAGCTCGCGGCGACACCGACGACCGAATCCCCGATGCGAGACGTCGGGTGAATGCTCCGCCACCCCCAGTCCTG
>JAJDEV010000243.1 GCA_029259605.1 Planctomycetota bacterium | reverse complement strand
AACTCGGTTCCTCCCGGGGCTTTGCGTGCGACGGCCCCGCAGGCGACCCTGATCGGGTCGTCGAGGACGACGGCGTTCGCAAAGTGCCGGGAGGGGCCGAGAGAGCAGCGCAGCTGCTCGGTTGTGGCTTCTGCAGTGCAGGCTCGTGAATAGATCGGGCTAGGGAACCGCTCGAGAAAAAGCACTGCGCCCGTAATGCGCGCGCGCGGCGACACATGGGAACCCTCGGACGGCAAGTCCGCCGTCTCACTCATTCTCGCGCCGGTCTCCGGCGCACAGCCCAGGAGCCAAAATGGCAAGTCCGACCACGACGTCTCCGATCCTCGTTCCGCAGAAGGGCCCGCGTGGGACCTGCAACTCCGTGCTCGACGAGCAAGTCGCGCTTCCGCCGTTCACCGCCGAGGAGAACGCCTTCCAGTACGAAGCGACGCTCGTCACCGCGGGCTTCTCCTTCGTGAAGTGGGAAGTGGGCGTCGTCGACGGCCCGGTTCCCGACCGCTCGCTCACGAAGTACCGGGTCCAGAACACGATCCCCGACCCGAACACGCAGATGGACCCGAGCGGCATCGTCCAGGTCATCATTTTTCTGCCGCCGCACGACGGTGAGAAGGATTAGGACTCGGTCCGCCCCGTGAAGCGCGGGCTCACGCTTCCGACAGAGTCAGTTCCGCCATGATCGAGGCGGGCATGGCCTCTCGCAGTCGCTGCAGGGCACGGTGGTACCGCACGGCCACCGTGCCTTCTCGTATGCCGAGCGCGAGCGCGGCGTCGCGGTTCGAGCACTGCTCGATGCCGCGCAGGACGACGATCTCGCGGTCCGCCTCGCTCAGCCCGTCGATGCACGCGAGCACGCGCGACGTGAGCTCCGAACGCACCGCGCGCGCGAGCACGCCGGTCTGCTCCACCGTCAGCTCGAGCGGATTGGTGCCGCTCCCTTCGAGCTCGACCCGAAGCGGCTTGCCGTGCACGTGCTTGTGCAGGAGGTTGCGGTAGTGATTCAGCAGCACGTGGCTGAGGAACTTGAGCAGCACGGGCGTCATGCGCCGGTCGCGTGACTGGAGCTGATCGAGCTTGTGGATCGCGGTGACCCACACGTCCTGCACCAGGTCCTCGGGGTCGTAGATCCCGGCGAGATGGCGCGCGAGGCGATAGCGCGCCTGGGCGAGGAGCAGCGGCGAGAAGTGTTCGACGATCCAGCCGAGGCTATCGATGTCGCCATCGATCGCGCGACGCACCTGGAGCGTCGTGCGCTCGGAACTCTGCTCGAGCGCCTCGGCGGCGCCGGCTCGCGGCCTGGCGTTCATGGATCCTCGCTCGGGGGGATTCGGCTCGCCTCGCGGCGCAACCGGCGGTCGTCGGAGGATTCGTTCGGGGGAGCGAGCGCGACGACGATGAACGTTGGAGCGTAAGCGCACCGACAGAATCCGGCAACCGCTGCGACGCGCATCGTTCGAACGATTTCGCGTCCGGCGACGACTTGCCTCGGTTTCCCGTAACGGCGCGTCGCACGACCACATGGTTGAACTTCACGGCTCGAAGCATGCGGCTGAGACGCCGTTCCGGCCAGTCCCGGCCACAGCACGTATCACCACCCAGGAATCACACCATGGCTACTCTCTACACGATCAATCTGAAGAACAACAGCGCCGCCGACATGGACTTCTTCTTCTTCCAGAAGCCCGCTCAGTACGTCGGCGGTCCCGTCGTCTACTCGAACAGCATCTACTCGTCGACGGTTCAACCGTACAAGGACTCCGGCGCGGTCCTCACGTTCCAGTTCCTCCAGCAGTACTACGCCGGAGCCCAGTCGCAGAAATCGCCGCTGGTCGTCGGCCAGGCGTCGGGGTTCACGACCGCATCGCAGGCGATCGACCTGTCGAACGCGGCGACGAAGAACGCGGACACGACGGAGATGAGCGTCGATCCGAGCCTCGGGCTCACGCCGCCCGTCAACACGCCCGGGGTCCAACCGGGCGCCTTCCGCATCCAGACGCCGAAGTTCAACCCGACGCTGCACCGCTACAACGCCGGCCTCGCGGTCAAGAACAAGACCACGGGCCAGGTCGTGCTCTCGAACTTCGTCGAGGCGCTCCCGCAGCAGAACATCGACTGCCAGCCCGTGCTGACGTTCTACGTCCAGACCGGAAGCTACAAGCCGGGCAACGTGATCAACTTCTCGCAGTCCTCCCGCGGTTCGGCGGCCTGCGACACGACGCCGGGCTTCACGAACTTCGACGTGACCTACAACGTCGACGGGTCGTGGTCGGTCGTTCCCTCCGCCGGCGGCGTCCTGCGCTTCCCGGGTCTCTCGCAGCTCATCGGCGACACGTCGGAGGACTCGCCGAGCGAGCCGATCCTCAACACCGAGATCCGCAACGAGGCCAACCGCGCCGTCATCAGCATGGGGCACGCGGACTCGTACGCGCCGCCGTTCACGGTGTCCGATCTCACGAACCCGGGCGCCATCCAGGTGCACGGTGAGTACCCCGTCGCCGCCGTCGGTGCCGAAGCGTCGGGGCACATGTGCATCGCGAAGGGCGACGACTCGGCCACGTTCGGCCGGTAGATCGCGACTCGCGTTGCAAGCCGGCGCGCCGCGTCGTGACTGCGGTCACGGCGCGGCGCGCTCGCGTCGCTCCTACTCTCCCTTCCCGTCGCGCTCGAGCTCGACGTAGTGCGACAAGCGGAACGAGCCGCGCTCGTTCGCGTAGTTCGCCGTGACCGCGCCGTGGATGCGCGCGGGTTCGAGCACGAGTTCGAAGTCGAGGTCGAGCATCTCGCCCCCCGACTCGTCGAACGGAATCGGCGCGCGCAGGCTCACGATCAAACGGTCGTCGCGCAGGCGCGCGCCGCCGAGCGCGCCGTCGCCCGCGTCGTCCCACGTGGCCCAAATACCTCCGTCGGGATCGAACGACAGCGTGAACGGCACGTCGCGCTCGTCCGCCGCGATGCGACCGGTCCAGTCGCCGAGCCACTCCGCGCGCGGCTCGAAGGGCGTGGTCGCGCCGTACGTGTCCCAGAGCGCCATCGTCTCGCGCGCGCGCGCCGCGAAACCGACGACGAGCGCGTCCGTGATGTCGAGCGCGAGCTCGTCCGCGAGGCTCGGGCTGCTGCCCGTGTTGACGAGCACGACCACGGCCAGGGACTGCGACGGAACGATCGTCAGCATCGACGTGCACCCGGTGAAGGAACCATTCGTCAGCGTCCACATCAGCCCGTCGCCGAGGTCGACCTGCCCGAAGCCGAAGTAGCCCTCGTCCGCACCCGGCTTCGGATGCAAGAGCGCGAGCGAGTCCCCGTCGAGCAGTGCCTCGGTCCCCTCCAGCTCTCCCATGTGGAACCGCGCGTAACGCAGGAGATCGACCACGCTCGCGTACGCTCCCGCCGCCGCCGCCGGCATGAAGCGCCCCCCGATCGTCCCGCCACCGGCGCGGTGCTGCACCGCGGCCGGGAACTCCGGCCGCCCGACGCGCGCCGTGTCCATCCCGAGCGGCGCGAAGAGCTCCGTGCGCATCAGCTCGTCGAACGAGCGCTTCGTCGCACGCTCGAAGACCGCCTCCGCGATCCCGTACGTCAGGTTCGAATAGAGGAACTCGCCGCCGGGCGCGAAGGTGACGACCGAGGTCCGACGCAGACAGTCGGCGAGGCGCGGCGCATCCTCGACGTCGTAGGCGTACGACCGCCACCCGTGCGGAACACCGGCGCGCATCGCGAGCACGTTGCGCAGCGTGAGTTTCGACGCGTCGCCCTCGTACACGCGCAACGCATCCGCGCCGAGCACGTCGAGCACCGGCGCGTCGAGCTCGACCCGCCCCCGCGCGGCAAGGATCACACCGAGCGTCGCCGTCATCGACTTGGTCAGCGAGGCGAGCGGGTACGCCGTCGCAGGCGTCGCCGGGATGCCGTTCGCCACGTCGGCCAACCCGAACGACTCCTGCCAGAGCAGCTCGTCCCCGCGCTGGACGCCGACCGAGATCGACGCGACGGAGTCGGCGGCGCGGAGCACGAGCTCGCGCGCGCCGCGCAGGGACTCGTGCGCCTCGACGGTTTGGGGCAGGGCGTGCGACGCGCCGGCGAGGCAGGTCGCGACGAGGCTCGCAAGACATGTCGAGCGGATGAGGGGACGCGCGGTCGGAGCGGAGGTCATGGCTACCCGGGGAGGAAGAAGGACGAAGGAATTCGTAGGTTGGAGCGACACGCACCGCGCGTCGTGAAGGAGAGGGTCCGCGCCTAGCGCCAGCCGCGCGTGAAGCCCGACGGCGCGGTCCGCCCGCTGGGCCGCGTGGGCGATGTGGGCGCGGTCACGAAGAGACGCGTGCGGCGCGGCGGGCGCGCGTCTTCCGCGGCGGGCGGCTCCAAACGAGCGCTGGAACCCGCGTCGACGACCTCGCTCCCCGGCGGCGCAGCAAACGCGACACGCGGCGCGACCCCGTGCGTCACGCCGAGGACCAACAAGCCCGCGACCACCATGTGGAGCGCACCCCGCCCGCTCGGGACGCGCCCCCCGCCGGCCACGAGCCGACGGACGCGCTCGACGAGGACACCGCGCGCCGCCGCCTGCGCCAGCGCCGGCCACGGGAGCCGCGCCGACTCCGCGCGTTCGAGCGCGCGCGCGTACGCACGCGCTCCGCCGAGCAGCTCGACGACGCGATCGTCGCAGGCGAACTCGCGCTCACGCTCGAGCGCCGCGCGCATGCGCCACACGATCGGATGGAAGAACAAGGCGTCCGCGACGAGCTCGACCGCGAGGCTGCGCAACCCGTCGCGCCGGCTGACGTGCGCGAGCTCGTGCGCGAGCAGCATGTGCAGCTCTTCGCGCGACAGCTTCACGACCGCCGACACTGGAACGAGAACGCACGGTCGCAGGACACCGACGACGAGCGGCGAATCGATGCGCGCCGACCCGGCCAGCGTCACTTGGCGCACGCCCATGCGGCGCGCGAGCGCAACGAACTCGCGCTCGATCGACGCACCGAGCGGCCTTCGCCCGCGCCGCATCACGCACACGCCGAGCGCCGCGCCGACGAGCGTGCGCAGCACGAGCGCGCCGGCACCGATCGTCCAAACCAATCCGACGATCGGGAGCGCGGCGACAACGGGCGCCGACGCCGCAACCGCGCCTCCGCCCGCGACCCCCACCGGCGTCGCTCCCGAGCCGACGACCCACGCGGTTGCAACGAAGAGCGCAACGAACACGCCGAGCGCCACGGCCGCACGCCGCCCATCCTCACGCGGATCGAGCCGCCGCAACCGGCCGAGCATCGAGCCGAGGAGCGCCCCCTGCCAGAGCGCGTGCACGACCGCCCAACCGAGGACCAGTAGCACGGGCGAGAGCGAACTCACGACGCGCCCTCCCCGGCCCCTTCGGCCTCGTCGAGCAGCGCACGGATCTCCGCCAGCTCCTCCGCCGACACGGCCCCGTCGGTCAACGCGCGCTGCACGAGCCGCGACGTCGAACCACCGAAGAGCGAGTCGGTGAGGTGATCGAGGAAGCGCGTCTGGAACTCAACCTCGGCGGCGACCGCCTCGTACCGATGCGCACGCTCGCTCTCGTCGCGCCGCACGAGCCCGCGCTCGGCCATGATCTGCAGCAGCTTGAGCACCGTCGTGTACCCCGTCGGCCGCAGCCGCGCGAGCGCCTCGCGCAACTCACGCACGGTCGACGGCCCGAGGCTCCAGAGGAGCCGCAGGAGCTCGAGCTCGGCCTCGGTGGCGATCGGAGTGCGTCGGCGCGCCATCGGGGCATCCTACGAATTCCCTCGTAGCCCGCAAGGCGCGCCGTGTTCGGGCCTCGTGTGCGTTCCGTCGCGCCGGGTGCGCCCGAATGCCGCCGCGGCGCCTCGCTCGCGAGCTGTCACGAAAGGACCCGAAGCAGGGAGCGGACGGGAAGCGCGCTGAGGTACAGCCCGAGCCCGTAGACCACGTGACTCGCGAGACTCTTGAGCCGCGCTCGCGTCGGATGGGCGGCCCGCGACGACGCGACGCCCAGTCCTAACGCGGGCTGCATGAGGAAGAGCGGGAAGACCACGGTCACGACGCCAACGAGCAGAGCAGGAAGGACCGTCGGTCGAGCGAGCCACTCGCCGGACGTCAGGAAGACGAGCGCCAGCGCGAAGACGGCGCCGATCGTGTAGTGAGCCGTCGCGCCGATCGCGCACTCGAGCGTCTTCGGTGCCGCGGCGGCAATGCTCGCGTGCTTGAAGGTGCCCGCGGGCATGTGGCACAGCCAGCGCCCCAGGAAGCACAGGTTCAGCGACGGAACCCCGAACGCCCGCTTCAGGAAAAGGTTCCATAGGTCTTGGCCCAGGGTCGCGCCAACGCCGACCACGACGCCACCGAGGAGGAGAGAAGCCTGCACGGTCATGATTGGAACCCTGATTCGGCGCCGGTCAAGACGGGCAGGGCAGCGGCCTCCGCTCGCATCGGCGCATTGGACCGTCCCTCAGTCTCCCTCCACCACTCGCACCACAGGTCCTCCGCATCGCGCGCAGAACGCCTGCAGGAGGATGTCGATCCCCGCAACATGTCCAGAGCAACCTGCAACCGGACCGGCGCTCCGGCACGATGAGCACCAGATGTTCGCCAGGATCTGCTCCTGGATCGGAGCGTCGATCTCCGCCCACCGCGCTGCCGCCTCGCCTGTGAGGTTCAGTGGCTGCGCCCAATCTGCCGACGCTTTCGCTGATCGGCGGTCGGCCGAAGGCTGGCCCGTTGCAGCGGCTCGTTGGGCCGGCTCTCCGAACTGACGCTCCATACACGCGAGGGCCATCGCGCGACCTTCGTCGGTGAACACGATGGACTTCGCCTTGCCCTTCGGGTCGTGAATCCAACCCCGGTCGCACAAGTCGTGCAGGACATCCCAGTCGATCCCCTTCCACGCCCGGTGGACGTCTCGGTCCTTGAACGTCGTGAGCGCCAAGAGGGCCATCGCCCCTTCCGCGATCTTGTTGTTGTCGAGGTTCACTCGGTCTCCCGGGTCGACGTTGCGGTTCGTGCGGCTCAGCCGCGCCGTGGAGCGGCCGTCCGCGGCAAACACGTGCAAGGCAGAGCGTGAAGAGTCCTTCGAGCCGACAACGCCCGAGCAATTCTTCGCGAGCCTTCTTCTGACGACTCTTTCGCGAACCGCGGGCTCGATCAAGGAAAGAGGCGCTCGCGACAGTTCAGACATTGATCTCATCGACGACGATGTCGTCGTCGAGCGCGCTGGCGATGGCGGCATCAAGGCGTGCCAAGAGAGTCTCCAGCGATTCGTCGCGCTTCCGGACGAGCATCGCGATCGAGTGGCAACCGTCCGACGCCGCCGCGACGCACTCGAACAGCCCGATGTTTCCGAGCGTGATCTGGCCGTCGCTGTCGATGACCCTCTTGATGTTGTCCAGCTTCACCAGCGGCACCTTCCGTCGGCCCGAGGCCGCCACCTTGCCGATCAGCGGCGCCGCGAAGCGGCGTCCATCTGCCTCGCCATGCTAGACGACGATCCCCCATTCGCCACTCCCTTCGTAGCCCGTAAACGTGACCGCCTCCGGCCCTGTGTAGTCTTCGTCACGCAGAGAGATCCAAAGCTGCGTTTCACCCGCGACGCCCACGATCAGGCTGTCGCCTTCCGTAGCGTCCGAAGAAGCACTCCCCGCACCGCGGGCAGCGACTCAAGCGCCGGGGCCGATGTAGCCCATCGATGACCATGCCCTGCTCACGCCGTCCAACTCATGGATCGTGCCGCTGCTGCTCGAGCGAGACTCGGGCACGAGGTACCCGAGCGTGAACGCGCGCCCCTCGATCCGGTAGTACGGGGCGTCGATCGAGCGAAGCAGCGAAGTCGGAGCCGCGGGCAGGTGCTCGAGGGCATCGAGCGACTCGGGGAGCTCGCCGTTCGTCTCGCGGTAGTCGTCCACGAGTTCGGCCACGCGTTCGCACCACGCCTGAGCACGGAACCCGGCGAACCACGCGTACTCGACCGCCATCCAAGCGAGGACCAAGCCGAACGCCGTCCATCGCCAGCGCGCTCTGCTCCTCACCTCGACGACGCCGCGGTGATCCGCGGCGAGCCCCTGATCGCGGCCCGACTGGCGCAAGCGCGAGCGCCGAGCCAGGTAGAACGCCAACAAACCGACGGTTGGAACGCCGACGACGAGGGCAATCACTGCCCACTCGGAGCCGCTCGTGTGGAAGGAGAAGGCGCTGCTCATTTGCGAGAACCGGTCGACTCAGCCCGACGCCTTGCCGACGAACAGCGGCCGCTTGCTAGGTGTCTCTCCTCTCCCATGCCCTCGGGTCCCGGGCCACGTGCAGACAGCCGAACACGATGACCTCAGCAACTTCGACAAGATAGAAGATCCCGTACGGGAAGCGGCGAACGAGGGCGCGCCGGAGATCCCGGTGGACGATCGGAAACGCGTTCGGGTGTCTCGCGATGGCCGCGAGACATCCGTCCACAGACCGCCGGAACTCATCCGCGAGCCCTTGCCCTTGTTCGTTGTACCAACCGTAGGCATCTGTGACGTCCGCCTCGGCTTCGGGAAGGAACCGGACCCTCACCCTTCGTGTCCGAGGTCTTCCCGGACGACGTCCCAGCCTCGGCCGGCCGAGGGATCCTTCGAGTACTCGTCGAGGCGCCGATCGAGTTCCTGACGCTGACCGTCCGTCAACTCCACCTCTTCCTGTGAGGAGGCAATCGTGTCCCAGATGTCCTCAACGAGCTGGATCCGCTCGGAGACGCTCAGCTTCCGGATGTCGTTCATCGAGATCGTCATGGCCCCGCCATTCTCCCCGATGGATCCGTGGGTGGCAACGAGACGCCGAACAGGCCGCTTCGAAGGCCCCAGCGCCGTGCCGATCCGTGGCGGCCGAGGAACGTCCGTTGCAGCGCTCGGTCAAGCGGAATCATCGCATGTGGCGACGATCTGCTTGGCCATCTCGATCGTCAACTCACCATTGCTGGCCTGGTTTGCCAGCCCTTGAACGCCTTGCCGATCAACGGTCGCCGAAGGCGATCCGTTGGATCGGCTTGTTGGCTGGTGTGCAACACCAGGCTTCGTTCGCGACGTCCATCGTACGAGAGTTGGAACGACCCGGGGCGTTCGTCGTGCCGTGATCGTTCATCACGTTGCCTTCTTCTTTCCTCTCTTCGCGACGTACAACCGCCGCACACGTCCAGCCAACGCGTCTTAGGCAGACCTGGAATAACGGGCGATCGGTGATGAGCTGGTCTGCATAGCGCACGTCCGTTCGTGTGGGCAACGGCCGAAGTCCTAGTGATACCACGGGATGCGGCGAGTCGCGAGGCGCAGGCCGCGCGTTGGGCTGGTCTTCGTAGCGCACAGGGCGCGCGGCGCCCTGTGGCCGACGCCGTGCCCCTTGCTATCCTGGCGCGCATGACACGTGCGCTCCTGCTTCCGCTCCTCACCCTACTCCCCGCCTGCGCATCGCTCGCGCCGAACGACACGGTCGCGCTCTTCGATGGCGCGAGCCTCGATGGTTGGCATGCCGACGTGCCTGCCGCCGATGACGACGCCGAGGTCGGGCCCGCGTTCGTCGTGCGGGACGGGATGCTCGTCAGCCTCGCTTCGCCGCAGGGGCACCTCATCACGAACGCGTCGTTCCATGACTACCGGCTCGTGGTCGAGTACCGCTGGCCCGGGGAGCCCGGGAACTGCGGCGTGCTCGTGCACGCTTCCACGCCGCGGCGGCTCTACGGGATGTTTCCGCAGTCGATCGAGTGCCAGCTCCACGTCGGGAACGCCGGGGACTTTTGGTCCATCGGCGAGGACATTCGGGTGGTCGACATGGAGGCGCGGCGTGGGCCGCCCGAGCGTTGGGGGGTCGACGGGGATCGCGCGCGGCGCATTCTGAATCTGACGGACGACTCGGAGCACGCGGCCGGCGAGTGGAACGAGATGGTCGTCGAGTGCCGTGGCGACGAGGTGCGCGTTTGGGTGAACGGGGAGCTCGTCAACCATGGCACCGGGTGCACGGCGAGCGCGGGGCAGATCGCGCTGCAGGCCGAGGGTGCGGAGTGTGAGTTTCGGCGCGTGGAGCTGACGCCGTTGGACGTCGAGCCATGAGGGCGCGGCTCCTGCCGATCGTGCTCGGCGCGTGCCTCCTGACGGGCTGCGCGTCGATTCGCGCCGCCGTGCGCGACATCCGCAACGACGAACTCATCGGTCGAACGGCGCCCGGCCTCGCGTCCGGTGCGTGGGTCGGTGCGGAGCCGGACGAGGTCGATCCGGTGCTCGCCGGGGACTGGTATCTCGTCGCGTTCCTCCTGCCCGGGTGAGGTCCGTGCAGCGAAGAGCTGCCGTCGCTCGTCGAGCTGGCGGAGGACGAGGGCGTGACGCTGGTCGGCGTGACGAACGCGAACGCCGCGGTCACGGCCGACTATCGCGAGGAGCAGGGCATCGCGTTTCCGATCCTCGCCGACGCGAGCGCGGTGAGCGAGGCGTGGGGCGTCGCGATGATCTGGGGCAACGTCGTGCGGCTCGTCGATCCGGAGGGTCGGATCGTCGCCGCGGGGCGCGGGGACGCCGCGCGCGTGCTCGGCGAACGCTGACGCCTCAACGCGCGACGGTCGGGTCCAGCAACCACAACAGGTCCCACGCGTCTCGTCCATCCGACTCGCTCGCCGGTCCGAGGACTTCGAGCGCGGCGGTCCGGATCGCGAGGTGGATGCGTTGCAGCTCTTCGGGCGCGACGCGGCCGTAGGCCTCGACGACGAAGGGCTGCTCCTCGCCGTCCCGCCACACGCCGAGCTTCACGCTCCTCTGATGCGTTCGCGGGGTCACGTAGCGCGCGTCCATCGCGAACAGGCCGCGCTCCTCGAGTTCCGAGTAGAGCCGCTCGAACGCGCCCGGTGCGAGCACACCGCTCCACACCCGCCCCTCGCTCAGCCGCGTGACGGAACCGTCGCTCGAAAGGTCGAGCGCCTCGATCTCGAACGAGTACGTATGGAAGCTCGTGTAGAGGATCCGGTCGCACGTCCGCGCGCGCGGCTCGACCGGCGCGGTCGACGCGCAACCCGCGAGGAGTCCCGCGACGAGCACGAGCAGACGCGCGCGCCGCCTCACTCCGGCTTCACGCCCGACGCGATGAGCGCCGGCATCGGCACGTCGTAGAAGCCGCCCGACTCGAACTCGAGAATGCGCGCGCGCAACGCGGCGCGGATCGCGTCGCGCGCCTCGGGCGTTTGCGCGCGCAACGTGGCGCCCGCGCGGACCGTGCCCGCGGCCACGCTCTCGTAGACCTCGTCGGGACGCGACAGGTGCCACGTCTGGTGCACGAGCCGGCACGTCGGCGCGTGGAAGCCGGCGCGCGCGAGCGCGGCTTCGCTCTCGGCGGGATCGCTCAAGAGAAAGAAGTCAGGGCCCGCGGGCAGCGCGATGTCCAGCGAGCCGTGCGCGCGAATCGCGTCGTAGGGAGCGCCGAGTCCGACGGCGCGCGCGGGCACGTCCCACACCGAGAACGCGACGCGGCCGCCGGGGCGTAGGACGCGGAAGGCCTCGACGAGCGCGGCGTCCGGGTCGGGCACGTGGCACATGCCGAACGCGTTGACGACCGCGTCGAATGCGCCGTCGTCGAACGGCAGCGCGAGCGCGTCGGCGCGCTCGAAACGCACGCGCGGATAGCGGGCGCGCGCCTGGGCGACCTGCGCGTTCGAGAAGTCGACGCCGATCGCATCGGCGCCGAGCACGGCGGCGGCCGCCGCGACGTAACCCGCGCCGGTCGCCACATCGAGCACGCGGTCCGCCTCCCCCACGCCCGCGGCGTCGAGCAAAGCGCCGATCGATTGGTTCGTGACCGTCGCGAGGTGCTCGTGATACTTCGCGGCGACGGAGGCGTCCTCCCAACCGGCACGTTCGAAGGAGGCGAAGGTCGGTTCGTCGCTGTCGGTCATCGCTCGGTCGGCAGGTTTTCGTCTCTCGCCCACTCGCGCCACGAACCGTCGTAGTTCGTCGCTTCGGGGAAGTCGAGCAAGCGCAGGGCGAGGTACGTCACCGACGACCTCTGGCCCGAGCCTCAGTAACCGTGCACGCGCTTGTCGCGCGTCACGCCCTGGTCGGCGTAGAGCGCGAGCAACGCGTCGGGCGCGAGGACGCCGTACCAGCCGTCGTCGTGGCGCTCGTAGTTCTTCTCCCACTCGATGAGCACGGCGCCGGGCACGCGGCCGGACTCGAACTCGCGCACCGAGCGCGCGTCGAGCATGACGCACGTCTCGCTGTCCAAGTCCTCGAGCAGATCGTCCGCGGTGGAGAGCTTCTTCGACGGCTTGCCGACCGCGTAGTCGACGGCGGCGACCGCGGGCGTCTCCTTCGACACCGCGTGCCCGTCGGCCACCCAGCGCGGGAACCCGCCGTCGACGACGGAGACCCGCGCGTGCCCGTACGTCTCGAGCGTCCAGAAGACGCGCGCGGCGGACGTGCTGCGCCCCTCGTCGTACAGCACGATGTGCGTGTCGTTCGAGACACCGAGCGCGCCGAGCAGCTTGGCGATCTGCTCGGGCGTGCCGATGTCCCCGTTCTTCGACGGCAGGAACGTGGCCGACGTCGGCAAGCTGCGCGCGCCTGGCACGTGGCCCTTGGCGAAGTCGGGCGCGGGGCGCGTGTCGAGCACGACGACACCGGCGTCGCTCACGTGCTCGGCGACCCAGTCGGTGGTGAGGAGCAGGTGCGCGTTCGGATACGCGTCGTCGGCGTGGAGCGCGGCGGGCGCAAGCAGCGCGAGGGCGAGCGTGAGGAGCGTTTGCATGGGGAGTCGGTGGACGTTTGGGGACGCGCGCATTCTAGTCAGAACGCGGCGGAGCGCGACGATACGGAGTCGCACGAATCGCCGCCGATCGGTGCGACTCCGCACCGTCGGGGGCTCTGGCTCCGTCTCACGACGTTTTGCGCGAAACGTTGGCGAGCCGTCGGCGCGGACGTCGTTTTCGAGGATAGCGGGCACGTCGAACACCGCTCGGGAGCGAACGCCATGAAGCAGACCCTTGCCACGCGCCAGCTGCGCGACCACCTGGACGATCTCCTCGCCGTCGGGGCCGTCGAACGGATCCACGACGAGGAGGGCTACGTCGAGCGCATCGCGCCGGCGATCGACGCGTTCGCCCGGAGCGAGGAGGAAGCGGCGTGCGCGCGCGATGCGCTGCACCGTTTGTCCGGCGACGAGGAGCTGACGCCCGACGACCGCCACGCGATCGAGGCGATCATCCTCCCGCAGACGCGCCCGGTGCTCGACGTCGTGCGCGACACGTACACCGCGCCGGTCGGCTACTGGTCGCTGCTCGACGATCCCGCGATCCGCGCCGCGCTCGAGGCCGCGATCCCCTCGGTCGGTCGCATCGAGCTACCCGACGATCCGCGCCTTCCGTACGGCGGCACCGGCTTCGTCGTCGGGCCGCACCTCGTGATGACGAACCGTCACGTGGCCGAGCTGTTCGCGTCGGGGCTCGGCGTCGACGGCCTGTGCTTCAAGCCGGGTCAGTCGTCGGTGATCGACTTCCGCGAAGAGGTCGCCGCGGCGAAGACCGCGAACATCCACGTTCCGGTCGTGTCGGTCGAGATGATCCACCCGTACTGGGACATGGCGTTGCTCCGCGTCGAAGGCCTGCCCGAGGCGCAGGCGTCGCTCACGCTCGGCACGTTGCATCCCGAGGATCTGAACCAGCGCAACATCGCCGTGATCGGCTATCCCGCGTTCGACTCGCGCAACCCGGCCGACGTGCAGAACCGTGTCTTCGAGGCGCACTACGACGTGAAGCGGCTCCAACCGGGGACGCTCACCGGTCGCAAGCAGGTGCTCAGCTTCGAGAACCGCGTGCGCGCCCTGAAACACAACGCGTCGACGCTCGGCGGCAACTCGGGCTCGGCGGTGATCGACCTGTCGACAGGCGCGGTCGTCGGCCTGCACTTCGCCGGTCGTTACAAGGAATCGAACTATGCCGTGCCGACGTACGAGCTCGCGCGCGATCCGTTCGTGCGCGACGCGGGCGTGCGCTTCGCGAGTCAGCTGTCCGCGGGCGAGGTCGAGTGGATGGCGCGCTGGCGCGAAGTGGATCCGGCCGTGGAGGCGGACGCGGGCGCGCGCATCGTCGTTCCTGCGGCGCCGCTCCAGGTACCGCATCAAGTGTCCCGGGCGGCGCACGTCACGTCGAACGGCGAGGTCGTCTTCACCGTCCCGCTGCGCGTCAGCCTCTCGCTCGGCGACCTAGGCACCGCGCCGGCGCCCGTCCCGAGCCTCGGCGGCGGCGGTGCCGTGCCGCGCGCGATCGACGCCGCGGCCGACGAAGCCTCGAAGCCGAAGACCGAGCCGGATCCCGACTACGGAACGCGCGAGGGCTACGACGCGGACTTCCTGAACGGGCACTACGTGCGCATGCCTTGGCTCACGCCCGAGCAGTACGACGACACCGCGCGCAACCGCGAGACCACGTTCCGCCGCCACGTGCTCCCCTACCACCACTTCAGCGTGGTGATGAACAAGAAGCGGCGCATGGCGTTCTTCAGCGCGGTGAACATCGACGGCAAACGCTCCCAGAGCGTGAACCGCGACGACTTCCGCGACGTCTGGAGCGTCGACCCGCGCATCCCCGCCGGCGAGCAGCTCGAGAACGAGTTCTACAAGGACGCGGGCGGCGTCTCGAATCCGCTCGACCGCGGACACCTGGTGCGGCGCCTCGATCCGTGCTGGGGCACGACGGAGGAAGAGGTGCTCGGCGCGCACCACGACACGTTCCACTACACGAACTGCAGCCCGCAACATGCGAGCTTCAACCGCGGCCAGAACATCTGGCTCGGGATCGAGAACTACATCCTGAAACGCGCCGCGGCGCGCGACCTGCGCGTGTCCGTGTTCTCGGGTCCGGTGCTCGACGACGGACACGATCCGGTCTACCGCACGCCGACCGGACTCGATCTGCAACTCCCGACCGCGTACTGGAAGGTCGTCACCGTCGTGCAGCCGAACGGCCAGCTCGCCGCGACCGGGTACCTGCTTTCGCAGGAGACCGAGATCGATCCCTTGATCGAGGTGCCGGTCTACGGGGACTTCAACCACTACCAGGTCACGGTGGCCGAGATCGAAGAGCGGACGAAGCTCTGGTTCTGGGGCCTCGCCGAGCGCGACCCGCTCGTCTACGACCTCGAGGGCCTGCGCGAGGGAGCGCGTCCGAACGCGCGGCCGCGCATCGCGCTCGCGCGCTACGAAGACGCGCGGCTCGACTTGCGCCCCGACGACGGCGAGCGTGCCTACGACGTCATGCCCCCGGAGCGCGCAACGCAGGCGGCTGAGCCGCGCGACGCGACGAAGAAGCCGAAGCGCGCGAAGCCCAAGCGCCGCTGAGCGCGGTCGTGCGCGGCGCTCCTACTCGAGCCGGATCACCTGCGGCGTGCGCCAGAGCGCCAGGTCGCCGATCTCGAAGTCGGCATTCGCACGCAGTCCGTTGTTCGTCGCCGCTGAGATGTGCGCGGTTCCAAGCGGCAATTGGAGCTTTACCTGGGTGCCCGGCGTCCGAAAGTGCGCCGGAAACCAGACCTGACGCGCGAGTTCGACGCCGGCGTCGTCGCGCGCGACGATCGTCACGTCGTCCCAGTCGTCGTCCGCGAACTCGAGTTCGAGAAGCAGCTCCATCGCGAGGCGGATCGCAGCCTCGACCTGCGCGATCTCGTTCGAGACGACGTGCACGGATTGCAGACGCAGGAAGAGCTCGCTCTCGCGCGTCGAGAGCTGCCATTCCCCCGCAACGATCGGCGGCGAGACGAACAGACCGCGCTCGAACTCGAGATGCTCCGTGTTGCAGAACGGACGGTCGAGCGAGAGCGGCACGCGTTCGAGCATTTCCTCGGCGAACCCGGTGAGCGTGAGCTCGATGCGCCCGAGCGGCTCGAGCTGCAACACTCCCGCGTCGCTGACCCGGTCCGTCTCCACGCGAGTCGGTTCGCCGACGAGCGCCGTGCCCGTGGCGCGCGTCACGACAAGCGTGTACCCGCCGACGTCGATCGGCCCGTGCAGGAAGTGGCCCGTCTGCGGATCGAAGTCGACGAAGAAGCCCGTCTTCGGATTCTCCGCGGAGTAGATCGCCAGGGTCGCGTCGCGCGGCGCCACACCGTCCTCGTCGAGCACCACGCCCTCGATGCTGCCTTGCTCGTGCACCGAGTCGTCGGCGATCAACTCGACGCCCTCGGTGCCCGGATCGATGGTCGCCGTCGCGCGCGCCGGCGCCCACTCGTTCGGCGCGTACACCGAGACCTCCACCGGGAACTCGCCGACGTTGGGAAGGAGGAACGCGCCGCTCGCGTCCGTGAACACCTGGCGCGGATACGCGCGCCCGAAGTGCGGGCCCGCCGGTTGGCACGAGACTCGCCAACCGACGAGCGCGTTCCCCAGGACGCCTACGACATGGCCCGACACATGCGGACGCGTGTCGAGCGTGAAGTCGACGCGCACAACCTCCCCGGACTTGCAGGGCACCTGTCGGTACGCGCGACCAGACGCGTTCTCGAGGCCGCGCGCGTTCAGGTCCTGCAGGCCGGGCGGCACGAGCTCGAGGCGATACGTGCCGTCGTCCTCGGTGAGCGCCGCCGGAGCCGGGAAGGCGTGCTCGTACCAGCCGCCCTTGAGCTCGGTCGCGCAGATCACGCGCGCTCCGGACACGGAACGCCCCTCGGCATCGGTCACGACTCCCTCGACGATCGCGCCGTCGGCAAGGCGGATCTCGACTTCCGTGGTGCCGCTCGCCGGCACGTCGATCCTGCCGGACCAGGTCGGGTAGCCGTGTGCCTGCGCATGGAGCGGAACGCGCACTTCGTAGCCGCCGGGCAACTCGAACGCGCCGTTCGCGTCCGTCGCGACCGGCACAGGTTCGGGCCACGTGCCCTGCCGCCCGCCGGGGCCATCGTGGTTGTAGCCGCCGGCCTCGCCGGCGTGGACGAGCGCGCCGGCTACCGGTGCGCCGCCCGGATCGAGGACGCGGCCGCGGATTCCGCCGCCGCGTGCGCCAAGTACGAGCGACGCGTCGCGCACTCCACCGGCGCCCGCGCCCAGCTCGCCGACCTCGTACACGATCGACGGAAGCCTACCGCTCGCGCGCGCGCCGATGCGCGCACCCGGGTCGAGGTCGATCAGATCGAACGCACCGGACGCATCCGTGCGCGCGCCGAGCATCGCATAGGGCCAACGCAGCGGGTGGCCGCTCAGCCAGACCTCCGCGTCCGCGACGGGCGCACCGGTGTCGTCGACGACACGGCCGCGCACGGCCTCCGTCGTCGGAAGACGCCACTCGAAGGCAGTCGTCTCGCCGGGTGCGACGGTGCGGTCGTGATCCGTGTGACCCGACGCGAGGTAGATGCGCACGTCGCCGGCGAGGAGGTTGGCGAAGGACGCGTCGCCCTTCGCGTCCGTCGTCGCGCGGTGTAGCTGCTTGCGCTCTTCGATGCCGTCCGCGGGCACGAGTAGGACGTGCATGCCGCTCACGTTCGTTCCGTCCGCGCGCACGAGATGGAACCGCAGCGTGCCGGTCGCCTGCGGCGGGGCGACGCGCGCCTCGGGAACGAGGGCTTCGCGCGCGGCGGTCGGCGCGATCGGCGCGACGGAGGCGATCGACTCCGCGCCGTCCCGCTCGACGGGCAACGCCAGTCGATCGTTCGCCGCGTCAAGCTCGCGCGGCGGCTCGTGCGCACCGCCGCTTTCCGACGCGAGCTGCCAGCCGAGCACGATCGCGACCAGCGCCGCGCCGCCGAGTAGGACCTCCTTCATCGCCATCCCTCCCAGAATTCCGGTGGTCGTCTTCGCGGCCGCGCTCGCCGCCGGATTGCCGACGCTCGCGGACCCGCCCATGGCGATCGGTGCGAGCGCGGAGAGCCACACATCGCGACCGCCGTCGACGTCCGCGTCGAGCCGCTCGCGAAGCGTCGCGAGACCGCGCGCGAGGCGCGATTTGACCGTCTTCACGGGCAGGTCGAGGCGCGCGGCGATCGCGGTCGGCGACAGGTCCTCGTAGTAGCGCAGGTAGAGCACCGTGCGCCGCGGCTCGTCGAGCGCGAGCACGGTCGCGAGCAACTTGCGCTGGACTTCGAGGCGCTCGAACGCGTCGTCCCGCGACCCGTCGTTCGCGCCGCGCGCGACGTAAGCCTCGTGGTCGCGGCGGCGCGCGTCGGAACGCCGCGCGTTGAACGCACGGTTCTGCACGACGCGCGCGAGCCAGCCGCGCAGCCCGGCGGCGTCCGCCGGCGGTCGCTCGAGCGCGGCCACGTACGCGTCCTGCACGACGTCGGCCGCCGCGTGCTCGTCGCCGAGCAGTCCCGTCGCGAGGCGCGACAGGAACTCGGCGTGCTCGAACAGCGCTTCGGGGGTCGGGCGTGCGGTGGTCATCGGATCGAGCGGCTCCGATCGGCGCCGCCCTCGATCCTACGAACACCGCCGGACTCCGGGAGACCCCCGGAATCCGCGGCTTTGTCGGTTCAGCCGCGCGACGAGCGCGAGCGCATGCGTTGGCGCTTGCGACCGTTCTTCGAGCGCGCCGGCTTCTCACGCTCCGGTCCGCGCGGCTTGGCGTCGCCGCTGACGCCGGCGCCGAAGGAGCTCGCTGCCGGCTTGGCGTTCTCCTTGCCGTTCGAGCTCACGCCGCTTCCAAACGGCGTCGTGTTCACCGGGCGCGCGGGCTCCGGCGCACGCGCGGGTTCGGGTGACGCCGCCGGCCGCGAGGCCCGCGTCGTCCCGCCGCCGCGCTTCGGGCGGTGTGCCGCTGCGCCGCGTCCTCCGCCCCCATTCGAGCGACGTCCGCGTCCGCCTGCGAGCGGGTCGGGCGACGCGCCCTTGCCCGACGAAGCGAAGCCGTCCACCGTCACGCGCGGGATCTTCATGTTGATCCGGCGCTCGATGCCCTGGATCGCGGCGTAGTCCTCGGACGTGACGAACGTGCAGGCCTGGCCGCTGCGCTCCGCGCGACCCGTGCGGCCGATGCGGTGCGTGTAGGCGTCCGGCGTGTTCGGCACGTCGAAGTTGATGACGTGGCTGACCTGCGCGACGTCGATGCCGCGCGCCGCGATGTCGGTCGCGACGAGCACGTCGTAGTGGCCGTCGCGGAAGCCCTGCATCGCGCGTTGGCGCTGGCCCTGGCTCATGTTGCCCTGCAGCGCGATCGCGCGGTGTCCGGCGCGGTCGAGGTCCTGGGCCAGGCGCCGTGCGCGGTGCTTGGTGCGCAGGAAGACGATCGCCGAGCGGAAGTCCGGGCGCGCGAGCAGGTGCTTGAGCAGCGCGGTCTTGCCGCTCTGCTCCACCGGATAGAGCGCGTGCTCGATCGTCTCGGCGGGCGCCGAATGCGCGAGCTCGACCACGTGCGGGTTCTTCAGGATGCGGTCCGTCAGCCCGCGGATCTCGCGCGGCATCGTGGCCGAGAAGAGCAGGTTCTGCCGGCGCGCCGGCAGGAGCGCGAGGATGCGCTTGATGTCCGGCAGAAACCCCATGTCGAACATGTGGTCCGCCTCGTCGAGGACGAGCACCGACACTCCGGAGAGGTCGACGTTGCCGCCGCGCGCGAGGTCGAGTAAACGCCCGGGGCACGCGATGATGATGTCCGGTCGCGCACGCAGCGCCTTGATCTGCGGTGCCGCGCCGACACCACCGAAGATGGTGATCGCACGCAGGCCGGTGTACTTGGCGAGCAGCTCGGTCTCGGCGTGGATCTGCAGCGCGAGCTCACGCGTCGGCGCCACGATGAGCGCGCGCGGGTTCTGGCCGCGCGACGCGGACAGTTGCTCGAGGATCGGCAGCGCGAAGGCCGCCGTCTTGCCGGTGCCCGTTTGCGCCAGGCCGAGCACGTCGCGTCCTTGAAGGACCTGCGGGATCGTCTTGGCCTGGATCGGACGCGGGCTTTCGAAGCCCGCCTCCTGCACGGCGCGCAGGAGCTTCTTGGAAAGGCCGAAGGTCACGAACGAGCCCTTGGAGCTCGGTTCGGTCGTTGCGGCGGCGTCTTGGGTCGGAAGGGAGGGCGCGGAGTCTTGGCGGGCATCGCCCGTCGCTCCACGCGAACGTCGTGCGCGGGGACCGCGCGAATTGGAAATCGAGATAGCTGAATCCTTGAGAGTTCGTGCCGCGTCGCGTCGTGCGCACGGCTTCTGACCTGTTTTCGATCGAGACAGGTCAGCAGCGAACCGGTCCAGCAGGCGAGACGTGTGAGAGAGGGCGCGGTCCGGGGCGGCTTCTGATTCGAGCTGCCCGCGCGGAGTTCTGCTTCGCGCCACGTCGAAGTTCGCTAGGCGAGCAACGACAGGAGTAGGAAAGGTATCGACCCGTCCCGCTCGCTACGGACCACATTCCGCTTTTCGCAGCGAAGTTCCTCGCCGATCGAGGCTGACGCCCCTTTCCGCGCCCTGCGAATGTTCAGTGCCCTACCAGGCGTGGAGCAGCGCGGAGAGCCATTCGCCCGACTGCGCGCGCCAACCCGCCCAGCCGTGACTGCCGTTGGCTTCGCTCTTCACGACCTTGCACCCCGCGCCTTCGAGCGCGGCCACGAGGCGCTCGGAGTGCTCGCGCAGGTCGAGGCCGAGGTCCGGGTCGCGCATCTCGTAGCGGTTCCAGCCGACAAAGAACTTCACGTCCTTCGGCGGTGCTGCTTGCAGGCGCGCGAAGAGCGCGTGGCGCGCGACGTCCTCGAGCGAAACGCTCTGGATCGCGGCGGCGCCGAACACGTCCGGGTACGTCGCGACGGCGAGCGCCGACGTCAGCCCGAAGCCACGGAGTCCGGCGACGACGTGGTCGGACGCCCTGTCGCTCACCGCGTAGGTCTCGCTCAGGAACGGAACGAGCTCGGTCGCGAGCATCCGCACGTACTCCTCGGTGCGACTGCCGCCCGCCTCGAACCACCACTCGTCCAGCGGCGCGATGAAGACGACGACGGACGGCTTCACGCTGTGCCCCGTCATCACGTTGTCGAGCGTGTTGCGCATCAGGCCCTTCTCGAGCCACTCGGGGCCGTCGTGCACGAGGACGAGCGGATAGCGCGCCGACGCGGTCGCGTCGTAGCCGGCCGGCAGGTAGACGCTGAGCGCGCGCGTGTTGCCGAGCTGCTCGCTCGTGTACTCGAGCTCGACCAGCGTGCCGCGCGCGCCCGTCGGCTCCGCCAGGTGCTTCGCCGCTGCGTAGTCCGGCGCGGCGACGTCGGACGACGGGCCGCGGCGTCCGGGGACGGTGCGCGGGTTGCGCGGATCGACGCCCGGCCGCCCGAAGTCGACCTGGAAGCCGTACTCCCAGCGCGCGCCAGGCTCGAGCCGATAGGTGCGGTGGAAGAAGTTCGTGCCGGGAACGCGCGCGAGCGATTCGGCCGCGCGTCCGCCGGTCATGCTGCCGACGATCGCGACGTCCTCCGCTTCGCCGACGTAGACGAAGTGCACGAACTCGCCGTCCACGAGCGGGAAGCTCTCCTGCTCGTCGACGAACGCGGCGATGCGCGCGCTGGCGTCGGGCGCGTTCGCGAGCGAGGCGACGAAGGCGCCGAACGCGTGCTCACCGACCGCGGCGTCGGACGCGGTGCTCGCGACGCTCGACGTATCCGCGCGCACGAGCGCGAGCGACGCGATGTCGGTCTCGTTGCGCACGAACACGCGACCGTCGCGCACCGTCGGCCACGAGTAGCCCGAGTGCTCGAACGCCGCGCAGCGTCCCTCCTCCGCGTAGCCGTCGGGAGTCGCGCGCACGACGACGATGTTCCCCTCCGCGCCGAAGACGACCAAGCGATCGTCGACGAGCGTCAGCCCGTGTCCGCCGGGCGGGCGCGACTTCCACACACGGCGCCCGGTCTCGACGTCGACGCACGTCAAGAACGTGCTCGTGAAGCCGTACAGGTAACCCTCGAAGTACACCGGCACCGAGTACGTGCTGTTGAACTCGCGCGAGCGCACGAGCTCGTTCAACGCGAATCCGCCGTCCGCCTCGGCGAGCTCGAAGATCGTCAGCTGGCCGCTGATCTTCGCGAAGAAGCGCGCGTCGTCGATGGCTCCGGGGCGGCCCATCGACGCGTTCTCGCGCTCGCCGAGCGCATGGCGCCACAACAACTCGCCGTCCGACGGATCGACGCCGAGCAGCTCGCCCCCGTTCATGACGACGAGCTGGCGCTTGCCGAGCAGCTCGAGCACGACCGGCGACGCGTAGCCCGCGTCTCCATCCGACAGCGACCAGCGCAGCTCACCGGTGTTCGCATCGAAGCCGCACAGGTTCTTGCCGTCGCTGCCGCCGGCCTGCACGACGAGCACGTCCCCCTCCAGCACCGGCGTCGACGTGAACCCGTACTCCGGCTCCTCCGCGCCGAGGTCGTTCACGAGGTGCTTCGACCAACGCGGCTCGCCGGTGCGGCGATCGAGCGCCAGCAGCTTGCCGCGCGCGCCGATCGCGAACACCAGCTTCGACCCGATCACGGGTGTGCTGATGCCGCCGTCGCTGGACCCGTCGTGCCCGCGATACACGTCGTCGACGCGACACTTCCACAGGACCGATCCGTCGCCCGGAGCGAACGCGACGACGTAATCGTTCTCGCCGTCGCCGTACTGCGTGACGACGAGCTCGTCGTCCGCGGCGACGCGCGAGTAGGCCGAGCCGAGCGCGTGCGACCAGACGGGTTCGAGGCCGATCGCGTCGTCGGCGGGTCGGGAGATCGGGGCGAGGAGCAGGGCGGCGAGAAGCATGTGGATCGACATGCCCCATGTGCTATCACGGGCCGCGCTGCGTGCGCACGTCAAATACGCACCTGTAGCACGGCGCGCGGAGCGAGCGGGCCCGACGAACTTCGATCGACGCGGTCGAATCGGTATCCTCCTATTCATGGCCCACTCGATGCCGGCTTCGAAGCACGTGGCTCGTGTTCGCTCCTCCACGCCCGAAGCGATCCGCGCGGCCGCCGCCGAGCTGGACCTCGGTCCGCGGGCGCTGCTCACCGTGCTCGTCGCCGAGAAGGGCGCGCCGGATCTCGAGGGCATCGTCGCAGCCCTGCGCGATCTGGACGTCGAGTTCTTCGGCGGGCTCTTTCCGGGGCTGATCGAAGGGCAGTCGCACGTCGACGAAGGCGCGCTGCTCATCGTTCAGCCCTCCGATACGCCGCCGCTGCTCATCACCGGACTGCACGACGCTGACTTCGAGATCCCCGCGATCGAGCCGCTCGACACGACGGCGTTCGGAACGCAAACCGCGTTCGTCCTGGTCGACGGATTGACGGCCAACGTGTCGCGCCTGCTCGCCGAGCTGCACGGGCGCCTCGGGAACACCGTCCACTACGTCGGGGGCGGCGCGGGCTCGCTCTCGCTCGTGCAACGACCGTGCGTCTTCACACGCAACGGCGTCTACCAAGACGCGGCCGTCGTCGGCTTCGTCGCGCGCCAGAGTCGCTTCGGCGTGCGCCACGGATGGAAGCAACTCGCGGGTCCGATCGTGGCCACCCGCTCGCACGGCAACGTCGTGCAAGAACTCAACTGGCGCAATGCGTACGAGGTGTACGCCGAGACGATCCAGCCGTACCTCGACGAGGCGCTGACGGAGGACGGGTTCTTCGACGCGACGAAGGGCTTCCCGTTCGGCATCTTCAAGGAAGGCCTCGAAGACGTCGTGCGCGACCCGATCGCGAAGGGCGCGAACGGCGAACTGCTCTGCGTCGGCGAGGTCCCGGAGAACGCCGTGCTCAACATCCTGCGCGGCGATCGCACGTCGTTGATCGAGGCTGCCGCGCTCGCGGCGAAGGACTGCCTCGTCGGCGATCCGCCGACCGACCCGAGCGTCTTCGTCGTCGACTGCGTTTCGCGCACGTTGTTCCTCGAGGACGACTTCGAGCGCGAGCTCGCCGTGGTGGGCGAGCACGTGGCCGAACTCGGTGCGTCGGCCGTTCCGCTCGGCATCCTGTCGTTGGGCGAGATCTCGTCGCACGGGCAGGGCCTCGTGGAGTTCTTCAACAAGACCATCGTGATCGCGGTCCTCCATGGATGAGCAGAGCCGTGTCACAGAGATCCTCCGCGATCTCTCGGTCCTCTACGAGCTCTCCCTCGCCGTCGGTCGTTCGCTCGAACTGCACGAGAACTGCGACGAGTTCCTGCGCAAGGTCATGGCGCGCAAGAGCCTGGCGTTCGCCTCGGTCTGGGTGCGCGCCAGCCAGGTGCCCGGCGCCGAGGACGATGCACCCGGCTACCGACAGGTGTACGCGAACCCGGCGTTCCGCGCGCCGCTCGCCTCGATCGGCGACGACCACCCGCTGGTAGCGCGGGTCATGCGCGAGCCGAGCTTCTCGGTCGCGTTCGGCGATGCCGCTTTCGAAGACGTCGTCACGGAGCAGGGCGTCGACGGCGGTGCGTTCGCCATCTATCGCCTCGGAACGACCGGGTTCCTGAAGCTGTACGCGATCGCTCGACCGACGGCGTTCTCGGCGATCGAGCTCAGCAAGCTGCGGCACGTCGTCGACCAGTTCGCCGTCTCGGTCGACGGCTGCCTGGATCACGCGCGCGTGCGCGCCGCCGAGACGCGTCGCCGCGCGCTCGAGCGGCAGATGCTCCAGGCGCAGAAGCTCGAGGGCCTCGGCCTGCTCGCGGGCGGGATCGCGCACGACTTCAACAACCTGCTCTCCGTGATCCTCGGCAGCGTCGAGCTTGCGCGCGCGGGCACCGATGCGAACGGGGACGCCGAGCTCGACAACGTCGAGGAAGCCGCGTCGCGAGCTGCGGACCTCTGCTCCCAGCTGCTCGCCTACGCCGGCGGCGCGCACCTCGCGACGGCGATCGTCGACCTGAGCGAGGTCGTCCTCGAGACGATGCGGCTGACCGCCGTCACCGTCTCGAAGAAGGCGCGCATGCAGCAACGCCTGGCGCAACACCTCCCGGCCATCGAGGCCGATCGCACGCAGCTGTTGCAGGTCGTCATGAACCTGGTGACGAACGCGTCCGAGGCGCTCGACGAAGCGACCGGTGAAGTGGCCGTCGCGACGGGTTCGATCCGCGTCACGGCGCGCGACCTCGAGGGCTATCACCTAGGCGAGGCGCGCAGGCCCGGCGAGTACGTCTACCTCGACGTGATCGACAACGGATGCGGAATCGACGCGGCCACGCGCGAGCGACTCTTCGACCCGTTCTTCACCACGAAATTCACGGGCCGCGGGCTCGGGCTCGCTGCGGTGCTCGGCATCGTCCGGAGCCATCGAGGCGCGATTCGCGTCGCGTCGACCCCGGGGCAAGGAACGCGTGTGCGCGTGCTGTTTCCAGCGGTGAACGCCGAGCAGCCCGAACCGCGCGCGCCGCTCGGGACGCGCGCCGACACGGCGCGACGCGGCACGATCCTGATCGTCGACGACGAAGACAGCGTGCGGCGCACGCTCGGCCGACTCGTCGAAGCCGAGGGACTCGACGCGCTCGTCGCGGCCCACGGCGGCGAAGCGGTCGACGTCTTCCGTCAGCGCTGGCGCGAGATCGACGTCGTACTGCTCGACCTCACGATGCCGGTCATGGGCGGCGAAGAGGCGTTCGCCGCGATGCTCGAGATCGACCCGCGCGCGCGTGTCATTCTCATGAGCGGCTACACCCACCTCGAGGGCGAGCGCCTCACGAACCCGCGCCCGGCGGCGTTCCTCGCCAAGCCCATTCGCTCCAGGGATCTGTTCGATGCGATCGGCCAGCTCCTCGACGAGCGCGGGACTTCGCGCGCGCGCTGAAGCGCGCCCGGCCGGCGCCGGTCAGTCCTCGAGGAAGCGCTCGCGATCGGCCGCGGTCGGCATGCGGCACGCGTCGCGTTTTCCGAACCAACGATACCGGCGGCGCGCGAAGGCGGCGTACAGCGGGTCGCGCAGGATGCGCGGAATCACGGCGAGCACGGAGAGCGCGCGCCAGGGAAAGCGGAGGTGACGAACGATGCGCAGCATCGCGGTCGAGCGCACGTACGCCTCACCGCCTTCGACGAGGACGATCGAGTCGATCGACGGATCGTCGAGCCCGTGTTGCCGCATGAGCCTCTGCCCCACATCGGACTGCAGCGCGGCGAACCGCAGATGCGCCGCCGGGTCGCGTCGAATGAGGAAGTCGACCGTCCCGTCGCAGACGTTGCACACGCCGTCGAAGAGCACGACGGGCAGTTCGTCGGTCGGGTCCATCGTTCGAGATTCTGTCACGGGGAGCGTGGTGGTCAATGCAGGCAACGCTGGGGGCCGGTGGCGTCGAGCTTGCCGGGGTCGAGGTTGCCCTTCGGCAGCGACTCGACGAAAGCGGCGAAGCCGTCGTCGGTGAGCGCGTCGACGAACACATAGTCCTCGCGTCGGTACCGAAACGAGAGGTCGACTTGGAATCCTTGCCCGCGCAGGTCCCCGATCGCCTGGCGAAAGCGCGCGGGCGAGAAGAACGAGGGCTCGAGGCGCCAGTCATAGTGAGACACGTACTCGCGATTCGGCTTCATCCGCGCGCGGCGCAGCTCCAGCTCGTCCCCCGCGAGCGCCTCGATGCGCTCGATGACCTCAGAGAGCCGCTCCGCGCCGGCGTCACCCGCGTACTCGATGCGCTCGCCACCCGCGACCAGGACGAGATCGAGCACGAACCCTCCGCGCGCCGCGAACGTCCGCAGCACCTCGGCGAGCGCCGCCGCTTCGACCGGGCCGCGGGGCGCGAAGCGACGGTAGCGCGCCGTGACTTCCGCGTGTTCGATTGCCAGGTAACGCTCTTCGACCGCGACGAAACGGACGGCGCGCGGGACGACGAAGCTGTTCCAGCCAACCGCGTCGACGCGCAGGTTGCTCCACATCGCGAAGCTGAAGTTGTACTTAAACCCGAAGTACGGCGTCAGGCCGTTGAGGACGAGCAGCAGCGCGGTCCCCGCGATCGCACGGCGCGTCGACCGCGCGAGCGGGACGCCACGCTCGCGCTCCGCGCCGAACCACGGCCGGCCCGAAGTGAGCGCGCTCGCGATGCCGAAGACCGCGAAGGCCTCGATGAGCGCGATGCCCTCGGGACCGAGGTCGCGCACGCGATAGATCGCGCACGAGATCGCGACGAGCGGGAGCCACAACGCGGCGAAGACGATCCACCTGCGCCGCTCGCGACCGCGCTCGAAGTCCGCACGCGGCAGACCCGCCCAGCTCATGACCATCATGATCGCGGTGATGCGCGAGGCCGCGACGAGGCCCAGCGGCGCGAAGAACAGCGCGACTCCCACGACCGCGGCGCGCGGCGCAACGACGACGAGCACCGCGAGCAACCCCTCCATGAGCACGGTCTGCAGCGGCGACCCGACCGCCGCGAGCGCCTCCCCCGCGGGTCCCCACGCGCCGATCAACCAGGCCTCGATCTGCGTGACGCACGACACGTCGACGTTGAAGAAGTCGCGGTTGAGCTTGTGGAACGCGGAGAACGCGAGGCTCGTCGCGAGCGTGACGCGAAAGACGCGCGCGATGGCCGCGTCGCGCCGGGCGCGCGCGTCGCCGTCGCCGTCGCGCCCGCGCTCGAACGCGGCGACGACCAGCGCTCCGAACGGCAACACGAAGAACAGCGGCAGTTCGGCGGCGGCGAAGCGCTCGAGGTCGCCCGCGACGCCGACGGTCACGACCAGGGACGTGATCCCCATCGCGAGCAGCGTCGCCACCGAACCGCCGAGGACGACGAGCAGCAGACCCGCGAGCACCATGAGGTGATCCGCGGGCGGTCCGAACTCGGGCAGGAAGCGCACGAACGCGTTCCAGGACAGCGGGATCGAGCGATGCGTGTCGCGGAACGCGAAGTGGTAGGACGCGATCCAGACCAGAACGGCGGCGAGCCCGGTGCCGCGCCAAAGCACTTGGCTTCGCCGAAGGCCGAGCGGTTCGAAGAGGCGCCGGAGCATCGGCCGAACGATAGCACGCGGAACGCGGAGGGCCACGTAGACTGGGGCGCGTCACACCGTGACGCCATCGACGGTTCCCACTCCGACCGAGGCCTTTCATGACCAGCTCCCTCCGACTCCCGCGCGTGGTCCGCGCTCGCGCTCTCGTTCGCATCGCCTGCGTCGCGGCCCTGCTCGCGAGCGCGCCGAGCTCGCAAGAGCACGCGGCGCGTTCGACCGGCATCACGCGGCACACGGTCGACTTCCGCATCTCCTACACGGTCAACGATCCGGGCCTCGGTGTGTTCCTGCTCGGAGACGTCCCCGAGCTCGCGTCCGGCGATCTGCGCCGCGCGCTCCCGATGTACTCGTCGAACGGAAGCTGGTGGAAGGCGTCGGTCTCGCTGCCGGTCGATACCGGCTACACCTACCGTTTCTACCTGCGGAGCACGGGCAACACGGAGTTCAAGGACCCGACCAACGGTGTGCCGATCTCCGAACCCGTCAGCGTCGAGAGTGCGCGTCCGGGGAGCAAGACCGTGCGCTTCTACTCCGCGCTTCCCGACCCCGTGGTGAAGTGGCGCGCCGGAACACGCGCGCGCAATGCCTACGAGAGCGCGCACGCCGTCCGCATCGGCGCAGGTCGCAACGACGGCGAGGCGCTGTTCGAGGCACGCTTCGCGCGCGCGACCGACGAGGTGCAGTTCTTCGTGCGCGGGATCGCGGGCGGTCGCGAGCCGGCGACCGGCGTGTACACGACCCGACTCGCGACGCTCTTCGTGCAGGACGAGAACGTGTTCAGCTACGCGCCCGCCCCTAGCGTTCCCGGACCGCGACGCGTGCTGCCGATGCGCATGTCGATCGACTCGGACGTCCTCGGCGTCACGCGCCACTACCGCGTGATGCTCCCGCGCGGCTATGACGTGCATCCCGACCGCCGCTACCCCGTGCTCTACTTCTACGACGGCGAGAAGGCCTGGGAGGGCAACGGCCTGAGCACGCTCGATCCCGGCGGGAGAGTCGTCGAGCGGCTCATTCAAAAGGGACAGGTCGGCGAGCTCATCATGGTCGCGATGGACACCCCCGGCTATCCGGGAGGTCGCCCCGAAGACACGATTCCGAGCGACGACTACGGGCCGTTCGGTGGACCGCGCGGCAGCGCGCACGACTTTCTGCGCTTCGTCGGCGAGGAGCTGAAGGTCGCCGTCGACGCGCGCTTTAGAACGCTCCCCGGGCGCGAGCACACGTTCCTGTCCGGCTTCAGCCTCGGCGGCTTGCTCGCGACCGTCGCCGGTTGGGATGCGGCGGACACGTTCGGCGGAGTCGGCGCGCAGTCACCGTCGCTCTGGGCCGCGCCCAACTTCGTGAGCCGACTGGCCGCGGGCGCGACGAGTGACACGCGGTTCTATCTCGACGCGGGAGACCTCGAGACCGGCTTGACATCCGACGCGATCCGGATGGTCGCGCGCCTGGTGCGCATGGAGTTCGCCTACGCGGCGAATCTCGAGTGGCGCGTCGGCTTCGGCCAAACGCACACGTACGCGAACGCGCGCACGCGCCTCGAGCCGATGCTCGAGTTCCTCTACCCCGCGGTCGCCGAAGAGCACGCGCGCTGACGACGCGATTCGCTGGAACCTCGGAGGGCGCGGAACGCGAACAGCGCGGATTCAACGCGCGCCGAGGATGTCGTGATTCTCGGCATGGATTGCGGACGCCATGAACTGACTGCCCAAGTGTTGCTCGAGCACTGCGCCGGACGCGTATTTCGCGCTCCAGCTCGTTCTCAGCTCGCGGCGACACCGACGACCGAATCCCCGATGCGAGACGTCGGGTGAATGCTCCGCCACCCCCAGTCCTG
>JAJDEV010000242.1 GCA_029259605.1 Planctomycetota bacterium | reverse complement strand
CGGGCTAGCAGGCTGTGGCTAAACTCACGCCACCCTCGAAGCGCGCTGGATCCTCGCTGACCGCGTTCCGCTTCCTCCGAGTATCCACGAATACGCGTCGTCAGCGCGCCTCGTCAGCGCGGATCCATCACCCTCCGAGGACGCCGTGAGTCTAGCCACGGCCTGCTAGCGGGCCGCCGGCAGCGCCAACCCGCAGCGTTCGACCAGCGGGCGCAAGCGCTCCTCGAAGTCGGCGAGCATCTGCGCGTTCGAATGCGAACGCAGCTCGAGCTCGACGGCGCGCGCGTCGGAATCGCTGCCCGGTTGTCCGAACGAGCGACGTCCGATGTCGACCCAGCGATCGAGGAACTGTTGTGCCTGCGGGCGGTTCGTCGCGTCCTCGCAGTAGGCGTAGAAGCGCGAGGGCTCGGGGCGGCGCGCCGCCGCTTCGACGTGGGAGCGCGCGATCGCGGCGAAGTCGGCGCAGGAGCTGTCGACGTAGCTCTGCATCGCGACGCCTTCCGCCAACCCCGTGACGTAGTACGCGACGCCGAACTCGAGGCGCGAGTCCGGGTACGGGATGTCGTCGAGGCGGTCGCGCACGGCAGACTCGATGTCCTTCCAACCGAGCTCGCCGTAGAGCGTGCGCACCTGTCGGAACAGCCGCAACGAGAGGTCGAGCTCGGCGGCGACGTCCGCCTTCGTCTCGAGCTCGGCGATGAACTTCAAGCAGTGCCCGAGCGTGTTGATCGACGTGAGCTGGCGCCGCCCCATGCTCTCGACAATGCGTCGCAGAAGCATCTTGGACTCTTCGTCGAGCGCGAGGCGTCCGCGGCTCGTTCGGAGGTTCGGCGTGGTGCTCATGAACTCGGGTCCGGGGTGACGGCGCGCCCGGTGAGGCGCTCCGCGGGAAGGACGAGGCGTGCGACGGGCTCGCCACCGATCAGATGGCGCTCGACGATCTCGTCCACGTCGTCCAGCGTGACTCCACCGTACCAGACCGCCTCCGGATAGACGACGCACGTCACACCGACCGCGCACTGGTCCAGGCACCCGGCCTTGTTGATGCGCACGACGCGCTTCAAACCGCGGTCGTAGGCCGCCTTCTTCAATGCGGAAGCGATTTCCACCGCGCCCTTCGACGCGCAGCAACCCTTGGGGTTTTCCGCCGCGCGCTCGTTGATGCAGATGAAGAGGTGACGCTGGAACTTGGCCATGGCCTTAGCGCGTGAGCTCGTTCGCGATGATGAGCTTCTGGATCTCGCTCGTCCCCTCGTAGATGCGCAGCGCGCGCACGTCGCGGTAGAGGCGCTCGACGATGTGCCCGCGCTTCACGCCGAGGCCGCCCAGGTGTTGGACCGCGCGGTCGCAGATCCAGCCGGCGGTCTCGGTCGCGATCAGCTTGGCGCGCGCGACGGCGAGCGTCGAAGGCTGCTCGGTGTCGACCAGCAGTGCGGCCTCGTCGACCAAGAGCTGCGCGGCGCGCAGGCGCGCGTCCATCTCCGCCAGGTCGAAGCGCAGCGCCTGGTTCTTGATGAGCGGCTTGCCGAACTGCTTGCGCTGCGAGAGGTGCGCGAGCGATTCGTCGAGCGCGCGGCGCGCGAAGCCATTGGCTGCCGCGGCGACCGACGTGCGAAAGCGCGAGAGCGTGGCGAGCGCGAGCTCCATGCCGCCCCCCTCCTCGCCGAGCAGGAACGCGTCCGGCAGCTCGCAGTCGACGAAGCGCACGTCGCCGATCGGGTGTGGCGCGATGACCTCGAAGGGCTCGACGTCGATGCCCCACACGTCCGCGGGCACGAAGAACATCGAGAGCCCTTGCGCGTCGCCCTTCTCGCCCGAGGTGCGCGCGAGCACGGTGTAGAAGCGCGCGATACCGGCGTTGGAGATGAACGTCTTCTGGCCGTTGAGCACCCACGCGCCGTCGCGCTTCGCGGCGAACGTCTCGACGTCGGCCAGGCTCGAGCCGGCGCCCGGCTCGGTGAGCGCGAACGCCGCGATCGCTTCGCCGGACGCGACGCCGGGCAGGACGTCGGCGCGCAACGCGTCGCTCCCGCCGCGCGCCACCGCGAACGAACCCAGTCCCTGCATGACGAGCATGACGTCGAGCATGCCCGAGTGGTACGCGAGCTCGTCGCGCAGACACGAGAGCGCGCGCACGGACACGGTGTCGGCCCCGCACAGGTTGCCGGCATCCGCGCCGCCGTCGCGCGCAGGCACGGTCCACGCCGCGAGGCCGGCGCCGGCGAGCGCGCGCAGCGCGGCCTGCGCCGCGTCGGCCTCGGCCAAGCCTTCGAGCTCGGGCGCCGTGTCGCGCCCGAACGTGCGCGTGCGATCGCGCAGCGCGTCGAGTTGTGAGGTCTCGCTCACGACGACGCCGCCCGATCCGCCCACGAGTGCTTGGTGAAGTCCGGCTTGCGCTTCTCGATGAACGCGTCGTACGCCTCGCGATAGTCCGGATGCCGCATGCATTCGGCCTGGATCCAACCCTCGGCCTGCATCGCGTCGCCCAGCGTCATCGACGCCTCGGCGTTGAGCATGCGCTTGGTGACCGCGAGCCCCATGGTGGGACCGTCGGCGAGCTTGCGCGCGAGCTCGGCCGTCTTCGCCGCGAGCTCCTCCGCGGGAACGACGTGGTTGTAGAGCCCGATCTCCGCCGCGCGATCGGCGCCGATGAAATCGCCGGTCATGAGCAGCTCGCTCGCATGTCCGAAGCCGACGATGCGCGGCAGGAGCCAAGCCGCGCCCATGTCCGCGCCGCACAGCCCGACCTTCGTGAAGAGGAAGGCGATCTTGGCCGACTCGGCCGCGACGCGAATGTCCGCCGCCGCCGCCATCACCGCGCCCGCGCCGCACGTCGTCCCGTTGAGCGACGCGATGATCGGCTTCTCGAGCCGGCGCATGCTCTCGATCAGATCGCAGGTCATGCGCGTGAAGCGCACGAGCTCGGCGTCGCTCACACCGAACAGCCGACCGATGATGTCCTTGACGTCGCCGCCGGTGCAGAACGCGCGCCCCGTGCCGGTGAGCACGACCACACGCACCGAGTCGCGCGTCTGCAGCGCCTCGAACGTGTCGCGCAACTCCGCGTAGCTGTCGAACGTGAGCGCGTTCAGCCGCTCCTCACGATCGAGCCGCAGCGTCGCGACACCGTCCGCCTCGTCGTACCGAAAGGTCTTGGGATCCATGCGCGCATGATACGGAGTCGCACACCACCCGCAATTTCTCAGCGCATGATACGGAGTCGCACACCACCCGCAATTTCTCCAAGCAAGAGTGCCGCACCAAGGTCCGGCGGGTCGACCTCTCCCCTGGTCAATCGAACGGAACCGATCCGACCCGCCGGACCTTGGTGCGGCACTCTTGCTTGGAGAAATTGCGGGTGGTGTGCGACTCCGTATCAAGGCAGCGCGGCGCGGGCTTGGATCTCGACCTGCGCGCCGTCTTCGAGGAGGCCGGCGACTTCGACCAGCGCCATGGCCGGAAAGTGTTTGCCGAGGACGGCGCGCCAGGCGGCGCCGAGTGCGCGCAGGTCGGCGAGGTAGGCGCGCTTGTCGGTGACGTAGATCGTGACTTCGATCACGTGCTCGGGTGCGCCGCCGGCGGCGCGCACCACGGCGGCGACGTTTTCGAGCGCCTGGCGGAACTGCGCGACGAAGTCCCCGCGGCCGACGAGCTGTTGGTCCGCGTCCCACGCGATCTGGCCCGCGACGCACAGGAGCCGCGCGCCCGCCGGTGCCAGCACGCCGTTCGAGTACCCGCTCGCCTGCTTCCAACCCTCGGGGTTCAGGAACTCGATCACGTGCTCGTCACTCATACGGTTTCGCTCGGGCGTTCGCCCCAAGAGATGTTCGGGGTGTGCTCGATGCGGTTCGCGCCGTCGAGCTCGACCAGCATCGCGTTCGCGTCGCCCTCGAGGAGCTGCGCGATGGTCTCCGCGATCTCGTCCGGCCGCACGAGCTCGCCGCCGGGGTTCTCGTTGCGGAAGAAGTCACGCGCCTCGTCCGCGCTGCGACCGGTCTTCGCGATGAGCGTCTCGATCGAGCGGTCGAGCATCGGCGAGTCGACGTAGTGCGGACACACGGCGTTGAACGTCACACCCGAGCCCGCGAGCTCGGCGCCGGCCGCGAGCGTGTAGCCGACGAGCGCGAACTTCGACGCGCAGTACGCCGCGACGTACGCGTAGCCGCGCAGCCCCGCGGACGACGCGACGTTGACCACGCGCCCGTAGCCCGCGGCCTTCATCTCCGGCAACAGCGCCTCGGCCATCCGCCGCGCGCCGTGGAAGTTGATGCGAAAGTGCGCCTCGTAGGGATCCACCTCGGGCGGCGCCTTCGGGAGCAACGGCGCGCTGACCGCCATACCCGCGTTGTTGACGAGCCAGGAGATCGGCCCCACGTCGGCGGCGAGCTCGCGCGCCTCGCGGGTGGCGCGCGCGATCGATTCGGGATCCGTGACGTCGAGCACGAGCGGCCAGGCGACGCCGCCATTGCTCGTCAGCTCGTCCGCGAGCTCGACGCACGCGTCCCGCCCGCGCGCGGCGACGAGCACCGCGGTCCCCGTCGACGCGAGGCGCCGGCAAATCGCCGCGCCGATCCCACGGCTCCCGCCGGTGACGAGCGCGACGCGCGCGTCCGATCCGTTCTTCGCTCTCTCGCTCATCGAACCAAAAGCATGCCGGGGCAGAGGCCCGACCGCCAGCCGCGTAGAATCCGCGCGTGAACGACTCGGCGAAAAAGCGCGTGCGCACTCCGCTCCCCGACGCCGCGTGGCCGACGCGCGCCGTCGCCGCGGAGAGCCTGCTGTTCTCGCCGGGCCGCATCGGTCCGGTCGAGACGCGCACGCGCACGTGGGTGCCGGCCATGGTGCCGTGGCGCGCGAGCGAGGACGGCTTCGTGACGCCGGAGGTGCTCGATTGGTACGGGCGCTTCGCGGACGGGCGACCCGGCGTGCTGGTCGTCGAGGCCACCGGCATCCGCGAGATCGCGAGCGGCCCGCTGCTGCGCATCGGCGACGACCGCTTCCTGCCGGGCCTGCGCGAGCTGGTGCGCGTGGTGCGCGAGCGCTCGGGCGGCGCGACGCGGCTGCTGATCCAGACGATCGACTTCCTCTCGATCCGACGGCGGCCGGAGAGGGAGAAGTTCCTCTCGCGCTTCCTCACCATCACGGACGCGCATCGCGAACGCGTGGCACCCGGCGGATCGGACGACGACGTCCGCGCCGCGCTGCTCGCGCTCCCCCACGACGAGCTGCTCGCCGTTCTGTCCGAGCGCGAGGCGAGCGACCTCGAGCACGGCTACCGCGAGCGCGTCGACGACATGCACCTGCCGCACATCGCCGAGCTGCCCCGGACGCTCCCGAGTCTCTTCGCGGACGCCGCCGCGCGCGCGCAGGAAGCCGGCTTCGACGGCGTCGAGCTGCACTTCGCGCACGCCTACACGATGGCTTCGTTCCTCTCGCGCACGAACCGGCGGACGGACGGCTACGGCGGCTCACGCGAGAACCGCGTGCGCCTGCCGCTCGAGGTCTTCGCCTCCGTGCGCGCGCGCGTCGGCGCGGACTACGCGGTCGGGTGCCGCTTCCTCGGCGACGAGGTCATCGAGGGCGGCAGCCGCATCGACGACGCGACCTATTACGGCGAGCGCTTCGCCGCGGCGGGCATGGACTTCCTCTCGCTCTCGAAGGGCGGCAAGTTCGACGACGCCAAGCAGCCGAAGGTCGGACAGGCCGCGTACCCGTACACCGGACCGAGCGGGCTCGAGTGCATGCCGACCGTCTTCGTCGACGGCTCACCGTTCGGCCGCAACCTGCCGCTCGCCGCCGCCGTGCGCGAGCGCGTGCACGCGGCCGGACACGCGACGCCGGTCGTCGGCTGCGGTGGGATCAACTCGTTCGACCTCGCGGAGGCCGCGTTGCGCGACGGCGCGTGCGACTTCGTCGGCGCCGCGCGCCAGTCGCTCGCCGATCCCGATTGGTTCCGCAAGGTCGAGCTCGGCCGCGGCGACGAGGTGCGGCGCTGCATCTACACGAACTATTGCGAGGGGCTCGACCAGAAGCACGTCGAGGTGACCTGCCAGCTGTGGGATCGCGAGTTCGGGGACGGCGAAGCGAATGTGACGCGCTCGAAGGACGGCAAGCGCCGGCTCGAACCGCCCGCGTGGAAGCCCGAATAGCCATGCCGCGCGATGTCCAACTCCGCCTCCCCCCCGCCGAGGATCCGCCGTCGCTCGCGCAGTCCGAGCTGCGCCGCCTCGCCGCGCGCAAGCTGCGCATGCCCGAGGAGCGCATCGCGCTCGTGCGCACCAAGCGCGTGTCGTTCGACGCGCGCCGGCGCGAGCGCGTGTGGCAGGTGGTCGTGGGAGTGTGGGAGCACGGCGAGGAACTGCCGCCGCCGCTCGCGCTCGAGCCGCCGACCTTCGAGCGACCGCGCGACGACGCGCCGCACGTCGTGATCGTCGGCAGCGGACCGGCGGGCCTCTTCTGCGCGCTCGATCTCTTGGCGAGCGGCGTGCGCGTCACGGTGCTCGAGCGCGGGCGCGACGTGCAGACGCGCCGCAAGCCATTGCGCGCGCTGAACCGCGGCGAGGCGGCCGACCCCGACAGCAACTACTGCTTCGGCGAGGGCGGCGCGGGCACCTACTCGGACGGCAAGCTCTACACGCGCAGCGGCAGGAAGCAGGACATCCGCGCCGTGCTCGAGACGCTCGTCGCCCACGGCGCGCCCGAGGACATCCTCACGAGCTGGCGCCCGCACGTCGGCTCGAACCGTCTGCCCGAGGTCGTGCGCGCGATGCGCGAGACGATCCTGCGCTCGGGCGGCGAGGTGCGCTTCGGCGCGCGCGCGGAGGAGATCGAGACGCGCGAGGCCGGCGGCGAGCGACGCGTCGCGGCGGTGCTCGTGCGCGACCTCGACACGAACGAGCGCGAGCGCATCGAAGCCGACGCGTGCGTGCTCGCCACGGGACACAGCGCACTCGACGCCTTGCTGATGGCGCACCGCGCCGGCGCGACGCTCGAGCCGAAGGGCTTCGCGATGGGCGTGCGCGTCGAGCACCCGCAGCCATGGCTCGACGAGCGCCAGTACGGCGGCCTGCGCGGCCCGTGCGACCTGCCGGCGTCGTTCTACGAGCTGACGACCAACGTGGACGGCCGCGGCGTCTACAGCTTCTGCATGTGCCCGGGCGGCTTCGTCGTGCCTGCGACCACGTCGCCCGAGCGCGTCGTCGTGAACGGCATGAGCCTGTCGCGGCGCGACTCGCCCTACGCGAACTCGGGGTTGGTCGTCGCGATCGAGCCCGAGGACTGGTGCGGCGAGGAGGGCGAGCGGCAGGGCTTCGGCGCGTTGCTCGAACGCGCGCGCGCGCTCGGCGTGGACCTTGGCCCGGGCGACACGCTCGCGCTCCCGCGCACACCCGCCGACGACCCGCTCTTCGGCGTGCGCTTGCAGCACGCGATCGAGTCCGTCGCCGCGCACGCCGCCGGCGGCGCGAACCGCGCGCCCTCGCAACGCGCCGACGCGGTCGCGGCGGGCGACTGCGGCACGCCCGACCCGCTCGCGACGAGCTACCGCCCCGGCCTCGCCGCCGTCGACCTCGCGGACGTGCTCCCAACCGGCATGCTCACGCGCATCCGCCAGGGCCTGCGCGACTTCGACGCACGCCTCCCCGGCTTCGCCTCCGAGCTCGGCCAACTCCTAGGCGTCGAGTCCCGCACGAGCTCCTCGGTCCGCATCCCGCGCGACAGCGAAACGCTCGAGAGCGCGACGCGCGCTCTCTACCCGTGCGGCGAGGGTGCGGGCTACGCGGGCGGCATCGTGTCGGCGGCGCTCGATGGAAGGCGTGTAGCGAGAGTACTCGCGCATCGAGAGCGGTTGGGTGTTCGCGGTCGACTAGAGCTTTAGGAAACCGGTGCTCTACCGCCGCGATGCCCATTGCCTGCAACGCGATTGAATCTCTCGAACTGCGGCCTGGGAGCTATGAGGCAGCAACGGAAACCTAGACAGCTGCAGACTTCTCGCAGACGTTCTCCAGCCTTCGCGGCCAAGGAAGATCACTTGTTTGAAGGCAACGAGGTCGGTCGTCATGACTTGGATGCCTGGACGGGTGCCGATGGACGCCGATCGCCCCCCGGCGTGCCGCATGCGATCGTCGCAGGCGAGCACACCGGCACGTAGATCGATTGTTGCGGCTAGAAGACCTCGTCAGCGTCGGGGTCCTCCTTGAACACTTCACCCGACTGCTCGAGGACTTCGGGTGCGGAAGGCGTGGGGTGAGGCGGGCCGAGACCGGTGCCGATGGAGAGCGCCTTCGCCGAGAGTTGAAGTGCACGTCCCTCTGAATGAAGGTCTCGAATCCAAGATACACAGGTGACAACCGACCGACCTGAGAGTGCGTCCCAGTTTGCAGAAGATGAGGTGCACTCCCAGGCGTCGATGGAGAAGGTGAGGGCGATTCCGTCCTTCCTGCGGGTCACCGTTCTTCGCTGCCCCGGGCCATCTAATCCCGACGCATGATGACGCCTGAAGGAGTGGGCTCCCTTGCAAAGCACGATGGTGCCTGGCCTGACAAGGCTGAGAATCCTCTGGCGGCTCCAATCATAGGTCAGCTCAGCGAATGAGCTGCGCTCCAGGATCTCTCGAATCAGGTGTGAGTAGAATCGGTAGACGGGCATCTGGCCTCGACGAAGTCCGCCGATGCGGTCATACATGAAGCGGTGCTCTTTTGCCTTGTCGCCGTTTCTCAACGAGACTGGCAGGCCATCTTCATCGGTAAGTTCAGCCTCGACCAGGCCCCGCGCCGTGAGCTCGTGTTGCACGTCGACGCCTACGCCGGCGGCGCACTCAAGAACTCGCCTGTGATTGAAGTAATCCCACATCGAGCTCACATGGAGCTCACTGGTCTTGCCTAGGGCGATGTTGGTTCGGTTGTGCCTCACATCCGAGTACCAACGATCTCGGGCATCGCGGAGCTTCTCGCGAGTCAGGTTTGCGCTGAGCGAGTGGACCGTGTGGGCTCGGCCATGGCACTCGAGGCAAATGAGAACCAGGTTGTCCTTGTCGTGACTGCGGCCCTCGTTCCAAGGCACGATGTGGTGGAGGATTACCTCTCGTTCCCTTATCTGGCACACGCAGCATGTCCAAGCCGCATCGTAGAAGATGGCATGGCACGTCTCGGTGGGGATGGGTGGACGCCCGCTCTTGACTGCCGCAGCTTCAGCCTCCGTCAAGCCGAGCTCCGAGAGATCGGTCGCAGGGAGTCGCTGCAGGGAGCCTAGCGTGCGTCCCTGACTCACCAGCTCCTGAGCCTTCGGGGAACGGAATCCCCTGGCCATCAAGGCGTTGAAGGTCCTGTTGTTCATCGAGAGACCGGGAGGCAGCGGGCTGCGCCAGCATCACCTCATACCCGGTGCGCGTCACAACTCTGCCTTACGTTAGCCTTCCGCACGGGCGCACTCCAAGCCGCGCCGCCTTTCAGAACAACGGGTTACGGCCGCAGATCCTCCTCTTCCTAAGGACTGCACCGCGTCGGGCGACGCTCGACGGCCGAGGCTTGGCGAACGCGGCAACGCTAGCCTGACCTCGTCTCTTCGTGCTTGCCGCGCCTGCGGAAGCACAGCGCGGTCAGGGTCGACAGCAGCGCTTCATCGACGAACGGCAGAGGGTCGGCGATGAAGAGGTCGACCAGGGTGAGAGTCAAGAGCAGGAAGCACGGCCAGTGACGCTTCATTCGCTTCGCCCGTCGTTGCGCGTGGGGCGGACGGCGCCCTCGGCGTCGAGTGTGGACTCGAGGCGTACGCGGAGGTCGGCGGCGAGCTTGGAGTTCGTGGCGGCGAGGTCGTGCTCCTCGCCGACGTCCGCGCTCAGGTCGAAGAGCTCGTCGCGATCGCGGATGTAGAAGTGGATCAGCTTGTGGTCGCCGGCGCGGATGCTGCTCGCGAGGGATTGGTGCGGGAAGTGGAAGACGAGTTCGTCGCGGGCGAGCGGTTCGTGCGTGGCGAACAGGTCGTTGAGCGCGACGCCGTCGGTCTTCGGCAGTGCGATGCCGGCGGCGCGCGTGAACGTCGCGAGGAAGTCGGTGCCGAGGATCGGCTCGTCGGTCGTGCCGGCGCGCACGCCGGCGCCGGACGCGATCGTCGGCACGCGCACGCCGCCCTCGTACAGGCGACCCTTGCCGGAGCGCAACGGCGCGTTCGAGGTCACGTGGTACGGCTCCTCGCCATCCGCGCCGCGGCGCTCGACCCAGCCGCCGTTGTCCGACGTGAAGACGAGCAAGGTGCGCTCCGTCAGGCCGAGGGCGTCGAGCTCGGCCACGATGCGGCCGACGCTGTCGTCGAGGCTCTCGACCATCGCGGCGTACACGGGGTTTCGTTGCGCGCCGTTCGGGTCGACGCGCGCGGCGTAGCGCTCGACGACGTCCGCCTTGGCCTCGAAGGGCGAGTGCGGGGCGAAGTGCGATAGATAGAGGAAGAAGGGCGCGCCGCTCGATGCGCGCAGGAACTCGAGCGCCTCGTCCGTGAGGCGGTCGGTCAGATACTCGCCCGGCGGCGCGTCCTCGAGGCCGGGCAGGCCGTAGGGCGCGAAGTAGCTCGGCGTCGCGCCCTCGCGCCCCGCGCCGATCACGACGTCGAAGCCGAGGTCGCGCGGGTCGCCGCCGAGGTGCCACTTGCCGATCAGCGCCGTCCGGTAGCCGACGGCGCGCAGGACGGACGCGCAGGTCGGCGTGCCGGCGGGGATCGACTCGCGCGCGATCGGCTCCCACACGCGCTTGTTCGCGGGGCCGGTCGTCGCCGGGCCAGACGGCTCGGTCGACGGCGCGCCGCCGAGGGCGCGCGTGATCTGGAGGCGCGCGGGCGAGAGGCCGGTGAGGATCGCGGCGCGCGACGGCGAGCAGACGGCGGACGGCGCGTAGGCGTTCGAGAACGTGAGCCCGCGCGCGGACAGCGCGTCGATGTGCGGCGTGCGGTAGAAGGTCGAGCCCTGGTAGCCCACGTCCGCCCAGCCGAGGTCGTCGGCGAGGATCAGCACGATGTTCGGGCGCGCGTCGGCGGGCTCCGTGTCGGCACACGCCGCGAGCGCGAGGCCGAGCAACAGGAAGCGCGCCCTCACTTCGACGTCGCCTCCGCGTTGAGGAAGCGCGACACGCGCTCCTCGATCACGACGGTCGGCCGCTCGGCGCGCACCTCGCGCCGGAAGTCGGCGAAGCTCGGCCGCATCCACAGGTACGTGATGCGCGCGAACGTTTCGGAGAGGAAGGGGGCCATGGCGGTCGCGTACGAATCGCGGAACATCAGCACGCGGCCGGTGCCGGTCGCGCACTCGGTTCCGAACGAGGGCTCGGGCGGCGGCGTGATGTCGAAGCGCTTCGCGCAGCCGGCGAACTCGTTGCGTGGGAGCTTGTAGGAGCGCTCGCGCAGGAGGTCCTCGAGCCCCATCATGCGCGCGAGCCCGCCGCCGCGGAAGCGACGCTTCTCGATCGCGAAGTGCTCCCACGCGGGCAGCTCGACGCCGGGCAGCCACGGCGCCATGCGCTCGACGAGCGCGCGGCAACCGAGGTAGGCGCCGAACGCGTTCCAGTGCGGGTCGTTCCGGTAGTAGAGCTCGTCCTCGCCCTTGGCCGCGGCGACGACGGGGCTCAGGTTGAGCACCGGGACGTCGGTGCGGCGCTCCATCTCGGCGCAGAATCGGTCGATGCGCGAGGCCGTCTTCTTGCGCGCGAGGTACGCGGGCAGGAACTCGGGATAGATGTCCGTCTTGTCGGGCACGACGACGAAGACGTACTCGATGCCGTCGGCCGCGAGCAGGTCGCGGCGCCGCGTCAGCTCCTGCGCCCAGTTCGCGAGCTGCGCCTCCGAGAGCGGCTCGAACTCGAGCGTGCCCTCGGTCAGGAACAGGTAGCCGTCCTCCCCCACGATCACCTCGTCGGTCGGCGAGATCCCGAAGCGCTCGAAGCGCAGGCGGTGGTAGAGCGGGAGCAGCGGCGCGCGCAGGGCGAACTGGTCGCCGTAGTACGCGTCGAAGCGCCCGGGGAACGCGTTCAGGCCGGCGGCGCTCCACTCGAGCTGCGGGCGCGTCGCGAGCGCGCGATTCTCGCTTTCGGAGATCGCCTCGTCGTCGGCGCGCCAGGTGAGGAACGCGGGGACGAAGAGCGCGAGCACGAACGCGCCGATCGTCAGCGTGTCGTCGAGCCGTGTGGTGCGCGCGCTCATCAGAAGCGGAAGTAGATGAACGGGTTGTAGGTGCCGGCGACCAGGTAGAGCACGGTCGCGCCGAAGACGGAGGCGACGAACGCGAGGCGCGCCGCGGCGAACGCGGCGCTCTCCGCCTTCTCGCGCAGCAAGCCGATGCGCGCCGCGAGCGGCACCGAACCGACCGCCGCGACGACGAGCGCGAGCACGACCTCGCGGTCGAGGAAGCTCGCGAGCGGCAGCGGGTCGGCGGCGCCACCGGCGAACATGACCTCGAGGAACGCGACCGCGTCGCCCAGCGTCGCCGCGCGGAAGAACACCCAGCCGACCAGGACGACGGAGAGCGTGTACGCGTGCCCGACGAGGCGCGGCGCGCGCGCGAGCCGCGCGCCTCCCCCCGCTCGCTCGAGGACGAGGAACGTCCCGTGCATCAGCCCCCACACCACGAAGTTCCACGCCGCGCCGTGCCACAGTCCGCACAGGAAGAACACGAGCCCGAGGTTCAGATACACGCGCCAGGTCGCCACGCGGTTGCCGCCGAGCGGCACGTACAGGTAGTCGCGGAACCACGTGGAGAGCGAGATGTGCCAGCGGCGCCAGAAGTCCTGCACCGAGCACGCGATGTACGGGTGCTCGAAGTTCTCGAGGAACCGGAACCCGAACATCCGCCCGAGCCCGATCGCCATGTCCGAGTAGCCCGAGAAGTCGAAGTAGATCTGGAACGCGTAGCAAACGGCGCCGAGCCACGCGAGCGGCGCCGACATCTCGGCCGCGCCGAGGGCGAACACGCCGTCCGCCACGCGCGCGAGCACGTTGGCGACGAGCACCTTCTTCCCGAGCCCGAGCACGAAGCGCCGCACGCCGTAGGCGAAGTCCTCGCGCCCGACCACGCGCTCCGCGATCTGCCGCGCGACGTCGTGATAGCGCACGATCGGCCCCGCGATCAGTTGCGGGAACATCGAGATGTAGAGCGCGACGTTCAGCGGGTTCTTGTCCACCTCGGCGTCGCCGCGGCGCACGTCGACCAGGTACGACAGGGCCTGGAACGTGAAGAACGAGATCCCGATGGGAAGGTGCACCGGATCCAGCTCGAAGGCCGTCCCGAGCAGCGCGTTCGCGTTGTCCGCGAGGAAGTTCGCGTACTTGAACGCGGCCAGGAGCGCGAGGTCGAGGCCGACGAAGACGGCCAGCACGGCGCCCCCGCTCCCGCTCGCCCGCGTCCGCGCGATCGCCAGCCCGCCGACCCAGTTCAGCGCGATCGACACGAGCATGAGCGCGACCCACTCGCCCTCGCCCCAGGCGTAGAACACGAGGCTCGACGCCAACAGCACCGCGTTCTTGGCGACGCGCGGCACGACGAAGTACGCCACCAGCACCAGCGGCAGGAACGCGAACAGGAACGTCAGGGAGCTGAAGACCATGGGGCGGCACAAGAGTGCCAACCGGCTCCGCCCTCCGCGAGACTCGCCGCCCGCTCCTCACGCTCGTCGCCCGCGCGCCGTACGCTCCCGAACGCCCTCGCGAAACGCATCCCGTGAGCACTTGCGCGGACCGTTAGGATACGATCGCCTCGAATCGACCGATGCTTCAACGACCCGACTCTCCGAGCGCTCGGCGCGAACCCCGCGCGGCCATCGCGCTCGCCGTCGCGACGCTCTCGCTCGCCGTCGGTGTCGCGCGCGGAACGACGGCAGGAGAACGCGCCGACGACGCGATCGACTTCGGGCGCGACATCCTCCCAATCCTCTCGAACACGTGCTTCGAGTGTCACGGGCCGGACGAGAACAAGCGCGAGGCCGACCTGCGCTTCGATCGGCGCGACGACGCGTTCGCCGACCTCGGGGGCTACTTCGCCATCGTCCCCGGCAACAGCGCGGACAGCGAGCTCTACTACCGCATCACGGATCCGGACGATCCGATGCCGCCGGCGGACTTCGACAAGCATCTGACCGCGGACGAGATCGAGCTCCTGCGGCGCTGGATCGACGAGGGCGCGGAGTGGACGGAGCACTGGGCGTACGTGGCGCCGACGCGCGCCGAGCCGCCGGCAGTGAACGACGGGGCGTGGCCGCGCGGCGCGATCGATCGCTTCGTGCTGGCGCGCCTCGAAGCGCAGGGCCTCGCGCCCGAGCCCGAGGCGGACCCGGCGACGCTCTTGCGGCGCGTGTCGCTCGACCTGACCGGCCTGCCGCCGACGGTGGCCGAGCTCGACGCGTTCCTCGCGGACGAAGCACCCGACGCGTACGAGCGCGCGGTCGATCGCTTGCTCGCGTCGCCGCGCTACGGCGAGCACATGGCGCGCTCCTGGCTCGACGCCGCGCGCTACGGCGACACGCACGGCCTGTCGCTCGACAACGAGCGCGGCATCTGGCCCTACCGCGACTGGGTCATCGACGCCTTCAACGCGAACCTGCCGTTCGATCGGTTCACGGTCGAGCAGCTCGCCGGCGACCTCCTGCCCGACCCGACGCTCGCACAACGCGTCGCGACCGGCTTCAACCGCTGCAACCCGACGACGTCGGAGACCGGCGTGATCGACGAGGAGTACTACGTGAAGTACGCCGTCGACCGCGTCGACACGGTGGCAACCACGTGGCTCGGCATGACGATGGGTTGCGCCCAGTGCCACGACCACAAGTTCGACCCGATCTCGCAGCGCGAGTACTTCGAGTTCTTCGCCTTCTTCGGCAACCTGGCCGGCGCGGCGCGCGACGGGAACGCGCCGTATCCCGAGCCGTCGGTCGAACTCCCGTCCCCCGAACAAGCCGCGGCGCGCGACGACCTGCGTGCGCGCATCGCGGCGCGCGAGCGCGCGCTGAAGATCGACGACGCCGAACTCGATCGCGCGCAGCTCGCGTGGGAGCAGAGCGCGCGCACCACACACGCTGCGCGCTTCGCACCGTTCGACGCGACGCCCGTGGACCTCGGCGCGGGCTCGTACGAACTCACCGGCGCCGTCGATCGAGCGCCGGTCGCCGTGCGCATCGACATCACACCGCTCGCGCCCGAGATCGACGCGGCCGGCGAGTTCCTCGTCGACGAGGTCGAGGCCGAGTGGCGCGCCGCGGACGGCGCGTTCACGCCGCTCGCCTTCGCGGACGCGCGCGCCGACGACACGCGCTTCAAGCTCGACGTGCGCGAGGCCATCGACGGCAACCGCGCGACGGGCTGGATCGCGGACGACCCGGGCGAACCGCACGTTCTCTATCTATTGGTAGAGGCCGGCGCCGACGCGACGGGCGCGGGCGAACTGCGGCTCCGCATCCACACCCGCATGCGACCGGGAGTCGACGCGCCCTCCGCCATGGAGCGCATGCGCGTCGCCACCAGCGCCGCGGCGCAGCTCGCGCCGCTCGCCGCCGGTGCGTGGTGGACGCTCGGACCGCTCGCCCCCGCCACCGAGCTCGAACTCGCCGCCGGCGCGCCGCGCCTCACCGAACGCGTCGGCGACGTCGAGTGGGTCGAGCACGCGCACTGGCCCGAGGCGCGCTTCGCCAAGCAGAACGGCGAGCACTCCGCGACCTACTCGTACCGTGCGCTCACGAGCGACGGCGCGCGCGTCGTGCCGTTCACGCTCGGGACCTTCCGCTCGCGCGTTCCACCGACGGCGACCGCGGACAGCGTGCGCGTGTGGCTGAACGGCGAGCTCGTCCTCGAGCATCGCGTCGGTCACGAGGTACCGCTCGAGGAGCGCGCGTTCGAGCTCGCGCTGCGCGACGGCGAGAACCACTTGGTCGTGCGCGCGACCGAGGACTTCGGCGGCTACGCGTTCCGGATCGGCGAGGACGGTCGTTCGCTCGGCGGGTTGCCCGTCAGCGTTGCGCGCGAGCTGCAGAACGCCGAACGCACGGCGAGCGCAGGGGCGGCGTTGCGTCGCCACTACCGCGCGCGCGTTGCGCCGCAGGCCCCCGCATCGGACCGCTTGCGCGCGCTCGAGTACGCGCTGCGCGAGGTCGAGGCGACCATCCCGCGCTCGCTCGTCATCGAGGAGCGCGACACGCCGGCACACACCTACGTGCTGAAGCGCGGGCAGTACGACCTGAAGGGCGAAGAGGTCCTGCCCGGAACGCCGTCGCGCTTGCCCGACCTCGACGCGCCCGCCGAACGACGCGCGAACCGACTCGACCTCGCGCGCTGGCTCGTCGATCCCGCGCACCCGTTGACCGCGCGCGTCGCCGTGAACCGCATTTGGCAGGAGCTCTTCGGCGCCGGCATCGTGCGCACGACCGAGGACTTCGGCATCCAGGGCGCGCGGCCGACGCATCCCGAGCTGCTCGACTGGCTCGCGCTCGACTTCATCGAACACGGCTGGGACGTGAAACGCCTCGTGCGCGAGCTCGTCACATCGGCCACCTATCGCCAGTCGAGCACGGTCACTTCCGACAAGCGCGTGGCCGATCCGCGCAATCGCTGGCTCGGACGCGCGCCGCGCTATCGCTTGGACGCCGAGCGCATCCGCGATTCGGCGCTCGCGATCGGCGGACTGCTCGTCGAGCACATCGGCGGACCGAGCGTGCGACCGTACCAGCCGGACGGGCTGTGGGAACCGCTGGCGTACACCGGCAGCAATACGGGCAAATTCGAGCGCGACGACGGCGACGCGCACTATCGGCGCAGCCTCTACACGTTTTGGAAGCGCACCTCCCCCCCGCCGACGATGACGCTGTTCGACGCGCCCACGCGCGAGTCGTGCAAGCTGCGGCGCGAGCGGACGAACACGCCACTGCAGGCGCTCGCGCTGCTGAACGACGAGCAGTTCGTCGAGGCGGCGCGCGGGCTGGCGACGCGTATCCTGTCCGCCGAGCTCGCGTCCGATCGCGAGCGCGTGCGCTTCGGGTTGCGGTCGGCGGTCGCGCGCGAGCCCGACGCCGAGGACGTGCGCCCGTTGCTCGAGCTGCTCGAAGACGCGCGCGCGCACTACGCGAACGATCCGGACGCGGCGGCCGCGCTGCTCGCGGTGGGCGCGTCCCCGGTCGCCGGGGAGTTCGACGCCGCCGAGCTGGCCGCCTGGACGGTCGTGGCGAACCTGCTGCTCAACCTCGATGAGGGAGTGACGAAGGAATGACGCCCGAGGACTTGGAGCGACTGCGCACGCTGAATCGGCGCCAGTTCTTCGCGCGCTCGGCGACGGGCATCGGCGCGGCTGCGCTCGGATCGCTGCTGGGCGCCGATGCGGCCCGCGGATCCGCGCTCGACGACGGGCTGCTCCTCGCCCCCCACCACCGCCCGACCGCGAAGCGCGTGATCTACCTGTTCATGGCGGGCGCGCCGTCGCAGATGGATCTGTGGGACCACAAGCCCAACCTGCGCGAGCTGTTCGATCAGGACCTGCCCGCGTCGGTGATCGGCGGCCAGCGCTTCACGACGATGACGTCGAATCAGGAGCGCTTCCCCATCGCTCCGTCGCAGTTCGAGTTCGCGCGGCACGGGGAGAGCGGGCGCTGGGTCAGCGAGCTCCTGCCGCACACCGCGCAGGTCGTCGACGACCTGTGCGTGATGCACTCGGTCCACACCGACTCGATCAACCACGACCCCGGGATCACGTTCTGCGTCACCGGCACCGAGCAACCCGGGCGGCCGAGCATGGGCGCGTGGGTCTCGTACGGACTCGGCAGCGAGAACCGCGACCTGCCCTCGTTCGTCGTGCTGCATCCGTCGTGGAGCGCGAAGCGCAACGCGCAGGCGCTCTTCTCGCGCCTGTGGGGCACGGCCTTCCTGCCGACGCGCCATCAGGGCGTGCCGCTGCGCGCGCACGGTGATCCGGTGCTCTACCTCTCGGATCCGCCCGGCATCGACGCGCCCCTGCGTCGGCGCATGCTCGACGCGCTGCGCGAGATGAACGCGCGCCGGAGCGAGGTCGTGCACGACCCCGAGATCGACACGCGCATCGCGCAGTACGAACTCGCGTACCGCATGCAGTCGTCGGTGCCCGAGCTCTTCGACCTAGCGGGCGAGCCCGACAGCGTGCTCGACCTCTACGGTCCCGACGTGCGGCGCCCCGGCTCCTTCGCCGCGAGCTGCCTGCTCGCGCGCCGCCTCGCCGAGCGCGACGTGCGCTTCGTCCAGATCTTCCACCGCGGCTGGGACCAGCACTTCGACCTGCCCGCCGACCTCGCGCTCCAGTGCGGCGATACGGATCGCGGGTGCGCGGCGCTGATCACGGACCTGAAGCAGCGCGGCTTGCTCGAGGACACGCTCGTCGTCTGGGGCGGCGAGTTCGGACGCACGACATACTGCCAGGGGAAGCTCACGCGCGACGACTACGGGCGCGACCACCACCCGCGCTGCTTCACGATGTGGATGGCGGGCGGCGGCGTGAAGCCGGGCATCCGCTACGGCGCCACCGACGACTTCGGCTACAACATCGTCGAGAACCCGATCCACGTGCACGACGTCAACGCGACGATCCTGCACTGCCTCGGCATCGACCACGAGCGCCTGATCTATCGCCACCAGGGACGCAACTACCGGTTGACCGACGTCCACGGCCGCGTGGTGCACGACATCCTCGCGTGATGCGGGGTGTGTGACACGGAACCGGGTCCGCGCTCACACACCCCGCAGCGGCCCTACTCGGCCGCTTCGCGCGGCGCGGCGTTCAGCTCGATGCGACGCGGCTTGACCGCGTTGGCGATCGGGAGGTGCAGCGTGACGACGCCGTCCTTGTGTTCGGCGCGCACGGCGGAGGGGTCGACGGCGACCGGGAGCGCGATCTCGCGCTCGAAGGTGCCGAAGGTACGCTCGAAGAAGCCCGACTCCGGGGCGTGCTCGGGGGCCTTCTTCTCGCCGACGATCGAAAGGACGTCGCCGGTCACGGTGATCTCGAGCGCGTCCGCCGGGATGCCGGGCACCTCGGCCGTCACGATCACTTCGTCTTCGGTCGTCCACAGATCCACGCGGACGCGCGGGTTGCGCAGCACGCGCTCGCCGGCGCGCGGCGTCCCGTTCACGGCCTGGAAGAAGCGATCGACGTCATGGGCGAGGCCGGCGAAGCCGAACGGATGGATGGACGGAAGGGTCGTTCTGATGGCTCTCATCTGTCGATTCCTTTGGGAGAGGCGGGCCACGGGGGTTCGCCCGGGAGCGGGCGAGCGCCGCGGCGCGCCGAGTTCTGATGCGATGCGAAGGGTCGCGGTCCGCCGCACCGAAGCGCGCGCTCGGGCCGCGACCACGGGCTTGATCGCAAGCTCCGGACCGTTTAGAAAAGCGGCCTGGAGCGGGCTTCCGGCGCCACTCGAGACCGCCTCCCCGGGGCTCTCGCGCCACAATGGCAGCGCTCGCCTGCTGATTTGACAGTCTAGCCGCGCGACCCCGCTGGTCGATGCGGGAGGACCCCATGCTCGCTCGCCACCACACTCCGCGGACCACGCTCGCGCTCGCGCTCGCCGCGTTCGCCCTCGCCTCGTGCGAGGACCGGCTCGCACCGGAGACCCCCGACGAGCAGTTCGCCGAGGAGGTCCGCGAACTGCGCGAGATGGAGATGCTCCCCCCGCCGCGCCGCGCCGAGGTGCCGGAGGGCGCGCCGCGTTTCTTCAACGAGCTCGACGGACTCGACGCCTTCCTCGACGCCAGCGCGCCCTGGGACGACGGACCGCCGGCGTGGTGGGTCGAGGAGAACGTGTCGACGCTCGAGCAACGCCTCGAGCCGATCCTGCCGTTCTTCGACAGCGTCACCGAGCTGCTCGCGTCGCCCGACGCACGCGCCGCGCTCGAAGCGGGCACGTCGCTCGCCTATCGCACGTCGATCCGCTCCGAGCGCACCGAATACGACCGCTACGCGACGCCGTCGCTGCCGCGCGTCGGTCGCTGGATCAACCTTCTGTGTTCGCGCGCGGTTCAGGCCGGGCGCTCGCAGGTCAGCTCCGCGATCGCGACGACGAGCCTCGCGAACGCCTTCGACCTGCTCGCGCTCCTCGACGACCACTCGGCGTCGGGCACGGCGACGGTGGTCGCGCTCGAAACCAACGTGCTGCGTGCCGTTCACCTCATCGCTCCGGGGCCGAGCGTCGATCCCCTGCTGATGCGCTCGACCCTCGATCCGCGCCTCGCGCGCGCCGGCGATGCGAGCCGCATCTGGGGCTATCTGC